>CAMPGU010000150.1 GCA_946885645.1 uncultured Haloferula sp.
AACCTTGATCGTGCACTCGTGATGCTGGAGCTTCTCAGCTCCCGCCCGGAGGGCATCAACGTCAGCGACCTGGGCGTGGAGCTCAAGATCCCGAAGAACAGCGCCTTCCGTATCGCGGTAACCTTGGAGAACCGGGGCTTCCTCGAAAAGGTGGAAAATACCAAGCGCTACCGGCTGACCCCGCGCCTGCTGATCCTGGGTGCGATGTCGGTGACCGACGCCAATCTTTTCGAGAAATCGATCGACGTGATGCGCCGCCTTCGCGATGCCACCGGCGAGACCGCTTTGCTCGGCACCCTTGCCGATGACGAGGGCGTGGTGCTGGACCAGGCGCTCGGCACGCATCATTTCAAATTCGCGGTCGATCCCGGCACGCGCTTCTGCCTTCACACGGCCGCGCCGGGCAAGGCGATGCTGGCAGGACTGCCGGAAGAGGAGCGCATCAAGCGGGTCTCGCGCCTGAAGCTGCCGCGGTTCACGCCGAACACGATCACCTCGCAGGAGGAGTTCCTGACGCACCTGAAGGAGGTTGCGGCGCGGGGATACGGCTTCGACCTGGGAGAAGAAATGGAAGGCCAAACCTGCATCGGCGCGGCAATCCGCGGGGCCACGGGAGCCGTCATCGCCGCGCTGTGGATCACCGCACCCTCCTCCCGCGTTCCCGATGGCCAGCTCGATGCCTTCGGCGCGATGGTGAAATCCCACGCGGATGAAATTTCGAGCCGCTTCGGGGCCGTTCTGTCTCAGACTGCATGAGGAAACCGTGGGTCATCGCTCTCGTCGCCTCGGGGTCCGCGGCATTTTCCCATGCTGCGGATCCGGCCGGCGTTGAATTTTTCCGGGCCGAGGTGAAGCCGATCCTGGAGCAGAATTGCTTCAAATGCCACGGCGGCACGGATGAGAAGGGTCACCCGAAGGTGCGGGGGAATCTGCAACTCATCAGCCGCAAGGGCCTGATGAAAGGCGGCGATCACGGCCCCGCCTTCAACGAAAGCGATCCCGCGAAGAGCCATATCCTGGAGGCGATCTCTTACGAGAACGACGACCTCCAGATGCCTCCCCGGAACAAGCTGCCGGACGAGGACATCGCCAAGATCACGAAATGGGTGGAGATGGGTGCACCCTGGACGCCGGAGGACGCCGACCTGCTGGTGGAAGTCCACGATCCGATGGCCGGTGTCACCGAGGTCAACGAAAAGACCAAGGCCCACTGGTCCTACAAGCCGATGACGCGGGTGGAGCCGCCCGCGGTCGCCGACGCCGCCTGGGCGGGAAATCCGGTGGATGCCTTCATCCGCGCGAAGCTCGATGAGAAGGCCCTGAAGCCGGTGGGGGAGGCATCCCGCGCGGCGCTGCTACGGCGGCTTTCTTACGATCTGACGGGTCTCCCGCCGTCGCTGGAAGAGATCCGCGCGTTCGAGGCCGATCCCTCGCCGGACGCATGGAGCAAGCAGGTGGAGCGTCTGCTGGCCTCGCCGCAATACGGCGAGAAATGGGCGCGCCATTGGCTGGATATCGTCCGCTATGCGGAGTCGAACGGCTTCGAGCGGGACAACGAGAAGCCCTTTGTCTGGCGTTACCGCGACTACGTCATCCGCAGCTTCAACGAAGACAAACCCTACGACCGCTTCGTGGCGGAACAAATTGCGGGCGACGAGTTGCCTGACAAAACGGCCGATTCGCAGGTCGCCACCGGGATGCTGCGCCTCATGGCTTGGGACGACGAGCCCGCCGACCGGAAACAGCATTTCTTCGACGTGCTGGACGACAACGTGCGCACGGTGACCGAGGGCTTCCTTGCGATGACCGCAGGGTGTGCGCGTTGCCACGACCACAAGGGCGACCCGATCCCGCAGGCGGATTATTTCAAGTTTGCCTCCTTTTTCCGCGGCATCGAGCCGATGGGGCGCGGCGGCAAGCAGACCACTTTCATTGAATCGCCCGAATTGGTACAGGACCGCGACCAGCAACTCGTCGAGCTCCTCGCCGAGGAGAAGAAGATCCGCCAGTGGATGGACGGCTGCGAAAGCGACGCGCTGGACAACGTGCGCCGCACCCGGCCGGAAGTGGCGGGGCGGGTGAGCAACCTGACCAACATGGACCGGTGGCTGGTCACCGACTCCCGCACCAGACCGACGCAGTGGCATTACACCACCGAGGAACCGGGCGAAGACTGGTCCTCGGTTGCCTTCCGCGCCGAGCGCGCGAATTGGCAGCAGGGTCCGGGGGGATTCGGCACGGCCGCTCCGGGAGTCCAGGCGCGCACCGTGTGGACCGGCCAGGATCTATGGCTCCAGACCTCCTTCGGCCTCGATTCCATTCCGCAGTCCGTGCTGTTGCACCTTTATCATGACGAGGAAATCGAACTTTACCTGAACGGGCAGCCGGTCTTGCGCGCCGAGCACTACAGCACCGACTACGAGCGGATCCCCGCGCCCCGCGAATTCATGGCGGCCCTGCAGACCGGCCGCAACGTGCTTGCCGCGCATGTCCGCCAGCGGGAAGGCGGGCAGTTCTTCGACCTCGGCCTCGAGGTGGATGCCGTGACACCTTCCGATCTCGTCCTGAACCGCGAATACCGTGCGGTCAGCCGCAAGAGTCGCGAGATCTACCGCCAAAACCTGGAGCGCCTGGGGGAGATCGCGCAGCTCAAGAGATCTCCCGGGATCGAGGCTCTGGTGGTCACGGAAGTGGGCCCGGTGCCGCCGCCCACCCACATCCACATCCGCGGCAGCGCGCATGCGGAAGGGGATGAGGTGACGCCCGGCTTCCCGGCGATCTGGGGCGGCGAGACCGCTTCCATCCCGCCGATGCCGGAGGATTCCGGGACCAGCGGACGCCGGCTGGCGCTGGCGAAATGGATGACGCGGCCGGACAACCCGCGCACCGCCCGCGTGATGGTGAACCGCATCTGGCAACATCATTTCGGCCGCGGCTTGAGTCCTACCCCCAACGACTTCGGCTACCTCGGTACCGCGCCGACCCATCCCGAGCTGCTTGATTGGCTCGCCACCGAGTTCGTCGCGAAGGGCTGGAGCGTGAAAACCATGCATCGCCTGCTGCTGAACTCGAAGACTTACCGGCTCTCCATCACCAACGACGAAAAGGGCGCTGCGGAAGATCCAGGCAACGATTTCTTCTGGCGCTTTAATCCGCGCCGCCTGACGGCGGAGGAACTCCGCGACTCGATCCTCGCTGGCACGGGCGAGCTGAATCTCGAAATGGGCGGCCCCAGCATCTACGTCCCGATGCCCGAGGAAGTACTGGCCACTTCATCGACAAAGGGCGGCAAGTGGGGCGTCAGCCCTCCGGACCAGGCGAACCGCCGCAGCGTCTATGTAAAGATCAAGCGCTCGCTGCAGCCGCCGATGTTCACCGACTTCGACCTGGCGGACACCGACAACACCTGCCCGGTCCGGTTCACCACCACGGTGCCCACCCAGGCGCTCGCGATGATGAACAGCGAGTTCATCCACGAGAAGGCGGGTGCCTTGGCGAAGCGGCTGGAGAAGGACCGTCCGGGCGATCTGCAAGGGCAGATCCGGCGCGCTTTCGAGCTGGTGCTTTCCCGCGGGCCCGACGAGTCGGAACTCGCCCTTTCGCTCGCTTTCATCGGCAAGATGAAGAACGAGAGCAAGCTATCGCCGGAGCTTGCGCTGCAACGTTTCTGCGTGGCGGTTTTCAGCTTCAACGAATTTTTCTACCTCGACTGAACGGGTCGGTCGCGGGTGCATGATCTTTAGCTCTTTCTTCCGATGATTCTCCGTCCACCCTCCGGCAACTTCTGCGGCCGCATCCACCGCCGGGAATTCCTCCACCAGATCGGTGGCGGATTCACCTCGCTGGCGCTAGCGGGCATGATGTCGCGCGATGGCGCTTTCGCCGCGGACGAGCTGAAGTTCGACAACCCGCTCGCGCCGAAGCAGCCGCTGCTGCCGGCCAAGGCGAAGTCCGTGATCTTCCTCTTCATGTACGGCGGACCGAGCCACATGGACACCTTCGACTACAAGCCGAAGATGTATCCGCTGGATGGCAAGACGATCCCGGTGAAGACCTTCGGCCGCGGCGGCAAGAAGAACGAGGGCCGCGTGGTCGGCCCGAAGTGGAAATTCAAGCAATACGGCGAGTCCGGGAAGTGGGTCTCCGATCTTTTTCCGAACGTGGGCGGGTGCGTGGATGACATCGCCTTCATCCACTCGATGACGGCAGATTCGCCGATCCACGGTTCCGCGATGCTGATGATGAACAGCGGCTCGCTGCTCACCGGCAAGCCTTCGATGGGATCCTGGGTGAACTACGGCCTCGGCTCGCTGAACGAAAACCTGCCCGGCTACGTGGTAATGCTCGACAAAACAGGCGGCCCGATTTCCGGCGCGAAGAACTGGAGCAGCGGCTACATGCCCGCCAGCTACCAGGGCGTCGTCTTCCGCTCGCAGGGCAATCCGATCCTGAATCTCCAGAACCGCCCGGGCATGGATCGCGTGCAGCAGCGCTCGCTGCTTGATTTTCTGGGCGACATCAACAAGTCCCACTTGAAGGGCCGCGATCATAACAGCGATCTCGCCGCACGGATCGCCTCCTACGAGCTGGCCTTCCGCATGCAGGCCACCGCCCCGGAAGCGATCGACGTGGAGAACGAACCGGAGCACGTGAAGAAGCTCTACGGGATGGACGGCACGCGCACGGATGACTTCGCGCGCAAGTGCATCCTCGCCCGCCGTCTGGTGGAGCGCGGCACCCGATTCATCCAGATTTACTCCGGTGGCGCGCACAATGACGACAACTGGGACGCACACGGGGATCTGGTGAAGAACCACGAATATCATGCCGGTAATACCGACAAGCCGATCGCGGGGCTTCTGAAGGATCTCAAGCAGCGCGGTCTGCTGGACGAGACGCTGGTCATCTGGGGCGGGGAGTTCGGACGCCAACCGACGGCGGAATACGCCGAGGGCACCGGCCGCGATCACAATGCCTACGGCTTCACCATGTGGATGGCGGGCGGCGGCATCAAGGGCGGCACCATTTTCGGCGAAACGGACGAGCTCGGCGGGGAAGCGGTGAAAGACCGGGTGCAGGTGAAGCACCTGCACGCCACCGTGCTCCAGCAGATGGGACTGGATCCGAATCACCTGAGCTACTTCTACGGCGGGCTGGATCAGAAGCTCGTGGGGGTGGAGGGAGCGGATCCGATCCACGAGATCATCGCCTGAGCGGCCTCCCCTTGACCGTGGCGGGCGGGCCGGTTCATCTTCCCGGGCATGCGCATTTTGACCGGGCTGCAACCCAGCGGAAAACTCCACGTCGGCAATTACTTCGGGGCCATGGAGCCCGCCGTGCGCTTGCAGGAGGAAGGGGAGGCCTTCTACTTCATCGCAAACTACCACGCGATGACCACGGTGAGGAATCCGGAGGACCTGCGCGCCTATACCCGCGAGCTGGCGGTGGATTTCCTGGCGGCAGGCTTGGATCCGGAGCGCTCCACGTTTTTCCTGCAGAGCGCCGTGCCGGAAGTGAACGAACTCGCGTGGATCCTCTCCAACGTGTGCCCGGTGAGCCAGTTGGAGAAGGCTCACTCTTACAAGGACAAGGTCGCGCACGGGTTCTCCCCGTACCACGGGCTCTTCGCCTATCCCGTGCTGATGGCGGCGGATATTCTCTTGTACGATTCCAACTGCGTCCCGGTGGGCAAGGACCAGAAGCAGCATCTCGAAATCACCCGGGATCTCGCGGGCAAGATCAACGAAGCCTACGGCGAGGGCACCTTGGTCGTCCCCGAGCCGATGATCCGGGAAGCCACCGCGGTGGTGCCGGGCCTCGACGGGCAAAAGATGAGCAAAAGCTATGGTAACACGCTCCCGCTCTTCGCCGAGCCGGCGGAGGTGAAGAAGCTCATCATGAAAAAGCTGGTTACGGATGCCACTCCGCTGGAGGCACCGAAGCCCAAGGAGGGCTCCACCTTGCTGGCTCTCTACCGCCTGATGGCAGGCGAGGCGGACGTGGCGGCAATGGAAGCCGACTACGATCGCGGGGGCATCGGCTACGGCGATTTCAAGAAGCGGCTTCTGGAGGCTTACCTGGAGCGCTTCGAGCCGATGCGTGCGCGCCGGGAAGAGATCCTCGCCGACCCCGGCTACATCGACGAAGTGCTCGCCAAGGGAGCGGAGAAAGCCCGCGCTGCCGCCGCACCGGTGATCGACCGTGTGCGACGGGCGGTGGGACTCCGATAGAAATGGGCGTGGACCGCCGCGCCGGGCTGCATCTTGTAGTCCATCGCCACCCTCTCCACTACCCGCAGGGGAGGTGAAATTTTTGTTTTGCCAAAATCCCCGGGAGAGGCAAAGTTCCCCCAAGTCCGATGGACGTCGGCGGCCGCCGGTGATGCAGCCGCCCCCGGGTTTGAAAACCCTGCCGCGCTTGAATTCGCACTTTGGCAGGGCTTCGCCATAACCCGGTCACGCCGTTGTTCGAAATCCTTTCATGCATTTCCTAACAGGGAATGGTCACGTGCCCCCACGCACCCCTTTCCTTTCTGTTCCCCACACAATCGATCATGGCTGGTCACAACAAGTGGTCCAAGGTCAAGCACATCAAGGCCCGCGTCGATGTCATCAAGGGCAGGGTGTTCAGCAAATGTGCCCATGAAATCGCCCTTGCGGCCCGCTCGGGCGGTGGAGACATCGGCATGAACGCCCGCCTGCGTGCCGCCGTGGACAATGCCAAGGCCGTTTCGATGCCGAAGGAGAACATCGACCGCGCCATCAAGAAGGGCCTCGGCGAGTTGGGCGGTGAAGCGATCCAAGAGGTGACCTACGAGGGCTACGGACCCGCCGGGATCGCTTTCCTGATCGAGATCGCCACCGATAATCTGAATCGTGCCGCCGCCGACCTGCGCTCCCTCTTTTCCAAGAACGGGGGCAGCGTCGCCACCCCCGGCAGCGTGGCTTATCAATTCGACCGCAAGGGGGAAATCCGCATCCCTGCCGGGGACATCGGAGAGGACCGCATGATGGAAGCCGCGATCCTCGCGGGTGCGGACGACGTGCAGAGTGACGAAAGCGAACACGTTGTATTGACTTCTCCCGTCGAGCTCGCGGCCGTGGCCGGGGAGTTGCGCGCCGCCGGATTTACCATTGCATCGGAGAAACTGGTCTCCGTGCCGCAGAATCTTTCCACGGTCTCCGATCCCGAGATCGCCCGTCAGGTGATGAAACTCTACGACCTGCTGGATGCGTACGACGACACGCTGAACGTTTTCACCAATTTCGAGGTAGCCGACGAAGTTCTCGAAGCCCTCGAAGCATGACCACCGGAGTTTTTCCGGTCTCGCCCCAAATTTTTCTTAATGAGCCACAACACGTCCCAGGACACCGCCGGATACGAACCCGCTGCGGAACCCTCGTCCGCCGAGAGCAAGCCGGTCGCCCGCAAGGCGGCTAAAAAGGCGGCCAAGAAAGCCGCCAAAAAGGCAGCGGCGAAGAAGACGACGGCCAAGAAAGCTGCGAAGAAAGCGGCGGACACCGCCTCCGTGCAGGCGGTTCTGCCGCTGGACGTACCGGCGCAGCCGGTGACGCGTTCCGCATCCGACGATCAGCCGGATGGGTCGGCGAAGCCCGCCGCACGCAAGGTCGCGAAAAAGGCGGCCCGCAAGAAGGCCCCGGCAGCGGATGAGTCCTTCACTCCCGCCGAGCCGCCCGTTTCCACTCCGTCTGCAGAGCGTTCGACCGATGACCGTCCGGTCCGGGACGAGCCGCAAAAGCCCGTGGAAACTACCCGCCCCGAATTGGCATCGCGGGAAGACTCTTCAGGCGAGGGGCGCCCCGTCTTCGGACGGGTTCCCGGCGGCGGCCCGGTGACCCCGAGGGAAGAGCGCGAATCGCGTGAACCCCGGGAGTCCCGCGAGCCGCGGGAACAGCAGCGGCCTCACCAGCAACAACAGCAGCAGCGCCCGGACGCGGGGGGAGATCGCACGGATGCCAACCGCGAGCGCCGCAAGCGCCGTCGCAAGCGCCGCCGCGAGCGCGAGCGCGAGGCACGACATGGTTCGGGAGAGGGCGGGGACGCCCCTGCCGCCGAAAAGCAACGCGGTGGCGAACGGGAACGTGAACGCGGTGGCGAACGGGAACGTGAACGCGGTGGCGAACGGGAACGTGAACGCGGTGGTGAAAGGGAGCGCGAACGGGAACGTGAGCGCGACCGGGAGCCCGTGGAGAAGGCCCAGGCTTTCTCCGGCCCGAAGGTGGAGGTCAACGGAATGCTGGAACTCGCGCCGAAAGGCTTCGGCTTCCTGCGCGTGCCCTCGAAGAACTTCGAACAGGCGCGGGACGATGTTTTCGTTTCGCCGGAGATGGTTCGTCGCCATGGCCTGCGGCCGGGCGTATGGATCCATGGCTTGGCCCAGGACGGTCCCCGCGGCCAACAGTTGGTGGAGCTGACGACGATCAACGACCTGACGCCGGATGAGGCGAAGCGGCTGCCTTCCTTCGACGAGCTCAAGGCCATCAATCCGAACAAGCGCATCAGCTTGGAAACGACCCAACCCCGCTTCACCACGCGGGTGCTCGATCTCATGGCCCCGGTCGGACGCGGTCAGCGCGGACTGATCGTTTCCCCGCCGCGCTCGGGCAAAACCACGCTGCTGCTTCACATCGCGGAGGCGGTGCGCGAGCTGCACGATGAGACCATCCACCTGATGATCCTGCTGGTGGACGAGCGGCCGGAAGAGGTGACCGAATTCCGCCGCACGCTGCCTGGCGCGGAAATCTACGCGAGCTCCAATGACGAAGGCGCGCGTAGCCACTGCCGCATCGCCGAGATGTGCATCGAGCGCGCGAAGCGTCTGGTGGAATCCGGCAAGCACGTCTTCCTGCTGATGGACTCCATCACCCGTCTCGCCCGCGCCTACAATGGCGGCATGCGCCAGAAGGGCAGGGGCATCGGCACCGGCGGAATCACCGTGGGCGCGCTGGAGGTGCCGCGCCGGCTTTTCGCCGCGGCGCGGAATACCCGCGAGGCCGGTTCCTTGACGATTCTGGCTACGGCCCTGATTCAAACAAACAGCCGTGCGGACGAAGCGATCTTTCAGGAGTTCAAGGGCACCGGTAACATGGAGCTCGTGCTCGATCGCAAGATTGCGGAAAATTACATCTACCCGGCGGTGGATATCTTCAAATCCGGCACCCGCCGGGAGGAGTTGCTGCTACCGGAGCACATGCTCCAGAAGATCCACCTGATCCGGCGGGGGCTCTCCGGGCATCGGCCCGTGGAGGCGATGGAGCGCCTGCTCTACTTCCTGAAGAAGTTCCCGAATAATCCGCAGATGCTTTTGGAAATCAAAGGCTGACCGTTCATTCTTACGGCCGGATTGATCGCAGGGGAAACGCGCGCTACCTCCGCTCAAACTTGCGCGGAATTAGAACGCGATGAGATCCGAGTCCTCCGGGAACGGCCCGAATCCTCATTGCCTGCGCTGCTGCGCCTGTCCTACCCTCCGGGCGTGGAAAAAAGCGTGGAGCGATTGATCGACTCGGCCTTGGAAGAGGACATCGGCACCGGAGATCTCACGTCGAAGTATTTCGTGCCCGAAGAGCGCCGCGCCGCGGGCTTCATCGTGGCGCGGGAGCCGGGGGTGCTTTCGGGCGGTGAGATCGCACTGGAGATTTTCCGGAAAGTCGATCCTGCCATCGAGGCGGGATTGTTGGTCTCGGACGGCGACCGGATTGCGGAAGGAGCCTATATCATGAAGATAGAAGGCTCCGCGCGCAGCATCCTGACGGCGGAGCGCACGGCACTCAATTTCAT
>CAMPGU010000151.1 GCA_946885645.1 uncultured Haloferula sp.
CCAGACGTGGATCTCCTTCACCTTGCCGATGACGTTGGCCTGGAACCATTCCTTGAGCAGGCGGTTTTCCTCGAAGGTGTGGCCTTGGTTCCCCATCTGGGTGATGATGCCCTTTTTCTTGGCCGCCTTGTGGAGCTGGTCGGCTTCCCACAGCGTGTTGACCAGCGGCTTCTGCACCATCACGTGTTTGCCCATGGCGATCGCGTGCATCGCGGCGGGGAAGTGAGAGTGGTCCGGGGTCGAAACGGTCACCGCGTCGATGACTTTTTCGTTCTCATCGAGCATTTTGCGGAAATCCCGGTATTGCTTGGCTTTGGGGAATTTCGCGGCGGCCTTGGCGAGATTCTTGGCGTCCACATCGCAGATGGCGACGATCTCGTTCTCGAAGGAGGCGTTCACCATGTCCGAAAACCCCTTCCCTCCGACGCCGATGCAGGCGATGCCGAGTTTCTTTGAGGCCGGGGTGTCCTGCGCGCGGAGCAGCAGGTTCGGCAGGATGATCCCGCCCGCAGTGGTCACGGTGAGTCCTTTGAGGAATGAGCGGCGGGTCGAAAAAAGCGGATTGGTGGGCATGATGATAGGGGTTTCGGGTATCGGATCTTTTGTTACTCCAGCGCATGGAATGGTTTTTCAAAGGAATTTCGGCCTCCCTCACTTGAAATTTCCCAATTTCGGGTGGACAAACCGGGCGGGCACCGGTAACCGAATGCCCCTCCGCGGGCCCTCCGGCTCCGGAACCGGAACGATGGCAGAGTAGCTCAGTGGTAGAGCAGAGGACTCATAAGCCTTTGGTCGGCGGTTCAAATCCGCCCTCTGCTACCAGATTTCCTTTTTAGCAGGCGGCCTGTGAGATCACGGGAAGATCAAAAATTTCGGGTTTCCTAAGGAATCTTTCCCCGATAAATTTTTTCTAAATAGGTCTTGCCAGGTTGGCCGCGATCCCTAGATTCGCCGCCCCACATCGCCCCCTGACCCGGCATCAAATGCCATCAGGACGGCTTCATTCTCCAAACACTATCGGGTGCAGCTCCGGATAACAGGCTCCTGCGAGGGATTTTTCGCTCGCCGCCTGTCCGGTACGCTCCCAAGCGAACACCGAACCACGCAGGAATCCAATGCCGACCATCAATCAGCTCGTCCGTAAAGGGCGACAGACTCCGATCGAAAAGTCGAAGTCTCCGGCGATGAGCAACTGTCCGCAGCGCCGCGGCGTCTGCCTTCAGGTCATGACCCGCACGCCGAAGAAGCCGAACTCGGCTCTCCGGAAAGTGGCGAAGGTCCGCCTGACCAACGGCTACGAAGTGATCGCCTACATCGGCGGTGAAGGCCACAACCTTCAGGAGCACTCCATCGTGCTCGTCCGCGGCGGCCGTGTGAAAGACCTTCCAGGTGTGCGCTACCACATTGTCCGTGGTTCGCTCGATACCCTCGGCGTGGACAAGCGCCGCCAGAGCCGCTCGAAGTACGGTGCCAAGCGTCCGAAGCCGGGCCAGCCCGCTGCTACCGGCAAGAAGAAGTAATCCCGCGCCGAAGCCTTAATTTTTTCCGACCATGTCACGCCGCAAGCGCACTTTCCACAAGCCCGACCGCCGGGATTCCCGTTACGACAGCCCCCTCGTCGGCCACCTCATTTCGAAGGTGATGCTCGACGGGAAGCGGTCCCTCGCGGAACGCATCGTTTACGCCGCCATCGATAAGGCCAGCGAAGGCGTCGATACCGTTGATCCGCTCGAAGTCGTCACCCGCGCGATCGAGAACGCCAAGCCGCGCGTGGAAGTGAAAAGCCGCCGTGTCGGTGGTGCCACTTACCAGGTGCCGCTTGAAGTCGCCGCCGACCGCTCCGAGTCCCTGGCCCTGCGCTGGATCGTCGGATACGCCCGCGGCCGCAAAGGCACCCCGATGCACGTGGCCCTGGCCAACGAGCTGAAGGACGCCGCCAACAACCAAGGTTCTTCCGTCCGCAAGCGCGACGACGTTCACAAGATGGCCCAGGCCAACCGCGCCTTCGCCCACTTCCGCTGGTAAATTCCTCATCGGGGCTTCCCGCCCCACGCCGCCATGTCTTCCAACCACAACAGTCCTGATAGGCCGTATCCGCTCGAGCGGACACGGAACATCGGGATTGCGGCGCACATCGACGCCGGGAAGACCACGCTCACGGAGCGCATCCTCTTCTACACGGGGATGATCCACAAGATCGGCGAGGTGCACGACGGTGCCGCGACGACCGACTGGATGGAGCAGGAGCGCGAGCGCGGCATCACGATCACTTCAGCCGCCGTGACTACCGAGTGGTGGCAGCGCGAGGAGGCAGGGATCGTGAAGTCCTTCACCGGACAAAAGCAGCGGATCAACATCATCGATACCCCCGGCCACGTGGATTTCACTGCCGAGGTGGAGCGCTCGCTCCGGGTGCTCGATGGAGCGATCGTCGTTTTCTGCGGCGTCGCCGGTGTGCAGCCCCAGACCGAGACGGTTTGGCGCCAAGCCACCAAGTATCACGTCCCGCGCATCGTGTTCGTCAACAAGATGGACCGCGTGGGCGCGAATTTCGATAACGTCTTCCACGAGGTGAAGGAGAAGCTCGGCGCGAACGCC
Source organism: uncultured Haloferula sp. (assembly GCA_946885645.1). Next base: position 2,599 of record CAMPGU010000151.1, read on the forward strand.
GTGCGCGTCCTGATCCCGATCGGCGCCGAAGATCACCTGATCGGCCAGATCGACGTGGTGAACCAGAAGGCGATCCACTACATCGACGACGCCACCTTCGGCTCCACCTACGAGATCGCCGATCTCAACGAGCAGGAGAAGGCCATCGCCCAGGAAGCCTACACGGAACTCCTCGATATCGTCGCCGGTGTGGACGATCAGCTCGGCGAGAAGTTCCTCATGGAGGAGCCGATCACTCCCGCGGACCTGAAGTCCGCGATTCGCCGCGCCACGGTGGCCAACAAGCTCGTTCCGGTCGCCGGCGGTTCCGCCTTCAAGAACAAGGGCGTCCAGTATCTCCTCGATGCCGTCGTCGATTACCTCCCGAGCCCGCTGGAACTTCCGGCGATGATCGGGATGGATCCGGACAACGAGGAGCACAAGATCGAGGTCCACACGAGCGACAACGAGAAGTTCTGTTCCCTCGCGTTCAAACTCTGGGCCGATAAATTCGTCGGAAAGCTGGTTTTCTTCCGCGTCTATTCCGGTGTCATCAAGAAAGGCGACACCGTTTACAACCCGAGGACCCGCCGATCCGAACGAGTCGGCCGCCTCATCCAGATCCAGGCAAACGAGCACAAGGACATCACTGCCTGTTACGCCGGCGATATCGCAGCGATGGTCGGGTTGAAGAACGTCACCACCGGTGACACCCTGGCTGAAGAAGATTACGACGTCGTCCTTGAACCCCCCACCTTCCCGGAGCCCGTCATTTCCATGGCGGTTGAGCCGAAAACCAAAGCGGACCAGGAGAAGCTCGCCAATGCGCTGAGCCGCCTCTCCGAAGAGGATCCCACTTTCCAGGTCAAGACCGATGAGGAAACCGGTCAGACCATCATCTCGGGCATGGGCGAGCTCCACCTGGAGATCATCGTCGATCGCCTGAAGCGCGAGTTCAAGGTGGAGGCCAATACCGGTGCTCCCCAGATCGCCTACCGCGAGACCATCACCGCCGAAGCCCCGGGCGAAGGCAAGCTGGTCAAGCAGTCCGGCGGCCGCGGCCAATACGGCCACGTGCGCCTGCAGGTCCGCCCGAACGAAAAGGGCAAGGGCCTGACGATCGAGAACAAGATCGTCGGCGGCGAAATCCCGAAGGATTATCACAATGCCGTCTTCAAGGGCGTCAATGAAGCGATGACCAACGGCATCATCGCCGGTTACCCGGTGATCGACGTGCATGTGGACGTCCTCGGCGGTTCCTTCCACGAAGTGGACTCCAACGAGAACGCTTTCACGATGGCCGCCATCTTCGCGATGAAGGACGCCTTCAAGAAGGCCAAGGCCATCCTCCTCGAGCCGATCATGGCCGTGGAAGTCTCCACCCCGGACGACTACCAAGGCGACGTGATGGGCGATCTGAACCGCCGCCGCGGCCAGATCCAGAACATGGAAAGCAAGGGCAAGCTCGCCGTGATCCGCGCGAACGTCCCCTTGAAGGAAATGTTCGGCTACTCCACCGCCGTCCGCACGCTTTCGTCCGGCCGCGCTTCCTATTCGATGACTCCTTCGCACTTCGAGCAGGTGCCCGGAAACATCGTTGCGGAAATCACCGCCGACCGCGGCCACTGACAACTTTACCCAACATCTCTCAACCTAATCCACCGCCATGGAAAACCAGAAGATCCGCATCCGCCTGCGCGCTTTCGATCACCGCGCCATCGACCGCTCCGCCGCGGAGATCGTCGAAACCGCCAAGCGCACCGGTGCCAAGGTGGCCGGCCCGATCCCGCTTCCGACCCGCATCGAAAAGTTCAGCGTGAACCGCTCCGTGCACGTCAACAAGAAGTCGATGGAACAGTTCGAGATCCGCACCCACAAGCGCGTCCTCGACATCGTCGATCCCACCGCCCGTACCGTCGATGAGCTGAAGAAGCTCAACCTGCCCGCCGGTGTCGATATCGCCATCCGCATCTGAGCCACTGATCTCAGATCCCAGCACTTCAAATTTTCCAACCGATCCCAGCCATGTCTCTCGGACTTCTCGGTAAAAAGCTCGGCATGACCCGTCTTTTCGACGCGGCCAGCCAGTCCATGATTCCCGTCACTGTCATTGAAGTGAGCGGAAACACCTGTCTGCAGGTGAAGACCGTCGAAAAGGACGGCTACTCGGCCGTTCAGGTCGGCTACGGCGACAAGAAGGAATCCCGCACGGACAAGCCTTCTCTCGGCCACTTCAAGAAGCACGGCTCCGCGCCCAAGTATAAGGTGCAGGAATTCCGCTTCCCGGCCGACCAAGCCGCTCCGGAAACCCACACGGGTCTGGAGACCTTCACGGCCGGCCAGTGGGTCGACGTGATCGGCACCACCAAGGGCCGGGGTTTCCAAGGTGCGGTGAAGCGCCACGGTTTCGGTGGTCTCAAGATGACCCACGGGTCCATGATGCACCGCCGGACGGGCGCTATCGGCTGCCGTTCCACCCCGGGCCGCGTCTGGAAGAACCAGAAGATGCCCGGACACATGGGCGATGTGCCCCGTACCGTGCAGAACCTGAAGGTCGTCGCCGTGCGCCCCGAGGACGGCGTGATCCTGATTTCCGGTGCCGTGCCCGGCGCCAAGGGCAGCTACCTCACCGTCCGCCCTGCCAAGAAGAAGACCGCCGCCGCCTGAGGCAAAGCGTCTGAACCGTAACTCTCAAACGCATCCCAGTCATGCCCGCGAAAACTCTCACCGCTGACGCCGCACAGAGCGCGAACATCCTGCTCGCCGAAGCCGACAAAGGCAAACAGGCCGTGCACGATCTCGTGACCGCCTACCGCGCCAACCGCCGCACCGGTTCCGCCAATACCAAGACCCGCGGCGAGGTCTCCGGCAACAACAAGAAGATCTACAAGCAGAAGGGCACCGGTAACGCCCGCCACGGCGACAAGCGCGCCCCGATCTTCGTCGGCGGCGGTGTCGTCTTCGGGCCGCGTCCGCGCGATTACTCGAAGAAGGTGCCGAAGAACGTCCGCAAGCTGGCCCTGCGCCGCGTGCTGGGCGATCTCGTCCGCGACGAGTCCATCAAGGTGCTTCCTTCCTTCTCCATTGCCGACGGCAAGACGAAGTCCTTCGTCGCCGCCGTGACCGCCGAGGTCGAGGCGAAGAAGGTGCTCATCGTGGCCAAGAGCTTCGACGACAAGACCTACCTCGCCGCCCGCAACATCGGCTGGGCCCAGCTCGTCACCGCCGACAGCGTGAACGTGGAGGAGCTGCTCCATGCCAAGACCGTCCTCGTGGTCGAGGACGCGCTCGAGACCTTCGCCAAGCGCACCGCCTGATCCCTTATCGCTGAACACGCGCCATGAAAGACATCTATCAAGTCATCAAGAACGTCCGCCTCAGCGAGAAGGCCACCATGCTCCAGGAGACCAATAACGAGGTCGTCCTGGAAGTGGACCGCAAGGCCAACAAGCTCGAAATCAAGCGTGCCGTCGAAACCCTCCTGGGCAAGAAGGTCGCCGACGTCCGCACCCTCAACTACAGCGGCAAGGCCAAGCGCAAGCGCCGTGCCGACGAGGGCCGCACCAACCACTGGAAGAAGGCCGTGGTTCGCCTGAAGGAAGGCGAATCCTTCGACCTCGTCTGATTTTCTAACCGGCTAACCCCGAACAACCCTCAAGCGAGCCATGTCTCTCAAGGAGTTCACACCCAATACCCCGTCCGAACGCTACAAGGTGCTTCCGTCCTTCGACGAAATCACCAAGCACAAGCCGGAGAAGAGCCTTCTTTCCCCGCTCAAAAGGAGCGGCGGCCGGAACAACACGGGCCGGATCACGACCCGCCACATCGGCGGCGGCCACAAGCGTCACTACCGCCTGATCGACTTCAAGCGCGGCAAGCACGACGCCCCCGCCACCGTGGTCGGTATCGAGTACGATCCGAACCGCACCTGCCGCATCGCGCTGATCCAGTACAAGGACGGTCAGAAGAGCTACATCCTGGCTCCTGCCGGTCTTGAAACGGGGGCCAGCGTGGTTTCCGGCGAGAAGGTGGCCCCGAAGGTGGGCAACGCGATGCCGCTCAAGAGCGTCCCGCTCGGCACCGCGATCCACAACATCGAGCTGATCCCGGGCAACGGCGGCAAGGTCGCCCGCGCTGCCGGCCAGCAAGCCATCCTCTCCAACCGCGAAGGCGGCTGGGCGCTGGTCAAGATGCCTTCCGGTGAAATCCGCCGCTTCAACGAAGCTTGCTACTGCACCATCGGCACCGTGGGCAACCGCGACCACATGAACGAGGTGTCCGGCAAGGCCGGCCGCACCCGCTGGCAGGGCGTCCGCCCGACCGTCCGCGGCATGTGCATGAACCCCGTCGATCACCCGAACGGTGGTGGCGAGGGCAAATCGAAGTCCGGTGGCGGTCGCCAGCACCTTCTCAGCCCCTGGGGCCACGCGAAGGGCCAGAAGACCCGCAAGCCGAAGAAGGTCACCAGCACCTTCATCGTCGAAAGCCGCCACAACAAGAAGCGCTAATCTTTACCTAACGAACTCATGCCACGCTCTCTCAAGAAGGGTCCGTACATCGACCAGAAGCTTCTGGCCAAGATCGACACCGCTGCCGCCGCCGGCGACAAGAAGCCGATCAAGACCTGGAGCCGCGCTTCGATGATCACGCCGGACTTCGTCGGCCTGAACTTCGCCGTGCACAACGGCAAGACCTTTGTCCCGGTGTATGTCACCGAGAACATGGTCGGCCACAAGCTCGGTGAATTCGCCCCGACCCGCCTGTTCCGCGCTCACGGCGGTATCGGCAAGAAGTAAGAATCCATCCCGAACGCCTCCGTTTCCCATGCATCGCCCGCGTCCCATCGTTCTCGCCGCCACGGTCTTCGGACTGTCCGCGGGGGCGTGGACCTGTGCCGCGCAGGGGACGGATGCCGAGGACCTGCAGGGCCTCGTCAAGGACCTGCGCCGGCAGAACGAGACTCTGGAAAAGAGCCTCGTGCAGGCGAACCGCGCCGAGAAGGAGGCCTCCGAGCAGCTTGCTCGCGTCCGCCTGCAGCTCGAAGCGCTCGGCCGGGACCTCCTCGAAGGGGGAGAAGACCGTCTGGTCCAGGCGACCGCCGACCGCCAGATCCTCGAGGACCGGCTCGGCAACCTGGAAGGAATCTCCAACCGCTTGGTTTCCGCCATCACCGATTACCTCCGGCAGGCGGTGGCCGCGGACCCCGATGCCCGCCTCCGGGTGGAAACTGCTATCCGGGAGCTTGACGAAGTCCTCGGAGTAAGGCAGAAGCCCGCCCCCGCAGCCGCCGGCTCCGCCGGAAACGCACGGGTGGTGAACATCGATCCGGAAAGCGGTCTCCTCGTCCTGAACGTCGGGGAAGCCCAAGGAGCCCGGATCGGCACCACCTACCGCCTCGTCCGCGGGGCACAACCTTTCGGCTCCGCCATCGTAGCCGACGTCCGCCGCAACGTGTGCGGCGCCTTCGTCGAAGAACTGGATCCGGGTCAAGGCCCGGTGAAATTCGGCGATACCGCCATCCTCATCACAGAATAACGCCCGCAAGGCCTACGCTAACGCCTCACCGACCCCGATCCATGGAAGTCAAGAGCACCACCAAATACGTCCGCCTGTCTCCGAAGAAGGCGCGCGACGTCGCCCGTGAAATCCAGGGGCTGCCCGTGTCGAGCGCGCTCGACATCCTCACCTTCACTCCGAAGAAGGCCGCCTTTCACATCAACAAGACCCTCAAGACCGCGATCGCGGACGCCGAGAACAACTTCTCCGTCAGCGCCGAGGGCCTGATCGTGAAGGAAGCCGTCATCGGTGCCGGTCCGGTCCTGAAGCGTTTCTCGCCGCGTGCCAAGGGCTCCGCAGGTGCCATCCTGAAGCGCACCAGCCACATTTCCATCACCCTCGCGGAAGCGCCGGAAGGCGACGCGAAGCCGAAGCGAATCAACGTCTCCAAGAAGGCAGCCGGCAAGGAAGCCTGATCCCACCTACTCTCACCGCATTTCATCATGGGCCAGAAAGTCAACCCCATCGGTTTCCGCCTCGCCGTTTCCAAAGACTGGCGCTCCAAGTGGTTCGCCGCCGGCAAGGATTACGCCGAAAAGCTCCACGAGGACCTCAGGATCCGCGGCTACATGCGCCAGCGCCTGCAGTTCGCCGCGCTTGCACGCGTGGTGATCGAGCGTGCGTGGAACAGCGTCCGCGTGACGCTCCACACCTCCCGCCCCGGCCTGATCATCGGCCGCAAGGGCTCGGAGATCGAGCGCATGACCAAGGAGCTTTCCGACATCTGCAAAGGTGCCCAGGTGAAGATCGACATCGTCGAGATCCGCAAGCCGGAGCTCGATGCCCAGCTCATCTGCGAGCAGGTGGCCGTCCAGCTCGAGCGCCGGATTTCCTTCCGCCGCGCCATGAAGCGGGCCGTGCAAACCGCGATGGACTTCGGTGCCGACGGCATCCGGATCCGTTGCGCCGGCCGCCTCGGCGGTGCGGACATCGCCCGCTCCGAGTGGTACCGCGAAGGCAAGGTGCCGCTCCAGACCCTGCGCGTCCCGCTTGACTACGGCTTCGCCGAAGCCCGCACCGTTTACGGCGTGATCGGCATCAAGTGCTGGGTCAACAAGAAGGAAGACGACGGCAGCTCCCCGCGCCCCGAGCGTGGCGGCGACCGCCGCGACCGCGACAACCGCGGACCCCGCCGCCCGCGCGGCAACCAGTAATCGAATTTCACAACCCGAACCATTTCCCAGGAGGACTGAGCCATGCCCTTGATGCCCAAACGCACGAAGTTCCGCAAGTCGCACCGCGGCAGCCGCGCCGGCAATGCGCAGCGCGGAACCACAGTCGCCTTCGGCGATTTCGGCCTCCAGGCGCTCGATCGCGGATGGATGACCAACCGCCAGATCGAAGCCTGCCGTATCGCCATCAACCGCTTCCTCAAGCGTAAAGGAAAGGTCTGGATCCGGATCTTCCCGCACAAGTCGATCACCGCCCGTCCGCCGGAAACCCGTATGGGTAAGGGCAAGGGTGCCGTCGAGGCGTGGGTCGCCGTGATCCGCCCCGGCAACATGCTTTTCGAAGTCGCCGGCGTGCCGGAATCCCAGGCCAAGGAGGCCATGCGCCTTGCTTCCTACAAGCTCGGCCTTCCCACCCGCTTCGTCGTCCGCAACCCCCACGACTGAGGCTCCACCGTATAACGAACCACCACCATGGCTCAGAC
>CAMPGU010000152.1 GCA_946885645.1 uncultured Haloferula sp.
CCTTCCAGATGTCCCACCGCGTTCTCCGCCAGGAGCTCGCGAATCAAATCGAGCTCCCTGCGGTCCCACATTCTTTCAAACCAAAGTCTGCCGACTTCTTCGGGGGTACGCGTGGAATCGCTCATGGGGGGGAGAGGACGTATTCCACATTGATTGCGCCGGAAATCCGGGCAAGCCAATTCGCTTGAAGCTCCGCGAGCCCCTCGCGCGGGTGCTAGCGGTGTTCGATCACCTCTTCGTGCGGGTAGCGCGCCTTGGGTGTGGCGGCATACTTGTCTTCCGCCGAGCGATAACCGGCCGCACAGGCGACCGCGGTCGCGTAGCCGGTGCCGGCTAGCCCGAGTTCCTGATCATACCCCGCCGGATCGATGCCCTCCATCGGGCAGGTGTCGATCCCGAGCAGGGCGGCCGCGGTCATGAACTGCCCGAGCGCGATGTAGGCCTGGCGCATGTTCCACGCGTGACGGCTCTCGGGGGTCATGGCGGCGGCAAAGGAGAGCACCACGTTGCGATAGCCGGCCAGGGCATCCGGCTCCTGCCCTTGCGTTGCGGCAAGCGTGGTAAAGAAGCGGTTCACGTCCGCCTCGGTAAGGTCGGTCCGCACGGTGAAGACGACAAAGCGGGAGGCCTCCGTGGCCTGGGACTGGTTCCACGACTGCGCCCGCAGGCGCGCGCGGAGTTCCGGATCATTCACGACGATGAATTTCCAAGGCTGGAGCCCGAAGGAAGAAGGCGTAAGAACGAGCGACTGCTCCAGGGCCGCCCATTCGGCATCCGGGATCTGCCGTGCCGGATCGAATTGCTTCGTGGCGTAGCGGAACCGGATCGATTCGAGGAGTTCGTCGGGAGACATGAGGAAGAGGCTCAGGGAGCATCCAGTTTGAAAGGCACCGAGGCCGAGGGGAAATTCTTGAGCGTGAAGCTGAAGATGATGCCGAATTCGTCCTGCAGGCGGTTGTCCCGATGGGTGATGCCGACCGATCCTACCCAGTGGTTGAAATCGTGATGCAGCGTGTATTGCTGCACTTCCAGGGTGCCGTCGTCGAGCTCCCATAGTTGGAAGAATCCCGCGCCCCACTTGTCGCCCAGGCGCGTGTAGGCGCGCAGGTCGATGCGGTGGGAATCAACCAGCACCGGGTGGTTGTCCAGCAGCCGGTGGCCCACGGAAAACTCCACGTTTTCGTTAGGCATGAACCGGGCGCGGGCGGCGACTTCCGAGAAGCCCGAGCCGTCGTCGATGACCGGGAACTGCGTCTCGAAGGTCATGCCGAACCAGGGCAGGGGATTCCAGCGCAGGTCGTTGTAGAGGTTGGAGAAGTTCCGGTTGTAGTCCGGGTCCGTGATGAAGGCGTCGAAATAGGTGTCCAGCGTGAGCCAATCGAAGCTCTGGCCGTCGCGCTTGGTGATCAGCTTGTTCCGCGCACCCAGGCGGATGATGCTCCAGTCCCGGAGGCTATCGATGGCGGTGAAGCTGGGGACCGAGAGGGGCTGCGGCCGGGTGCTGAAGGTTTCCCGGTCCACCATCGGGAAGAGCGGATCGAGATCGTCCGTGGAGATATACGAGAAGCGCGCGTAGGGCTGCACCACGTGCAGGAGACCGTCGAGGCCGATGTGACGCTGCTGCACGACTCCCAGATCCTTGGAGAACTTCATCGACGCCTCCAGGCCGGCATGGATATGCGTGCGGTCGATCGACTTGGACGGGCCGTTCACTTCCCCGTAGCGGCTGTAGCCGAGGCCGAGCTCGGGAGTCAGGGTGAGCCAGCCGCCGACATTCGTCGGCATGGAAAGCTCCTGATAGGTATGGAAGCGGTTGTAGCCGGGGCTGAAAAGCTGATCGGTCAGGCCGGGAATGGCGGCACTGCCCGGGGGGAGCGAGCGGATCGTCTGGACCAGCTGTTGCTCGTAAGTGGGAAGCTGGCTCAGGAGCATCGGCACCCGGGGATCGTTCGCCGGAAGCGTGAGGAGCGGGCGGATCGCGGAAAGCGAGGCGCTGCCCAGTTCCTCCTCCACCACGGAGAGCGAGATATTGCCCTCGTGCAGGATCGGCAGGTCGAAGAGCGGCCTGCGCGCGAAGTCCATCGCGATTTCCGGCGTGCGGGTATCCGAGCGATAGAACTCGTTCGGGCGGACACGGCCGTAGAAACTGAAGAGCGTGCCGTCGTCGCGGCGGAAGAGGCCGAGCGTGTTGTCCGGATTCGGGTCGGTGCGGAAAAGTTGGGGCTCGAAGTCCTCCAGATAGTAGTTGTCGCTGAGGACGTTGAGGTTCGCGTCGAAGCGCCACTCCGCGCGCTCTTTTTCGATATCGAGCGGGATCCGGTGCTGGAGGGCCAAGCGGTAGCGGTCCTCGTTGACGAAGCCGCGGGTGATTCCCGTGCGGCTGACATCAGGGTTGAGATCGTTCGTGTAGTAGAGGGACAGGCCCTTGAGGTTCGGGTTTTCTTCCAGCCGGGTATCGCTCAGGTCCACCCCGGTCCCCACGCCGCGGCGGGTGCGGAGATCGAGATGCCAGCGGGAAAGCAGCCAGGCATCGTCATTCTCGCCGGTCTCGGGATCCGGAGTGCCGCCGAGCATGATGCCGTAGCTGTTCAGGAGGAAAGCGCCCCAATTGGAGCGGGCCCCCGGCACGAAATGATAGCCCAAGTCCGCATCCAGCGGCTGGGCCAGATAGGGCAGCCAGAAAATCGGGGTCTCCCCCGCATAGAGCTTCATGCCCTTGAAAACCACCTTGTCATCCGGATAGACGGTCGTCTCCTTTGCCCGGACCCAGAAAGCCGGAGTTTCCACGTCGTGCGTCGTGACACCGGCGTCGTGCCCGACATAGACCTGTTTCCCGTCGCGCTCCTCGATGCTGAAGCGTCCCGCTTCGAGGATCAGTGGATCGGCCCCCGCGCGCAGGCCGGAGACATCGCCCCGGCGTTCCTTCCAGAAATAGACGTACTCGTTCCCGCGCTGGAGGATATTGCCGTGATAGACGCTGACATTTCCGGTCAGGGTGACGGACTCTGCCTTGGCATCGATCACCGCGTGATCGGAGAAGACCTCCATGCCCTCCTTGGTGGTCATCTTCACCGCGCCCTCTGCATAATACTTCATCTCGTGGCCGTTCAGCCGCGCGCGATCGGCCCGCAGGGTCACGCCGTTCTCCGTTTCCGCCTCGAAGGGGCCGGGAAAGATCCCGATTTTGGTCACGAAATCGTAGGAGATGCCCGAGCTGTATTCCCGGACCTTCACGTTCTTCGGCATATCCGGGATCAGCGGGCCGGCCTCGGGCCGGATCTCGACACCCTCCGGCAAGGGAACCGGGGTGATGGGGGCGGGAGCCTCCTCCGCAGGCTGGACTTCCGGGAGGACTTCGGGGTTCTGTGCGGCAAGCCGGAGCGAGCAAAAAAATATGGCAGGGAGAACGGCGACCCTCATCGTGGCGGGGATGAGAGGGGCTCCCCGTAATGAAGTAAAGGGGAAAGCCGGAAAGCGGTTGCGGGGAGGCCGCGAAAAGAGAATCATGGGGTGAATGAGTGGTCAGAGTGTCGCCCTCGGAATTGTTGGAGCATCCGGCTTCATCGGCCGGGAGCTTGCAAAGCAAGCCTCTGCAGCGGGCTGGAGGGTCTGCGGATTCAGCCGGAGCGCGCGTACGCCGGATGATTCGGTCACGGAGTGGCGCGAGTGGTCGGATCTGCCGGATTTCACGGGCATTTCTGCCTTGGTCAATCTGGCGGGCGCACCCGTGAACCAGAAATGGACCAACCGCCGGAAGCGCGAATTATGGGAGAGCCGGATCGGGGTAACCGTCGGCATCGCCCGCGGCCTGACGCAGCTCACCCGCGTGGAGCGCCCCCTGGTGCTCGTCAATGCCTCGGCGGTGGGGGTTTACGGCGACAGGAAAGATGAGATTTTGGAAGAAGATGCAGCCCCGGGGCAAGGCTACCTCGCCGATCTCTGCAGGGACTGGGAAACCTCTGCCGATACCGTGGCCGCGCAAGGCGTGCGCGTGATGAAATGGCGCACCGGCCTTGTCCTCGGCAAAGGGGGAGATGCTTTCGAGACCTTGCTCAAGCCCTTCCGGATGGGCTTGGGCGGAAAACTGGGTTCCGGCAGGCAATGGATGTCCTGGATCCATGTGGAAGACCTCGCGGCGTCCATGCTGCACGGGATCAGCCACGGTGCCATGACGGGACCCGTGAACGGCACCGGGCCCGAGCCGCTGCGGAATGTCGATTTCACCCGGAAACTGGCGCGGGCGATGGACCGGCCGGGGTTTCTGGCGGTGCCCGGCTTCGCCCTGAAGGCCGTGTTGGGAGATTTCGCCTCCGTGGTCCTCTCCAGCCAGCGTGCCGTGCCCAAGGCCTTGCTGGACAGCGGTTTCCGCTTCAGCTTTCCGACGCTCGACATGGCCTTGGACGATCTCATCGCACAACCGGTGCGTGCCTGATTGGGCTTGCGGCGCGGAGTGGGGGCTGGTTCCCTTCGGGTCGCCCGATGGCAGCCCCGCAGAACACCATTGCTCTGGTCTTTGACTACGATCAGACGCTCAGCCCGCGCTACATGCAGGACGACGTGCTGTTCCCGGAATTCGGCATCGATCCGGTGCAGTTCTGGAAAAAGTGCAACCATCTGGTGACGGAGCAACAATGGGACGGCGAACTGGCCTACCTGAAGTGCCTGCTGGACTACCTCCAGATGGATCAGGTGTCGAACGCGCGCCTCGCTTCCCTTGGCGCGGGCCTTCGCTTCTATCCGGGGGTGCCCGAAATTTTCGACATGCTGCCTGGAGCCTGTCTGGGCCACGACCACGAGGTCGCCGGGATCCGGATGGAGTTTTACATCGTTTCCTCCGGCCTCAAGGCGCTGCTCGATGGTAGCCGCCTCAAGAACAAGGTGAAGGCCCTCTTCGGGTGTGAATTCGGCGAAGACTCCCGAGGCCACATCAGTTTCCCGAAGCGGGCCATTTCCCACACCACCAAGACGCAGTTCCTCTTCCGGATCAACAAGGGGATGCTCGATTACGCGCAGGACGTGAACGATCACATGCCGCCCGACCAGAGGCCGATCCCCTTCGAGAACATGGTGTACGTCGGGGACGGCCCGACCGACGTGCCCTGCTTCACCGTGATGAACAAGAACGGCGGGCACGGCATTGCCGTGTACAATCCCGACGACGAAACCGGCCGCAGTTTCCGGAAGTGCTTCCAGCTCTCCACCCACGCCGGGCGGGTCAAGCACATCGCCCCGGCGGACTACCGCCAGGGTTCCCACCTGTGGCTGCTCCTCACCGAGATGGTGCGGGAGATCGCCGACCGCATCTTGCGCCGCCGCAGCGAGGAACGGGAAAACGCCACCGTGGCCGCGCCTACTTTCTGAGCGGATGGACACGCCGGAGGCTCGTCTTCACCCGCACGCCGGAAATGTCCGGCACGAAAGCGACGTAGGTTTTATTTTGGTTAGAAACTTGGCCTTTCCGGCGCCTTGGCGGTGAATCGCTCCTTCGTTTTCTGAAACCCCTTTTCATGTCCGAGAAAAAGCATTTCCATTTCACCGGGGTCTGCGGGACCGCCATGGGAGCCGTCGCCGTGGCGATGAAGCGCAAGGGCTTCACCGTCACCGGCTCCGATACGAACGTCTATCCGCCGATGTCGGATTTCCTGCGCAACGAGGGGATCGGGATTTCCGAAGGCTACCACGCCGCGAATCTGCCGGCCGGGGCGGATGTCATCGTGATCGGGAACGCGATCAGCCGCGGCAACGAGGAGGCGGAGGCCGCGCTGTCCCGCCGCCTGCTCTATCAATCCCTGCCGGAGGTGATGAAAGAGCACTTCCTGCGCGGGAAGCGGAACTACGTGGTGAGCGGTACGCACGGGAAAACCACCACCAGCTCCATGCTCGCGTGGATCTTCATTTCCGCCGGGCGCGATCCCGGCTGGATGATCGGCGGCTTGCCGAAGAATCTCGGCCGCGGTGCCAATTTCACCGACTCCGAATTCAACGTGCTGGAAGGGGACGAGTACGACACCGCCTTTTTCGACAAACGTTCGAAGTTCCTGCACTACCTCCCGGAGGTGGTGGTGGTGAACAACATCGAATACGACCACGCGGACATCTACGCCAATCTGGACGAGATCAAGCTGACCTTCAAACGCTTGCTGAACGTGGTGCCGAAGACCGGCCTCGCCATCATCAATGGCGACGACCCGAACTGCCTTACCGTCGCCGACAAGGCTCCGTGCCCGGTGCGGACGGTCGGCCTCGGCGAGGGCAACGAGTCCCGCATCACGGAAGTGAGCTACGAGGCGGATCGTAGTTCATTCACCCTCTGCGGGGAACGCTACTCGCTGCGCATGACGGGGGAGTTCAACGTGCGCAATGCCGCGATGGCGGTGGCGTCCGCCCTTTTCGCCGGCCTGGCGCCCGAGGAAATCCGGCAGGGGCTGGAGAGCTTCGACGGCGTTGCGCGGCGCCAGGAACTGCGGGGCGAAGCCGGGGGCGTGAAAGTGATCGACGACTTCGCGCACCATCCCACCGCCATCAAATATGCCGTGGGAAGCCTGCGCCAGCGCTACAACGGCAGCCGCCTGTGGATCCTTTTCGAGCCCCGGTCGAACACGACCCGCCGGGCGGTGTTCCAAGGCGAATTGGCCGAAGCCCTGGCCTTGGCGGATCACGCCGTTGTCGCCGAGGTTCCCGATCTTCACAAGATCCCCGAGAACGACCGGCTCGATCCCGACCGGCTGGCCGCCGATATCAGCCGGCACGGCGGGCACGGGCGCTACATCCACACGGTGGATGAGATCGTGGATACCGTGGTGGGGGAGGCGAAGCCGGGCGACGTGGTGGCGGTCCTCAGCAACGGCGGCTTCGGCGGCATCCACAAGAAGCTGCTCGATCGCCTGGGTTAGGTGCGGGGCGAGGGTCCGGGATCCGTGCCTCCGCTAGCGCAGCTGGGAGGACTTTTTCAGCATGTCGTAAGGCGTGCCGCAGTACATGCAGCGGAAGCGCTGGAGGAAGAGGATGCCGAGGACGGCCGTATTGCCGTGGTTGAGCGGAGGCAAACGGAAAGCCTTGGCGTGCTTCGACGCACCGCCGTCGAGAAGCGGCGTCCCCTTGCACAGCGGGCAGCGCACCGAGCGCCGCCTGAAGAATGCCACCAGCCAGGAGACGATGCAGGCGAGCAAGGACACCATGAGGATCTGCACCGATCCCGGTACCGGATTGAGGGCCAGTATCACCCCGCAAGTCAGCAGCGCGATAAGGCAAAGATAGTGGATCAAGGTGAAAAAGACCGCGACATGGTAAGGCCGCTTGTCATGGAGAGAGCGGGCGCGGGAGACCTGTGCGACGGCGATGGTGCGGGACGGCATCTGTTTCGGAAGCCCGAAAGAAGCCCATCGGCACGGGGTATGCAAGGGGCATGCCGCAGAATGTCGTAAGGGAATTTCCTATCGCATCTCCGGGCCGTGCTTTCGGCAGTTGCAAGCCGTTTACCGCGTACAAGATGCGCGAATCTTACGCAAAGAGGATCGGAATGATCAAAATCGCGAGGATGTTCACCACTTTGATCATCGGATTCACGGCCGGGCCCGCGGTGTCCTTGTAGGGATCTCCCACGGTGTCGCCGGTGACGCTCGCGCGGTGGGCGATGGTCCCCTTGCCGCCGTGGTTTCCGTCCTCGATGTATTTCTTCGCGTTATCCCAGGCACCGCCGGACGAAGTCATGGCAATGCCGAGAAACAGGCCGGTGACGATGGTGCCGACGAGCACGCCGCCGAGGGCGATATGGCCGAGCTGCGGGATCTTGGCGACGGCGATGACAAAGACGAGGGGCAAGAGAGCGGGAAGGATCATCTGCCGTAGCGCGGCCTTCGTCACGATGTCCACGCATTGCCCGTACTCCGGCTTATGGGTGCCGTCCAGGATTCCGGGATAGGCCTTGAGCTGGCGGCGCACCTCCTTCACCACGGCACCCGCCGCAGTACCCACCGCGTCCATGGCGTACGCCGTGAAGATGAAGGGGAGAAGCCCGCCGATGAAGAGCCCGATGATGACCCGCGGATCCATCAGGTCGAAGGTGAAATCCTGCCTCAGATGCACCTTCAGTTCCTCCACGTACGAGCCGAAGAGCACCATCGCCGCCAGACCGGCCGAAGCGATCGCGTACCCCTTGGTCACCGCTTTCATCGTATTGCCCACCGCGTCGAGCTGGTCGGTGATCTCGCGCACGGACGGGTCGAGATTGCTCATCACGGCGATGCCGCCGGCATTGTCGGTGATGGGGCCGAAGGCATCGAGCGAGATGATGATGCCGGAAAGGCTGAGCATGCTCACCACCGCGATCGCGATGCCGTAAAGGCCCGCTTCGGAATGGCAGTACCAGATGGATCCGGCGATGCAGAGAACCGGCAGCAGCGTGGCATGGTGGCCGGTGCTGATGCCCGCGATGATGTTCGTCGCGTGGCCGGTTTCGCACGCCCTCGCGAGCCGCCGCACCGGGCGATGGGCGGTGGAGGTGAAGTAGTTCGTGATGATGACGGTGGCGAAAGTAAGGCCGATCCCGACGAGCACGCAGTGGTAGAGCTGCGAGGCTCCCGCTTCCCGGCCCGCGAACGAGACCGGCTGGGGGAAAATCGTGGACGTGAGGGGCCAGAGCAGGATGGCGGAGACGATCCCGCTGATCGCCACTCCTCCCACCAGCGCGGCCGTGGCGGGGATGCGGGCGACATTCACGAAGAGGATGCCGAGCAGCGCACCCACGATCGAAATGCCGCAGATGAGAAAGGGGTAAACCAGCGGCTGCATGCCCGCGCCTGCGGCTGTTAGATAGCCCACGAGGACACCGCCGATCAGGCTCACGGCGTAGGTTTCGAAAACGTCAGCAGCCATGCCCGCGCAGTCTCCCACGTTGTCTCCCACGTTGTCGGCGATGGTGGCGGGATTCCGGGGATCGTCTTCTTGCAGGTTCTGCTCGATCTTGCCGACGAGATCGGCTCCGACATCCGCGGCCTTCGTATAGATGCCTCCGCCGAGCCGCGCGAAGACGCTGATGAGCGAGCTACCGAGCGCGAGACCGACCAGCGAGTCCACCGCCACCCGCGTATTGCCGGAGATCTCCCGGATGAGGAGGAAAAATACCCCCACCGAAAGCAGCCCGAGCGCCACGACCAGCAATCCCGTGACCGCGCCGCCGTTGAAAGCGACGCGTAGCGCGGGATGATATCCGACCGACGCTGCCTGGGCGGTGCGGACGTTCGCCCTGACCGCCACCATCATCCCGATGTATCCCGCCGCCAGCGAGCATACCGCACCCAGCACGAAGCCCAGCGCCGTCTCCCACCCGCGCAGCCAGAAAACGGCGATCAGAAGCAGCCCGGCGATCACGGAGATGGTGATGAGTTGCCGGTGAAGATATGCCTTCGCGCCGTCGAGAACGGCCTTGGCGATCTCTTCCATGCGTGAATTCCCTGCAGGTGCTGCGAGGACGATCCGAATCAAGTAAACGGCGGCGGCGAGTCCGAAGGCACCGAAGATCAGGGAGGTTCCGATGCCGTGGTCGGTCAGGAAATTCTGCACGTTAATGTCGATGGGGTTTGGTCTCCTACAACATGATCCATCCTCTCTAACTGACAAGCTGAAACGGGAGGCGGAGGCAGCGGCGAGGCCGGATGCCGCCGTTCCCGCCGGCGGCCGGGGAGAACGCAGTGCAATCGGCAAACGCTGGCCGGGCCGTCCCGGGCAGGGTCGCTATCGCTCCCGCCTTTCCGGAAG
>CAMPGU010000153.1 GCA_946885645.1 uncultured Haloferula sp.
GGCGGGGGTGACCACTCGAAAAGATCCCGGTCGATGGTCAGCGTGATCATTCGCCAACGCTTCATCCAGGGCAGGCCCTTCCGCTCGATGGCCTTGCGCTTCTTCGCGACACCGGAGCGGGTGAGCCAGTTCGGCGGGTTGTAGTCCCGGACGTGGACGAGACGGGAACGGAGCGCGGCGGCGGATTGCCTGCAATGGGACCCGGCATCAGAGGCCGGGGCGCGAGAAGGGCTCAATTCGCCGCCGCGCAAAGACGGGGATTGTTCCCGGGAAATTCGATAGGACCTGCCGCGGTGCTCGGTCTCAAACCCGATAGATATCGGGTCAAGTCCACGGCACGGGCTATCCGCTGTATGTGTGTTACACGATACTTCGCTCCTCATTCCCGTGCCGTGGATAGACCCCGGGCGGGAATATGCGTGCGGTTATCCTCAAGCAGGATTCCGCGCCCGTGTTCTTGTGCTGTGTTCCCTTAGTTTCATTTCGGCTTCGTAGACCGAACCCGGCTTCGTAGACCGGGGACGCTGATCGCAGCATTAAAAAAGAGTTGGCAGATTCGACCACAGCGCATCAATCGCTTTTATCGTCGTCGGGTCGTTTCTTTATAAGTATCTCGGCAGGAGTGGTTTTCCAGAAACCCGCCCTTACCGGCTCTAGCCAACCCAAAACAATCCCCAACAGGTTGAATGCCTCGTTGTAAGCACCCCAGAAATAGGATTCGATTTTAGTATAAAAATCATCCGTTAGTTCCTCCTGCTTCAGCCCATTCTTAAAATAGGCGAGGTAAACTTTTTCGCCCTTGAATCTAATACGACCATGCGCGAAGGCATTCCTCCAATCCATCACCTTGCGGATATTCCTGTCTAGCTCCTTGATTTTCTGCGGCTCCAGCCTTTCGCTTGATTCAAGCGCCGAGATCAATAAATGGCGCTTCGAATCTAACGTGACGCTCTTGTTCTCAAAGAATAGAGCCTCAAGATAAGGTTTTGAGATGTGCAGCTTTCCACAGTGCCAACCTTGCACGGAACCAAAGAGCAGATTTCCTAGAACTTCCGACAGGGCGTGTTCCACCGCGACTCCCGCTACAACGATCTCGCCCGCATTCTGCCTGTGTCGAAGAAGCTCTTCGGCGCACGCCGGAACGACCCCGGGTACGGCAGTCCCATGAACCAGAGAAGGGAGATTCATAAAAAAAGAGCCCCGGGGCGCTACGAACGCTCCGGAGCAGTTAGGGAACACAGCAAGCCACGGGCGTGAACTTGTGCGATGGGCAGGCGATTAACACCCTATGGTCGGCCCGTCAAATCTCCATATTAGAATTTTCTTGACTCCGCATTACATGCATTGTAACAAGTTGAATTCCGGGTTTCTAATGCCGTTCAGAACCCGCCGCAGGTCAATCCCGCGGCCGGTCCAACGAAAATCCCGCTTCACCGCAAAAGCCCTTCCATGTCCTCGGCGGTCCAGTTCTGCGGGAGGCTGTCGGAGTCGCCGGTGGCGGCATCGATGATCGCGCGTTTCTGCTCTTGGAGCCGGCGCACGCGTTCCTCGACGGTGCCGCGGGTCAGGAGTCGGTAAACGGTTACTGGTCGGGTCTGGCCGATCCGGTGGGCTCGGTCGGTCGCCTGAGCCTCGACCGCGGGATTCCACCACGGATCGAGGTGGATCACGGCGTCCGCGGCGGTCAGGTTCAGGCCGTAGCCCCCGGCCTTCAGGCTGATCAAGAATACCGCCGCCCCGGCCGAGGCCTGGAAGGAATCGACCAACTCCTGGCGATTTCGGGTCGCTCCATCGATGCGAAAAACCTGTGAAGAACCCTCCGGAATCCGCTTCTCTATATTCCGTAGGTTTGTTGCGAACTGGCTGAATACCAGAGTTTTTAGGCCGTTCTCAGAACGCTCTTGAAGCAGTTCGAGCAAACGCTCGATTTTTACAGCGTTTGATTTCTGGCCCTCCTTGAGATCGAGCAGAGCAGGATCCACGCAAACCTGCCGCAGGCGCAGCAGGAGCGTCAGCAGATGCATGCGACCAGCCCCCTCGCCTTGCTTGTCGCGGATTCTGCCGATCTCCTCGAGTCCCGCCTTGGCGAGGCTGGAATAGAGTTCCGCCTGATCGTCCGGAAGCGTCAGCCATTCGTCGATCTCGATCTTGTCCGGCAGATCCTTCGCCACCTGATCCTTGGTCCGGCGCAGGACGAAGGGCGAAATCCGCAGCCGTAGCCGCTGGAGGAGCCCGGGAGACGTCTGCACCCCGGCACCCGCCGCCTCGTAGCGCTCCTTGAAGTCCGTCCTACTTCCCAGATACCCGGGGGCGACGAAGCGAAAGATCGACCAAAGGTCCTGAATCCGGTTCTCCACGGGGGTCCCCGTCAAGGCCACGCGAGCCCGGGCGTCCAATTTGCACAGCGCCTTGCTCGCGTCCGCGTCCGGATTCCGCAGCAGGCTCGCTTCATCGGCCGCCACCAGCCGGTATTCCCTGCCCAGATGGTAAGCCAAGTCCCGGACCAAGGTTCCGTAACTTGTGACAATCACATGCACCTTATCCGCCTGATCCCGCAGCTTGTCCCGGCCGGGACCGTGGAAAAGCAAGGTCTTCAGACCCGGAGCGAAACGCTTCAATTCCGCCATCCAGTTTCCCAGCAGCGAGGTCGGCGCGACGACTAATGAGACTCCCTCAATACCCTCTTCAGCCTGATTGAAGTGGTTGATTGAAGCAATCGTCTGAATCGTCTTCCCGAGACCCATTTCATCCGCCAGAAGGACCCCGCCCAATCGTTTCAAGCGATCTACCATCCATGCCGCACCTTCGGCTTGATAGGGTCTCAACGCCGCATTCAAGCCGGTCGTTTCAATTGACTCGAAATCAAGCTTAGATAAATCGCCCGAACGAATTAAATTCCGATCATTATGAATAATTTCCCGGAGATTCCGGAATAGGATGGCCGAGGGTCCCGCAAGCTCGAATCTTTCGTCGGGTCGTCCGATTCCGAGCTCCTCTACCAGCGGGTTTACCAAGTCCCCGCATTGGCGGCTGACCACGAGTTCCGCACCGTTTGAAAGCCTGACGTGACGCTTTCCTCCGCGAAGAATGCGGCGTATCTCCGCTGCCGGAATCCGCTTTCCGCCGCCGGTCTGAAACGACAATTCAAACGCAAGCGAAGATCCGTGATCGGCGAGTTCCTGGATCTCGGGCGAGACCACATGAACGCGGTCGGAGACCGTGGCGAACCGCTCCCCCAGCCTGACCGTCCAGCGCTGCCGGAGCCCTGGGAGGTCGTCCGCAATGAAGGCCAGCACCCCTTCCCGGCTCCGCAGGCGAAAGCGCGAGGGCGGGGTCTCGGCGGTGAAGCCGCAGGCGAGCATCCGACGGCGGGTCGATTCCTCGGCCGCGGGATTCCGGGCCAGGAGGTGGCCGTCCGGAGCGAGTCTCGGCAGGCCGGGAATCGGCTCACCGGTTTCCGGGACCGGCAGGGCCCGCAGGCCCGGATAGCGGACTTTCAGCACGGCGTCCACGGCCTCAAGCGAGCCTTCGAGCTCCAGTTCGAAGTCAGGCTCTGCCCCGGCAAGTCGAATCTGCCCCAGCCAGCCCGGCTGAGGCGGCTCGAAGAGATCCATCCATGCGTCGTGGTTTGCGAGGAAGCGCTCTACCGGCAGGATCAAGCGACCCTTTACCAGCAGCTCCCCCACCTCCGGGAGCCACCCGGGGTCGCTGGAACTGGCGGGCAGCCGCGCCGCGGAATCCGGCCCTGCCAGAGCCGGAAACTCGCCCCAAGGCAAAATGGCGCCCCTTGGATGCCCGGCGGGCAATTCCATCAGGAGCCGATTTCCCTCCAAGCGGCTGTCCCCGAGGCGCACCGGCGGTCCCGGCTCTTCCTCCAGGGAAAAGCGGCCCTTCCGGCCATCGACTTCCAGCCGAGGGTGTCCTGCCGACAGGTCCAGGAATTCCCCCACTTCCGGCCCGGCGAGATTCAGAGCCAAGGGCGTGGAGGCTTTCACGGAGGCATTCCGCGCCGCCAGCCAGGCTGAAATCCGTACGTCGGCGGGGCCCGGCTCGGCCGAGGCGGGAATCAGACGCACCGAGAGCCGCCCGGCGCTCCATTCGGATTCAAAGCGGGCGTAGAGCCGGATCTCCCATGCCCGCGGAATAAAGCCTCCCGGGGATGTCGAGGGTGCAGCGATTGCGGGAGCCTTCTTATTTCGGGATGCGTCGGTGAGCGAGTCCAGCAGGACAGCCACCGCGTGGGCGCAGACCGCGCCGGTCGCGCGATGCTCCGGGCAGCCGCACTGAACGCGGACATCGGTGGGGCCGACGACTTTCACCACCGGACGGAGGTTCATCCGGCCTTCCCGGATGGTTCCCTGCAGAACCTCGCCGTTTCTCTTGAAGCCGGTGACAAGACCCCGCTCCGCGATGGACTTGCCTTCCTTGAAAGGTTTCCAGCCGGTGAGTCCTCTTATCCAGTCTTCCGTGATCTCCATGTGGGCAGGCCGGGAATGAAGGGCGGTATCGGGCTCGGGAAAAGGGAAAATGGCAATCGATTGCTATCTGATGGTGAACACGCGGATTTTAATTTCCGCGTAAGAGTGAGCGTCTTGAAAGGGTGATTCAGAATTCCATTCACCGAATTTATCCCCACCAGAATCGAAAGGTTATTTCTTCGTTAACTGATGCCGGGAAAATAATCGCACCAAGGGATGACGGGCGCTTATCATTACCTGTCGCCCCCGCTATCCAATTTAATTCCGCAGTTGTCGTCAGCGGCCCACCAGAAATAGAGCCGGAACTGCCGGCTGCTGCGACACCCGATCACGGCGTCATTTGGCAAGGCGCTGCCGGTTTTGTTTGCAAGGCCCCGCTCCTCCCGGAAGACTCCGTGCCGCTGCCGTTCACTCGCGCCAGATGAAAGTCGTCGCTGTTGCCAATCAAAAGGGAGGCGTGGGGAAAACCACCACCGCCATGAACCTCTCTGCCGCCCTCGCCTTGCGCGGGCAGCGTGTTCTGTTGATCGATCTCGACCCCCAGGCGAATACCACCAGCGGCCTAGGTCTGGACGTGGATGGAGAGGGCACGGTGTATCCGGCCCTGCTCGGGCATGCCAACGTACGGGACAAGATCATCCCCTCCGGACGGGAGAATCTTTCGGTGATCCCTTCCCACATGGATCTCGCCGGCGTGGAGATCGAGCTCGCACGCGGCGATGACCACCTCGTCCGGCTTCGCACGCATTTGCAGGGGCTCAAGCCGAACGATCTTTTCGATTTCTGCCTGCTGGATACCCCGCCTTCGCTCGGCGTCCTGATGACTTCCGCGCTCGCGGCGGCGGATGAAATCCTGATCCCGCTGCAGTGCGAGTGGTTCGGGCTCGAGGGGCTGGCAAAGATTGTCCACGTGATCGACGAGATCCGTGGTTCCGGCGCGAATCCCGATCTGGCGCTGGAGGGCATCGTGATGACGATGTTCGACGGCCGGACGAATCTGGCGAAGCAGGTGGTGGAAGAAGTCGGCAACTACTTTCCAAACCAGCTCTACAAAACCGTGATCCCCCGGACGATCCGGATCGGCGAAGCTCCGAGCCACGCGAAGACCATTTTCGAGCACGATCCGGAAGGGATCGGATCGAAGTCTTACTACGCTCTGGCCGACGAATTTCTGGTCCGGCATGCGGCAGTGGGGCCGGTCTTGGCGGCACGGTGAGACCTCTTCGGAGACGGTCGGAGCGCGGCGGTGGGCGGAAGCCGTTCATTCTCTTTGTAGAACGGGGATTCCCGCTTGACCCGCCGGGGCGCGGATCGCCATAGTCCGGCACCTGCCCGAATTCTCGGGTAGGTTGATTTTTTGCACCCTTGCGCACGGTGGACGGTACCGCGCCGGGGTAGTGACGACCGTCAAATCTCCCTTTCCAATCCTTTCACCATCAGAATGTTTGCTCGATTATTCGGCAGCTGGTTTTCCAATGACATCGGCATCGACCTCGGCACCGCCAACACTCTCGTCAACGTCAAGGATCAAGGCATCGTCCTCCGCGAACCTTCGGTGGTCGCGGTAAAGGCCGGTACCAATGAGGTCCTGGCCGTCGGGGACGACGCGAAACGCATGCTCGGCCGCACCCCGGGAAATATCGTCGCGATCCGCCCTCTCAAGGACGGGGTGATCGCGGATTTCGAAGTGACCGAAGCAATGCTCCGGCACTTCATCCGCAAGGCGAACAACGGCCGCCGCCGGAACAATCCGCGCGTGGTCATCGCCGTGCCCTCCGGAATCACGGAAGTGGAACGCCGGGCAGTCAGCGAATCCGCCGAACAGGCGGGTGCCCGTGAGGTCCACATCGTGGAAGAGCCCATGGCTGCCGCGATCGGCGTCGGGCTACCGGTGATGGATGCCTCGGGGAACATGATCGTCGATATCGGCGGCGGTACCACGGAAGTGGCCCTCATTTCACTGGGCGGCATCGTTTTCGCCCGATCCGTGCGCACCGCCGGGGACGAGTTGGACGAATCCATCGTCTCCTACATGAAACGTGCGTACAATCTGATGATCGGCGAGCGCACCGCGGAGGACATCAAGATCCGTCTCGGCTCCGCGGCTCCGCTGCCGAAGGAAATCACCATGGACGTGAAAGGCCGGGACCTTGTGGCCGGCTTGCCGAAAACAATCACCATCACCTCGCAGGAGATCCGCGAAGCCATGGCCGATCCGCTCACCACGATCGTGGATGCCGTGCGGACCACGCTGGAGCGTTGCCCTCCCGAACTTGCCGCCGACCTCGTGGACCGGGGTATCGTGCTGGCTGGCGGCGGAGCTTTGCTCCGGGGGCTCGACCGACTTCTCAGGGAGGAAACGGGACTGCCCGTTCACGTCGCGGAGGATCCCCTCAGCGCCGTGGCGGAGGGCACCGGCAAGATGCTCCAGGAGATCGAGGTATTGAAGCGGGTGACCACATCTTCCCACTACTGACCGGCTCGCCCGGGCGCTCCTCGCCATGAGGCCGCTCAATCTCGTCGCATTCCTGCTTTTTCTCGGTGGCACCGTCTGGGCGCTCACCCGTAGCGAGCGTACGGTCAGGGAGATCCAGCGGAGCTACTATTCATGGCTCACGCCTTTCCTGACGACCGGCTCAGAGCTGGAAACGAAAGCCCGCGCCTTTCTCGACGAAGCCGAGCACTCCAAGAAGCTGGAAACGGAGCTTGAGACCATCCGCACGGAATACGACCGCCTGAAGCAGGTGGAAGCCAAATTCCAAGAGGTCGAGGAGGAGAATGCCGGTCTGCGGCGTGCGCTGGATTTCCAGAAACGGATCGGCTTCAAGGCGGTCGCCGCGCGGGTGATCCGCCGGCAACCCACCACCTGGTGGCAGACCGTCGATATCGACCGCGGCAGCGAGAGCGGCGTCGCCGTCCACCAGCCCGTGGTGGCGGATGGCGGTCTGGTCGGGAAGGTGGATCGCGTGGGGGACAAGCTGTCCTCCGTGATCCTGATCACCGACGAGGCATGCAAGGTTTCCGTCCAAGTCGAGGGCACCCCTGAAGTCGGCATTCTCAGCGGCCAGCGCGGCCAATATGAGAGCGAGCCGCTTCTCCGCCTCAGATTCCTCTCCACCAAGGCCCGGATCAGTCCGGGCACCCGTGTCTTTACCACCGGTCTCGGCGGGCTGTTCCCGTCGAATATCCTGGTGGGCACGGTCGAGTCGGTCGTTCCCGGCCCCCTCGACACCGAAGCTTTGGTCCGACCCTCGGTCAATTTCACGGATCTGAGCACGGTGTTCCTTCTTCCGTTGCCATGATTCGATTGCCGTGATCCGCTATTCGCTCAGCATCCTGATCCTCGTTCTGCTCGCTCTCATCGCGCAGCAGTTCATCCCCGTGCTGACGGGGGCTTATAACTCGCGGCTGCTGCTGGTCACTCTGGTTTTCCTTTGCGCTTCCGTCACCGTGCGGCCGCCGGTGATGCTTGCTCTCGCTTTCATCTGCGGCTTCCTGTGGGACGCCCAGAACGCCCTGGGCCCGCCCGGCGGGGACCCGGATGTTTACAAGTATCCCGCGGAGTCCCTCCGCTTCGGCTACTCGATCATTCTCTACGGGCTCATCGGCTACCTGATGCAGGGCATCCAGCCGCTCTTCCGGGAGGGAAAATGGCAGTTTTCGACATTCCTTGTCGGCGTTTCGATCTTCATCTATCTGATCTCCGAATATCTCATCATCAACTTCGTGCGGGGCGAGTTCCAGTTCTCCCGCGCCACCTTTTTCCAGATCACCTTCACTTCCATTCTCACCATGTTGTTCTCGCCGGTTGTCTTCTGGAGCCTCTTCCAGATCGCGGAGCGGTTCGGCCACGAGATCAGGTTTGAAGGCCTGAATAAGAAACGCCGCCGCCGCGTGATCGCCTGAGCACATGGAACCCCGCTACCGACTCCGCGTTTACATCCTCACCGCCCTTGTCCTGTTTGGATTCGGGGTGCTGTTGAGCCGTCTCTACGAGTTCCAGATCGTCAAGAGCGAGGAGTTCAAGCGGGAGGTGCCCGGGAACCGCCAGATCGAGATCCGCGAGCCCGGCGTCCGCGGGGTCATCAAGGACCGCAACGGTCTGGAGCTGGCGCGGAACCGGCGCAAATACGAGATCTCCTTCAACCTCCAGGAAATCTACGATGCCTATCGCCTCCAACGGGAGAAGGATCCGAAGGTAACGGTCGAGACGGTCGAGAAGGGCATGAAGCGGACGAAGGAGGAGGCGGATATCCTGACGATCGTCAAGGAACGCATCATTCCCCCGCTCCAAGAACTCGGGCTCGCGAAGGATTTCAATTCCCGCGCCCTCGTCACCCACTACAAGACCCACGGCGGATTGGTGCCCTTCACCTACACCACGGATATCGATTACAAGCAGTTCGCGCGTTTCGCCGAGCACTCGCTGGAGCTCCCCGGCGTGTATCTGAACGTGCGTCCCGAGCGGGAGTACCCCTACAAGGCCCTTTCCTGCCACACGCTCGGTTTCCTCCGCCCGTGGGCAAAGGGTGACATCCCGGAAGCTGCCTCGCGGAAGTTCGGCTACCAGTATGTGGGCGATGACAAGGGCCTCGCCGGGGTAGAGGCCACGATGGATGACATGTTGCGCGGCGTCACCCCCTCGAATCCCGAGGGGGCCGAAGGCTGGAAAATCATCGTCAAGAACGAGAAAGGAAAAATCCTCGGCGAGAAGATCGTGGATGCGCGCGATCCCGGTACCGGGGCGGATGTCACGCTGACCATCGATGCGGGCATCCAGTATCTCCTCTCCAATATCCTGCGCCGTGCGGGCACGGCCTCCGGGGTGGTGATGGACGTGCGCACGGGAGAGATCCTCGCGATGGCCTCCGTGCCGGATTACAATCCGAACGACTTCATTCCCAGCATCAGTAGAGCGAAGAACGACGAGTACGAAAAGGCGAAGATCAAGCCCCTGATCGACCGTGCCATCAGCCCTTTCCTGCCCGGTTCGACATTCAAGATCCCGACAGCGATCGTGGGGGCGACCAAGGGTCTCGCCAACCGCAGCTACAACTGCAGCGGTTACCTTTCCTACGGCAATGCAAAGGTAGGCTGCTGGATTGGACCAAAGGGCGGCAGCCACGGTAGCCTCCCGCTGCCCAAGGCCATCCAGCAATCCTGCAATCCCTACTTCATGCAACTCGCCGGCTCGATCGGCATGGAGGAAATCGAAATCAT
>CAMPGU010000154.1 GCA_946885645.1 uncultured Haloferula sp.
GCCTGAAGGCGCTCAACCGGGGTTTCGGCGGCAGTCACATTTCGGAAGTAAATCACTACCTCGAGCGCTGCGTGCTGCGCTACGAGCCCTCGCTGGTGGTCTTCTACTGCGGCGGCAACGATCTATGGGACAAGAAGACTCCGGAGCAGGTGGAGGAAGACTTCACCGAATTCCGCACCCGCCTGTTCGAGCGCTCCCCCGCCGCGAAGCTGATCGTGCTGGCGGTGCGCCCGAGCCCCGCGCGCCTCTCCATCATCAAAGCAGAAGCGGATCTCAACGAACGTTTCCGAAAGGCCGCTGCGGCCGACCCGCGGATTACTCACCTGCCGGGCTCCTGCGACCGCTATTTGGACAACACCGGCAAGCCGATCCCGGAACTTTTCGTGGCCGACGGCCTGCACATGAGCGAGGCGGGCTACGCGATCTGGAAGGAGATCCTGACGCCGCATCTGAAGGTGCCGGCGGCGGCTGGAGAGTAGGCGGGAAATTTTTTTCGCGGCGCGTGTCACGTTTCCCGCGGCTGTCTCGTCGGGAATGGTGCGCCGCTGGCGCTCGACACCATGCAACCCCGATTCGACCACTACAAAGCCGACCCCGCCTCGATCCAAGCCATGCTGGCCCTGGAGAAACACGTCTCCAGCACGACGCTCGACCACGGGCTCCGGGAATTGATCAAGCTCCGCGCCTCCCAGATCAACGGATGTGCCTTCTGCGTGGACATGCACTCGAAGGACCTGCGCAAGCACGGCGAGACCGAGCAGCGCCTGTACCTGCTGAGCGTCTGGCGGGAATCGCCGCTCTTCACGGATGCGGAGCGCGCGGCCCTGGCGTGGACGGAGGCTGTCACGCGGGTGGCCGATACCGGCGTGCCGGATGATGTTTACGAGGAATTCGCCCGGCACTTCACGGAGCAGGAGCGGGTGCAGATCACCCTGCTGATCGGTGCCATCAATATCTGGAATCGCTTGGCGGTGTCTTTTCGCGCGGTGCATCCTGTGGTCACCTGATGGATCGAGCCGCCGCCATATTCGAGGAGCACCGCCCCTTTCTCCGTTCGCTGGGCTACCGCATGCTGGGCACCCTGGCCGATGCCGAGGACATCGTGCAGGAGACCTGGCTGCGCTGGGCGGCGGTGCCCATGGCGGAGGTCGATGCGCCGCGTTCATTCCTGGCGAAGACGGCCACCCGCCTGTGCCTGGACCACCTGAAATCGGCCCGCGTGCGACGGGAGACGTACGTGGGCGAGTGGCTGCCGGAACCGGTGGCGGACGAGGCGGAAGAGGTGACGGGGGAGGATGTGTCCTTCGCGGTGATGATCGCGATGGAGCGTCTGACGCCCCTGGAGCGTGCGGCCTTCCTGCTGCACGATGTCTTCGGCGAGTCCTTCGAGGAAATCGGCGGCTTGCTCTCCCGTCCCGCGGCGACCTGTCGTCAGCTCGCCTCCCGCGCGCGGCGGCATCTCCGCACGGCGGCTCCCCGTCATCAGGTAGAAGCGGGGGAAGGCCGCAGGCTCGCCACGGCTTTCCTCCACGCCGCGCGGAGCGGCGATCTGGAAGGCCTGAAAAGGATTTTGCTGCCCGATGCCGTGCTGATCAGCGACGGAGGCGGGGTGGTGAAGGCGGCCCTGCGGCCGATCCTCGGCAGCGACCGCATCGCACGCATGTTCGAAAGCCTCACCCGGCGGAAGACTCCGCCGGAAGAACTCCGCGAGGTGCGGTTCAGCGGCTTGGAAGGTTTCATGTACCTCAGCGGCGGGAGCGTCACGGACATCATCCTTTTCGATCCGGGCGAGGGCGGGATCGCACGGATGTACTGCATCAGGAACCCGCGGAAACTATCCCGGGCGGCTGTCGCCTGAACCCAAAAAACCCTCCGTCGGCGGACCGGCGGAGGGCTTGGAATTTGCGGAGTTTCCCGCCGCTATCGCTTCAGAACCGACTCTAGGAAAGCCCACTCGTCGGCGGTTTTGTCGATCATCTTGGAGAGTGCGGTGCCCGATCAGCACGGGCGGGCCGTCCTTCGCCTGGCATTCCTGAAGCCGCGCGGCGAACTTGAAGCTGTGGGCAGGCACCACCCGGTCATCGTGATCGGCGGTCGTGACCATGGTCGCGGGGTAGCGCGTGCCCGGCTTGAGCACGTGGTAAGGGGAATACCGGAGCAGCGCTTGGAATTCCTCCGGGTCCTCCGCGCTGCCGTAGTCTTTCTCCCATGCCCAGCCGATGGTGAACTTGTGGAAGCGGAGCATGTCCATCACCCCCACCGCCGGGAGCGCCGCGCCGAAAAGGTCCGGCCGTTGGGTCATGCAGGCGCCTACCAGGAGGCCGCCGTTGCTGCCGCCCTGGATGGCAAGGCGGGAAGGCACGGTGTAACGCTCTTTCACCAGCCACTCGGCAGCGGCGATGAAATCGTCGAAGACATTCTGCTTCCGCAGGCGCGTTCCCGCCAAGTGCCAGTCGCTTCCGTATTCGCCCCCGCCGCGTAGGTTCGCGAGCGCGAAAACCCCGCCCCGCTCCAGCCATACCGCCCGCCCGATTGAGAAGCCGGGGCCGACGCTGATATTGAAGCCGCCGTAGCCGGAGAGCAGCACCCGGTGGCTGCCGTCGAGCTTCAGCCCCTTCTTGTGAACCAGGAAGACCGGCACTTTCGTGCCATCCTTGCTGGTAACGAAAACCTGCCGGGTCTCGTACCCGTCGCTGTCGAAGGCGACCTTCGGCCGCTTCCACAGGGTGCTTTCACCGGTCGCCAAATTGTAGCGGTAGATGGCTCCGGCGTCGGTAAAGCTGGTGAAGGAATAGAAGGTTTCGCTGTCCTTGCGCCGGCCCTCGAAGCCCGCGGCGCTGCCGATGCCTGGCAGGGCGACCTCCCGCACCATCTTGCCGTCGAGGTCGTGCACGGAGACGGCGCTCTTTGCATCGCGCAGATATTCACAGACCAGGAAGCCGCCGACGCTGCTCGCGCTCTGGAGTAGGTCCTTTGCCTGCGGGATGATTTCCTTCCACGCTTCGCGGCCGGGTTTCCGGACGTCGATGGCGATCACCCGATGCCGCGGCGCATCCAGATCGGTGCGGAAGAAGAAGACGTCGCCCTCGTTTCCGATGAAGTCGTAGCTGGCATCCGCCTCCGCCAGCAGTTCCACCACCGCGGAGTCCGGCTGGGACATGTCGCGGTAGAAGAGGCGGTTTTTCGGATCGGTGCCCTCGGTCACGTGGATGATGAGGAACCTGCCGTCCTCGGTGAGGCCGCCGCCGAAGCCCCATTTCGGATGGTCCTTCCGCTCGTAGATCAGCTTGTCCTCGGATTGCGGGGTGCCGATCT
The DNA here is from genome assembly GCA_946885645.1 of uncultured Haloferula sp. The sequence continues at coordinate 3,316 of CAMPGU010000154.1, forward strand.
TGTGGAAGCAGAGCTTCTGGAACTCGTTCTTCTGGGTCAGCGCGGCACCCGTAGCCGGAGCTTCGTAGCGGCTGTAGTAGAAGCCGCTGCCGTCCTTGGCCCAGGAAAGCCCGCTGAATTTGACCCACTTCAAGTGATCCCCGGTGTCTTTCCCGCTGGCCACGTCGCGCACGAGGATTTCATTCCAGTCGCTGCCCCCGCGGGAGATCGAATAAGCGAGCAGCTTCCCGTCTTCGCTCGGTTGGAATTGAGCGAGCGCGACGGTGCCGTCCTGCGATAGCTTGTTCGGATCCAGGAGTTCCCGGCCCTCCCCGTTCATCGTATCGGCCACCCGGAGCACGGATTGGTTCTGCAGGCCGCTATTGTGGGTGAAGAACCAGCGTCCGCCGTACTCCCGGGGCGCACCCGCGCGTTCGAAATTCCACAGCTCCGCGAGGCGCTTGCGGATCTCTCCGCGCTGCGGAATCGTGGCGAGGTAGTCTTCGGTGACCCGGTTCTGCGCCGCGACCCACTCCTTCGTCTCGGGCGAATTGTCGTCCTCCAGCCAGCGGTAGGGGTCCGGAACCCGGGTGCCGTGGAGCTCGTCCACCACGTCGGCCTTCCGGGCCTGCGGGTAGTCGATGGCCGCGGCGAAGCCGAGGGAGGGAATCATAAGGCTAAGCAGAGAGGGAATATTGGAATTCATTCGATTGGCAGCGGTGTGTCGTGAAAGCGATGCCGACGCGATCCTTTTTGCCGGATTTCCGTCCATTTGGAGACGCGGGTGGCAGAGCGCGTGTCCTTCATCCGGCGGAAGCTTGCCGTTCCCCGCCGGATTGCCCGCACCCCTGTTACCTAAGCTGCGGGGGTTTGCGCAACCGGCCGGCGCTGTTTAGCTTGCGATGGTGAGCGGGAAAGAAGACGGGACTTTCAGGGAGCCGGAGACATACGCCGCGGGCGCGAGGGCCGTCGCGGAGTCCCTGAAGCAGGTTTTCGGCAAGGCGGGGATCGGTCGCGGCACCAAGGCCCTGCTCGGTCTCAACCAAGCGGGCGGCTTCGACTGTCCGAGCTGCGCTTGGCCGGATCCCGACCGGGACCGCTCGGTGGCGGAGTTTTGCGAGAACGGGGCCAAGGCGGTCGCCTCGGAGGCGATGAAGCGGGTGATCGGAGCTAAGTTTTTCGCGGAGCATTCAATCGACGATCTGCTGCAGGAGACGGACGCGTGGCATGACCTGCAGGGGCGCTTGGCGGAACCGATGCTCCTTGAAGCGGGAAGCTCCCATTATCGTCCCGTCTCTTGGGAGGCAGCCATTGGCATTCTCGCCGAAGAACTCCGCGGCCTGAACTCCCCGGACGAGGCGATTTTCTATACCTCCGGCCGCGCCAGCAATGAGGCGGCGTTTCTTTACCAGCTCTTCGTCCGCGCGTATGGGACCAACAATCTGCCGGATTGCTCGAACATGTGCCATGAATCGAGCGGCCTGGCCTTGAAGCAGTCCATTGGCGTGGGGAAGGGGACCGTGACGCTGGAGGATTTCCTGGAGGCGGAGGTGATCCTCTGTGTGGGCCAGAACCCGGGAACCAATCACCCGCGCATGTTGAGCACGCTGGAGGAGGCGGTGAAAAGCGGCGCGAAGCTGGTGGCGATCAACCCGCTGAAGGAGGCAGGATTGCTCCGCTTTTCCCATCCGCAGCATCTGACGGGGCTTCTGGGCAGGTCCACCCCGCTGGCCTCGACCTACCTGCAGGTGAGGGTGAACGGCGACATGGCCCTCTTCCGCGGCCTTGCCAAGGCACTGATCGAGACCGGCGGCCTGGACGACCACTTCATCCGCGAACACGGTGCCGGATACGAAGACTATCGCCGCGCCGTGGAACTCGCGGAATGGCCGCGGATCGAGGAGCTTTCCGGAATTTCCCGCGCGGAGATCGAAGCGCTGGCTTCCCTGGTCTCCGCCGGGGAGCGGAAGCTCGTCACCTGCTGGGCGATGGGCCTCACCCAGCACCGCAACGCCGTCGCCACGATCCGCGAGATCGCGAACCTGCACCTGCTGCTGGGGGCCGTCGGTAGGCCGGGTGCCGGCCTGTGCCCGGTGCGCGGGCATAGCAATGTCCAGGGAGACCGCACCGTGGGGATCTTTGAAAAGATGCCGGAGAGCTTTCTCGCCGCGCTTGAGAAACAGGCGGGCATCCCGATCCCGCGCGCCCACGGGCTGGATACCGTGGGCTCCGTCCTGGCGATGCATGAGGGCAAGGCGAAGGTGTTCTTCGCGCTCGGCGGGAACTTCGCGCAGGCCACGCCGGACAGCGGCTTCACCGCGGAGGCGCTACGGAAATGCAGGCTAACCTGCCACGTCTCGACGAAGCTCAACCGTAGCCACCTGATCCACGGCCGGCGCGCGCTGATCCTGCCTTGCCTGGGCCGCAGCGAGCGGGACGAAGGACCTCTCGGTCCACGCTTTGTCACCACGGAAAATTCGATGAGCGTGGTGCAGTCTTCGCAGGGCCGGCTAGCGCCCGTCTCCGAAGATCTGTTGAGCGAGGCGGAGATCGTCGCGCGCCTGGCGGAGGCGGTGCTCGGAGACCGGGGAAAGGTCCGCTGGCGCTGGCTGGCGGAAGACTACGACCGGATCCGGGATTGGATTGAAGCGGTGGTGCCGGGCTTCGGGAGTTACAACGCACGGGTGCGGGAGCCGGGCGGTTTCTACCTGCCGAATGCGGCAAAAGAGCGGGTGTGGCCCACCGGGAACGGGAGGGCGAACTTTTCCGCCGCGCCGCTGGATGCCTTCACGGTTCCGCCGGGCCGGTTCTTGCTCCAGACGCTGCGCAGCCATGACCAATTCAATACCACGGTCTACGGGCTCGATGACCGCTACCGCGGCATTTCAGGCATGCGTGACATCGTCTTTCTTAATCCCGCGGATCTCGCCGCCATCGGCGCGAAACCCGGTCAGAGAGTGGATGTGACAAGCCACTGGGAGGACGGCGAGCGGCACCTGAGGGGCCTGCGCGCGATACCGTATGAGATGCCGCGTGGCCTGGCCGCCGCCTATTTCCCCGAAGCGAACGTGCTGGTGCCGGTGGGACACGTGGCGGTGGGCAGCAATACCCCGGCGAGCAAGAGCATCGAGGTCAGCATCAGCCCGCAGGGGTAAAAAGGCGCTGCGCCTCAGCTGGAGATTCTGTCCGCGCCCGCATAGATCTTGAATTGAGGCGGTCGCAGAAAGGCCATCAGGGCCTGGCCCGATTGCCGGGCAAAATCAATGGCCAGCGAGGAGGGCGCGGAAATGGCGGCCACCAGCGGGATGCCTCCGGCTAGCGCCTTCTGCATGATTTCGAAAGAAACGCGCCCGGAGACGAGCAGGAAGCAGTTTCCAAGATCGACCGCGGATCCGAGGCAGTGGCCGAGCACCTTGTCCACGGCGTTGTGCCTGCCGATATCCTCTCGTACGACATGCAGCGTGCCATCCGCTCCGAAGACCCCGGCGGCATGAAGGCCGCCGGTGCGGGCGAAGACGGATTGGCAGCCGGACATCAAGCCGGGTGCGGCGAGTACCGCTTCCCGCGGAAAGACGGTCGCGTTTTCCAAAGCAGGAAGATGATTCGCCACCGCCTCGATGGTCGCCTTCCCGCATAGGCCGCAGGAAGAAGCGCTGAAAACATGGCGGGTTAACTTCGAGAAATCCACCGCGGCTCCGTCCGTGAGGAAGACGAGTGCATGGTTCGGCTTCGATTCCAGGTCGATTTTGCGCACTTGGTCCGCGGACGTGATGACTCCTTCCGTAAGCAGGAAACCGAGTGCCAGTTCGGCATCATGGCCCGGAGTGCGCATCGTGACGGCTACCGACCGCCCGTCCACGACCATCTGCAGCGGCTCCTCGACCACCACATGATCCGGTTCCTCCGCGCCCGCCGCGTCCCTTGCCATCACCTCCCGGTCCATGTCCGGATGCTGGAGCGGGTTGCTCACTGCCCCTTTTCCTCCAGCAGATATTCGCGCAGCATTTTCACCCGTTCCTTCGTGAGGGCGCCGCGGATGCCTTCGTGGACCAGCGGCCACATGCTGCCTCCGCGGTCGGCGAAACGGGCGCGGAAGGCCGCCTCCGCATCACGGAAGGACACCCATGAGCGCTGGGATTTCTTGAGGTGCTCCTTCGCTTCCTCGTCCAGCACGCCGAGGACTTTGGCATAGACCTCGTTGAGCTCCTTGTCCGCCTTGGCAAATTCCGCCGCGGCGTCGGCGTTCATCTCGGCTTGCGGCTGGGAACGGGCACCCGCCGGGAGGAAGACGGCGAGAAGCAGGAAGAGGATCCGGAGGTTCATTCCCGCAACGCTGCCACCGGCGGCGGGGCGGGAACAGGAGGAATTCAGCCCTCGAACCCTGCGTCCACCGGCAGGTCCCGCCCGGTCGCGGCGGCTACCGCCAGCACATCGCACCTTTCGTTTTCCCTGTGGCCGGCGTGGCCCCGGAGCCACTTCCACGTGATCTTGTGCACCGCCGCCGCCTCGGTCAGGCGCAGCCACAGGTCCTTGTTTTTCACCGGCTGATTCGAGGCCGTCCGCCAGCCCTTGGCCTTCCAGCCCTTCACCCAGTTCTTGGTCATTGCGTCGATCACGTAACGCGAGTCCGACAGCAGCTCGATCTCGCAAGCCTCCTTTAGGGCCTCCAGGGCCGCGATGGTGGCGAGCAGTTCCATCCGGTTGTTCGTCGTGCGGGCGAAGCCCTTGGAAAGCTCCAGGCGGTGTTTCCCGCAAACCATCACGACCCCGTAGCCGCCGGGGCCGGGATTGCCCCTGCAGGCACCGTCGGTATGGATCACCACTCGTTTCATTCGGACGCGCGAAGCGGTAGGCGGCCGACGGCAGGAGGCAAGACTTCATCGGAAAAGTTTGAGGCTGGCATGGATGGAGATTCCCGCCAAGAAGCGGGCCCGCTATCCGTCATCCTTCCGACGTCATGAGCGCAGCCCCCTCCGAAATGCCTCGTCCGGCGAGCGAGCAGCTCGATTCCCTGATCGAGCGGATCGGCGTGGTCCCGCTGGAAGAGATTCTCCGCGATCTCCTCCAGCACAGTGCGAAAGCGCTCAAGGTCGAGCGGGTGGGCTACTGGAGCATGGAAGCGGATGGCCGGGCGATCCGCCGGGACCTGCAGTTCCTGCTCTCGGATGAACGCCGAGAGAACGCTCAGATGAGAATACCAGAGGGCTTTTTCACCTTCTCATTCGAGGCCCTCCACCAGGGCTCGAGCCTCGTGGTGTCGGACGATGCGATCGGGGATCCGCGGCTGGCGGAATTCCGGGAGAGCTATTTTTCCCCGCTTGGCATCAGCTCGATGCTGGATGCGCCGGTGCACCGCCACGGGAGGCTTTTCGGGGTGGTGTGCCACGAGCACGTGGGCCCGATGCGGCGTTGGACCGCGTCCGAGGTCGATTTCGCGCGCTACGTCGCCCAGTGGGTCGCTCTGGCGGTCGAAATCGACGGTCGCCAGCGGGCGGAGGTCGCCCTGCGCGAAAGCGAGGCCCGTTACCGGATGGTGATCGAGCACACCCCGACTCCCACCGTGATCCTGGACATGGAAAACAACGGCCGCTTTTTAGAAGCGAACGAAAGCGCCGCCAGGTTCTATGGCGTGAGCCGGGAGACGCTGCTGTCCGGAGGTCCCGCGGATTTCAGCCCGCCCTTCCAGCCCGACGGGCGGGCCAGCGAGGAATCCGCCCGCGAGAAGATCACCCGCGCGCTAGGTGGTGAGGAGCCCCGCTTCGATTGGGTCCACCGCGGCGGAGACGGGCGGGACATCCCCTGCTCCGTCCATCTGGCCCGGATGCCGGGTGAAAAGAATCCCCGCGTCATTGCCGCCGTCACCGACAGGACCGAACAACTTCGGACAGAGGAAACCATGCGCCGCGCGCTGGAGAACGAGCGAGAGCTGAGCGAGCTGCGCTCCCGTTTCACCGCCATCGTTTCCCACGAGTTCCGGACACCCTTGGGTATCATCATGTCAGCCGTGGAGCTGCTGCGGAATTATCACGAGCGGCTCGATCCCGCGCGGCGCGGGGAGTTGTTCGAGGACATCCATGTCGCGACGCGGCGGATGGGGTCCCTTATGGAACAGGTGCTGGTGCTCGGCGGGGCGGATGCCGGGAAGCTGGCTTTCTCGCCGGAGCCCATCGACCTCCAGGGTCTCTGCCTCAAACTCGTGGATGAATCCCTGTCCGCGACGGCGCGGAAATGCCCCGTGGAGCCGCGGCTTGACCCGGAGATGGAG
>CAMPGU010000155.1 GCA_946885645.1 uncultured Haloferula sp.
GCCCTGCGATGAAGCCTGCGAGCTGGATCACCGTGAGACACACGCCGACCATCAGCGTCGAATAGCCGAGCTCGTAGGCGAGATAGACCGGAAGAAACGTGAGCAGGCCTGCCTGGGTCATCGTGCGGAAGGACGAGCTGAGGTTCCTCCAAAGCGAGGGGATTCTGACTCATGCGACCTACGTTAAGCATCGTAGCGTTACTCCCGGAAACCGTGTCGAAGCCGGACAGGATGTTTTCATGATCTCCTGCTCACGGTGCCATAGCACCACGGGAATCAACGGCGTTCTCGACAAGTTCTCTGCCATGTATGGTCCCGGTGACTGGAGCTCCGGGGGCATGGTTTCATTCCTTGGAACCATGCACAAGACGAGCACTTTCATGCCGCCGTTCCCGGGGAACAAAGCCGAAAAAGAAGCGCTCGTCGCCTACATCCTTGAAATCAGGAAGACCGGCAAAGCGCTCAATGGAGCGCAAACGGAGGGCATACGCCTGCCGGAGCCATCCGAAACCTCCACCACAACCTCCCATTAATCTTTCTGGCCATGAATCTCCTGTTCCTTGCCAACATACCTGTCCCACGGGATCTGCCATTGCCGCTTCCGCTGCCCGAGGGGTTGCTGAAGACGCTCCTGGTTCTCTTTTTCCTCATTCATATCCTGTTCGTGAACCTGACCGTAGGTGGCTCCCTGCTGGTGGCACTGTTCGAAGGTCTGGGCTTCAAGCGGAAAAAGTATGATTTGCTGGCGTTGGAGATCGCCAAGACGGTCACCGTCAACAAGAGCCTCGCGGTGGTGATGGGCATCGGTCCATTGCTCTGCATCAACCTCGTCTACACCGTCCAATGGTACGGGGCTAACACGCTGACCGGCCATGCATGGCTGCTGATCATTCCGCTGATCACCGCGGCGTTCCTGCTCGCCTACCTCCACAAATACACGTGGCACCGCTGGGAAACCGGGCATTGGAAAAAGCTCCACTGGGCGCTGGTCCTCACTTCCTCCGTCATGTTCCTCGCGATCCCCTTCGTGTTTCTCGCGAACGTCAACCTGATGCTCTTCCCGAGTGAATGGGAGAAGGTGAAAGGCTTTTTCTCAAGTCTCCGGATTGGAAACGTGTTTCCCCGCTACCTGCACTTCCTCTTGGCTTCAATCGCGCTGGCGGGTCTCGCCGGAGCCGGATGGTTCTGGAGATCCGCCGTCGTGGAAAAGCTGCCGGATTTCACGCGTGAGGAACTCAGACGCCTGTTCTACCGGATCGCAACCTGGGCGACCGGACTTCAGTTTTTCGCCGGACCGATCCTGCTTTTCACCTTACCCGGAGTCGGGGTGACTCCGCTGCTCTATAAAATCATCCTGCCTTCAGCGGCTCTGGGCATTTGCCTCTGGGTAGTACTATACAAGAAGCTCAAGGGCTCCGAGCGGAGGCTGGCGAGCGGCTTTGTCCCAATCGTGTTTTTCTTCTCATTGGTAGTAATGGGAATGGGCAGCGGACGTCATGCTTACCGTGAAGCTGCCCTCGCCGCGCACCAAAGCCAGATCCGGGAGCGCTCCGTCGAATTCAAGGCCGCGCTCGACCAATGGAATGCCGCCAATCCGGAAGAGCCGGAAGCAGAAGCTGAGATTTCCGAGCAGCTCTTTGCGACTTGTGCGGCATGCCATGCTCCGGATCAACGGTTGGTCGGTCCTTCGCTGAAAGAGATTGCTGAAATCTACAAAAACAACCCCGCGGGAATTGTCGCGTGGGCAAAAGCTCCGGGCAAGAAGCGGCCAGACTATCCACCGATGCCCGCCTTCGGGCACCTCGGAGAGGAACAACTGAGAGGGATTGCGGACTACATATTAAAAATCGCGCCCAAATGATAGCCTTCCACAAGTAGGGTAGGAGGGGAGGCTTCTGCCAAGCAGTGTTGAAGGGGACGAATTGCTGCGTCAGCGACAATGGCGTATGCTTCAACGGTTGCCGCCGCGACTCTGACTGCGGACGAACTGCCACCCGGTCGGCCGCAGGCGGACGTCGTAGTCGGCGTGGTCCAGCGGTGGGCCGTCCGCGATCCGGTCGCCGCTGCTGATTGGGTTGATACTTTGCCAGCAGGAACGCTGCGGCGCGATGCGACCGCCTGCTTCATGGAGCAATGGTCGCGGACGGCTCCAGATGCAGCGGCGCAGTGGCATGCCACAAATGCGGAGCCGCTGAATCGGTAACGCGGAAGATGCGGCGCGCTCGCGAGGGAGGCGATATGCGGCTCACGGTTCTCCTCCCATGGCCCGGAAATGGTCGGCGACTTCATCGTCGCTCAAGGCCCGCCCGTAGATCGCGACCTCGTCGAGGGCCCCGACGAATTGCCGGTGAATGCCTCTCTGGGGGCGCAGGGCACCCACCCGCAGGCCAAGATCGACATCCCCGAAGTGAGGCACGGTGATCGCGTGGCGGCTTACAGGCTTGCCATCGATGAAGAGCACGAACTCGCCCCGGTCGACCCGCGCCACGATGTGATGCCACTTTCCGGGCAAGTAGCGCTCCGGGGAAACGAGGTTCGCATTGACGCCGCCGGGCGTGGAAAGAGTTGGATGCTCGGTGGCTGGCGAGCGGAAGGTGGTGCGCACCGAGGGCTCGGGCGGCAGGGCCTGGAATGCCCGGGTATGGGTAATCTCGAGCGAGAAGTACGACAGCGGTCCTATCGGTGCGTGCCCGGTCACGCGATCGATGGGATCATCAACCCGCAGGTTGACGAGGTGCCCCCAATGAATGCGGTCGGGCCGCGCCCAGAGCTCGATGGTGAAGGGAGCGGCGTCGTCCTTTCTCCACGGCTCGGGAGATTCGATCCAGCCGCCTTCCTCGCTTTCGCCTAGCACGAGGAAGCGATTGCCGCCGTGGTTGTCGCTCGGGCGGATCCGACCGTGGACCTTCGCGGGAAAGGAGGAACCGGCACGATTGGGGAAAGTAGCGTCGTCGAGCTGGCTTTCGAAGTCCCAAGCAATCAACGGCGCGGAGGAAAGGACGGCATTTCGGTAAGCTTGCGGGACGATGAGCGCGGCATTGGAGGGCGGGATCGGCACTTCGTGGCCAAGACCACCCGCAGGCACGGTCTGGATCTGGCGGGCGCTCTCATCGAGAACCACGCCTTCCGATTCCTTCACCAGTTGCGTTGACAGGATATCGCCCTCGTAGGAGATCTGCTCGGCCCTAACAAGACCCTCTTGGACCGCCATGTCGGTGCGCTTTCCCGGCTGCACGGAGACGCTGAAGGCGGTGCCGAGATCGACGAAGCGGCCGTTGTCGGTCTCGACCACATAAGTGTCGAGGTCCTCGGGCACATCGACGCCGACTTGGCCCTCCCACAGCCGACAATGGTTGAGTCCGATGGCGAGCCGCGCCGGGCCGGTGACGGAAAGGACCACGCCGTTGTCGAGGTCGATGCGGGCGCGCCCGGAGCTGAGCTCGAAAGCTCCTTTTTCCAGCAGCGTGCTCGCCGGCGGGTCCTGCCCTTCGGCATCGAGCCGGGTGATGACGCCAATCATTTCTCCCGTCGTCGCCACGGGCGCCGCGTAAGACTCCGGTGCCTGCCGGGTTTTCACAAAGATCACCGCGGAGACCGCCACGCAAGCCGCCGCGGCGAGAATGATCGTCATGGCACGGCGGGGCCTGGAGATGCGCGGATTGCCGGTGATATCGTCGATGGTTCGCGGAGGAAGGTTCTCCGCCCATTTCGCGACGGTGTCGATTCGCAGCGCGGAAATGAGCGCCGCGTCTTCGACCAACAGCCGGGCCGCGATGGGTCGCGCGGCAACGTTGGCCCGGAGCAAGTCGTTCAGTTCGCGCCGGCTGGTTTCGCCGCCGAGGACGAGTTCGCGCACGCGATCTTCGAGTTCCATGGAGTCGTCGTTCATCGGCGTATTATTGTAGCAGTTCACGGTTCACGCATTGGGCAAGCGAGCGGCGCAACCGCAGCAGCAGCGATTTCACACCGCTGACGCTGCGGCCGGTGGAACGCGAGACTTCCTCGAGGCTCCACCCGCCGACATAGTGCGCGCGCAGGATCTCGCGGGGTTCCTCGGCCATGCCGCCGAGGCAGTGCCGCAGCGCGAGCACCAGGTCGGATGTGCGTTCGGCGGCGTCGCGCAGGTGGATTTCCATGGCCTGCATCACGTCTTCCTCGAAGACCAGACGGTCGCGCTGGCGGTCGCGGAAATGCGACATCACAGTGAAGTGCGCCACGCCGAGCGCCCACGGCAGGAACGGGCGCGCGCGGTCCCATTCCTCCTCCTTTTCCCACAGCTTGATGTTGGTCGCCTGCAGCACGTCCTCGGCATCGGCCCACGCACCGACCTTCGCGTAGCAGTAGCCGCGCAGTGCCTCCTGGCACGCGGTCAGCGCTTCCACGAACTGTGCTTTGGTATCTCTCATCAGAGTTCTGTCGGTGGTCGGGGAAATGATTGCCCATGGGTATTTCCATCTCGCGCATCAAAAGTTGCACCCGATTTCCGCGATGACGGGAAAAATGTCGGTTCAGGAAAAATCTCCGCTTTTCCGCAACCGCGGAGCCGCCGCGCGGAAATAGTCCGTGGAAGGACCGCTCGTTTGCGCCTGAGAACCAAGCTCTCCAGGCCGACCCTTCCGAGGAATCCCCAAGACCAAACCCATGACCGTATTCGTACGTCTGCTCCGCGGCGCGACGCTTCCCCTCGGCCTCTCCCTTGCCGCCCACGCCCAGGTCACCCTCAGCGACCTCGGCACCACGGCTCCCACTGTTTTCGACACCGGCTACACCGGGCCTTTCGATAACCGCTACAGCTTCGACGGGCCGGTCTCTCCGGCCACGACGCCGACCGATTCTCACGGCCAGTCCTTCACGCCGCTGTCGTCAGGCGCGATGGAACTCCTCTACCTCGCCTACAATGCCGGCGGCATGGGTTCCTTCCGCCTGTATGTGGACACCGCGTATGCCGGGGGTGGCAACGCGGAGGTGGTCAACGACGCGACCGCGGCGGGTAAACTTTTCACGATCAACCTCGCTGACTTCGTGGCCGCCCCGAACGGCCTGACAGGTACCAGCGCCGACGTGAACGGCAGCCCCGTCCATTGGGTCCAGCTCGATCTTTCCAACGAGGGCATCCTGCTCACCTCCGGGCAGCAGGCTGCCTTCGTCCTCGCCGCCGTGAGCGAGGTCGCAAGCGACAGCAACTTCATCTTCGCTCCGCACTACAAGCAAACGACCAATTCCTATGCCGATGGCAATGCCATCGCGGGGACCAATTTCGCCCCGCCGGCCAACAGCGATTTCGGCTTCGCGGTGACCGTCAGCTCCTCCGACACCGACTCCGACGGCTTGGCGGACGGTTGGGAACTCGGCTTTCCTGCCGTCACCGGCCTCGGCGATCTCAACGGCACCCTCACGGGCCCGGGTCCCGGCGCGGGGACCGGCGACTTCGATGGCGACGGGCTGAGCGATCTCGCCGAGTTCACCAACAGCACCGATCCGACGAATCCAGACGGTGACGGTGACGGCTTGACTGACGGCAACGAGATCACCGGTAGGAACGCTAGCGGCGTAATCCACGGCTTCGGCGCGACCGATCCCAAGGAAGCCGACTCTGACGACGACGGGCTAGCCGACGGCCAGGAGACCGCGGGCACCGACGCCGCGAGTGTCGTCCACGGCTTCGGCGCGACCAATCCCAACGGCAACGATAGCGACAGCGACGGAATGGACGACCTCTACGAGGTCTCTAACAAACTCAACAGCGGTCTCAATCCGAACTTCGACGATGCCCCCGGCAACCTCGACGGCGACACGGGCAATTCGCTGCTCGGTGTCAGCGCCTTCTCCAACCTCGACGAGTATCTGGGCTTCTACACCAATGGTGTGCAAACGCGGGCCGACAAGCTGGATACCGACGACGACGGCTATCCGGACACCGTGGAGGATGATCTGGGATTCTGGAGCGAAGCGGGCCTCACCGGCACCGATCCGGCCGATCCCGACTCCGACGGAGACGGCCTGCTGGACGGTCAGGAAAACTTCGACTTGGGAAGCTTCGCCGGTCCGGGCGTGCTGCCGGCCTATTCCGATCCCAACCTCGCCGATACCGATTTCGACGGCCTTTCCGATGGCAGGGAGGTGGCGCTGGGGACGGATCCGGCAAGCGCCGATACCGACGGGGATACGTTCGAAGACCTCGTCGAAATCCTCAACGGCTCCGATCCAAAAATCGCGGGCAGCGTCCCAGCCAGCACCGACGTGAGGGCCGGCTCGGACTTCACCCATCTGCCCTACGCTCAGAGCGGCGGCGGCGTGACGCCGGATGCCTCCAGCCCGCTGCTCACCGGCTCCGCCGAAAGCGGCCGCGTCACCGCGAATACCAACAACGCGGGAGCGATGGTCAGCTTCACCAATCCCAACAGCGTGGCTTACTACTCCGTCGACGTCCGCTACACCGGCACTCTCGACGGCCAGGGCTTCAACGTGATTTCGAGCAATGCGCTCGGCGTCCAGACGAGCGCCAACACCCACTGCGGCATCCGCTTCTCGCCGGACGGCTCGATCGGGTACTTCAACGGTGGAACCTTCCAAGCCGGTGCCGCCCCGGCCGGCACCCATGTCGCGGGAAGCACCTACACGGTGCAGTTCATCCACGACATCCCGAACAACACCTACACCATTCAGGTCTTCGACCGCTCGAACGGCGACGAGGTGATCTTCGAGGTCAATCCCGCCGTGCCGACCCGCAACCAGGCTCCGGCAGGCACCCTCTACTTCGGTGCGGGCATTCAGCAGGACAGCACGAACGGCTTCGAGCTGCGGCTCGACAATCTCTTCGTTTCGACCGCGCCGATCGATCCCGGTACCGGCATTGCGCCGACCAATCCGGTGATCACCGCGGTGTTCTTCGACAGTGGCGCCCTGAAGGTCACCTTCAGCCCCGGCGGCGCCGGTTTCATCCTCACGTCGTCGAACAACCTAGCCGCTCCCTTCGCCGAGGAAACGGCCGCCACTTACGATGGCGTTGGTACTTTCACCGTCCCGGCCGCCGCCTTGAACCCCGGTCGCGATTTCTTCCGCGTCGAAACCGCGCCCTGAGCACTCCCCCGAAAACAAAAAACCAATGAACAGAACTCCCATCATCCTCGCCTCCCTCTTGGCCGCTCTTGGCACGGCGGAAGCGGCCGTGACCCTAGCCGACATGGGTACTACCGCGCCGGCGGTTTACACCACCGGCCACCTCGGCACCCTCGACAACCGATATAGCTTCGACGGCCCGTCGGACTCCCACGGCCAGTCGTTTACCACCGCGACTACCGGCACTCTGGAATACCTCCACATGGCCTACAATGCCGGTGGCATGGGCACCTTTCAGGTGTTCATCGACAACGCCTACTCCGGCGGCGGCAGCACCGAGATCATCGCTGACGCCACGTCGGCCGGCGCGGCATTCACGATCAACCTCGCCGACTTCACGCCCAGCCCCAACGGGCTCTCCGGCTCGAGCACCGACACCAATACCGGCCCCGGCTACTGGATGCGGCTCGACTTCACCGCCGAATCGGTCGCGTTGACCAGCGGACAGCAGGCCGCTTTCTTCATCCGCGCCGTCAGCGAGGTGGCCAGCGACAGCAACTTCATCTTCGCCCCGCGCTACCACTTCAACGATCAGGTGGGCGAAACCGACGAATACCTCGGCGGTTCCGTTATTAATGGCAGCGGCTTCGCGCCCGCCGGCAGCGGCCATGACTACGGCTTCGCGGTCACGGTCGTGCCCGAGCCGTCAGCCGCATTGCTCGCCGCCATCGCCCCGCTGCTGCTGCTGCTGAAACGCCGCCGCATCTAACGCATCCGCTCTCTCCTGCGGGGCTTCCGGATGCGTGTCCGGGAGCCCGGCAAGCGTCTCACCTTTCGCGCCGACTGTTCCATGAGATCACCATTCCGGTTCCTTTACCGGCTGCTTCCCCTTGTTTCGTTGCTGCCATTGCCCGTCGCCGCGATCGACGATGACTTCACGTCCGGTAACCTTTTCGGCGGCAGCGGCTGGTTGGGGTCATGGAGCACGGGCGCGGTCACCAACAGCGCGCCGCTCGACTCCGGCGGAAGTTACCTTTCGCTCAGTGGCTTGACCGCTTCGTCGGGCTCGGTCCGGCAATGGAGTTCGGTTGCGGTTTCATCGACCGCGGCCTATACTGTCCGCTTCGACCTGCGAGTGGATGCACTGCCGGACTTCGGCACGGTGAACGGGCGGCTCGGCATCACCGAAAGTTCGTCCAACGCGACCAACACCAGCAACCTGGTGAGTTGGATGATTTTCGGCACCACGAACTTCGGCCTCGGCAATGGCAGCCAGCCCACTTGGGGATTCCACGATGGCAACGGCTCGGGAAATTTCAACAGCGCGCTGGTGAACTCAGGCGCGCCACTGGTCGCCGGCCGCGTCTATCGATTCGAGGTCATCGTCTCGCCCGCCGAGTTGGCCTACGCGGTGGTGCTCGACGACCTTGCCGACGCCTCGCCCGCCTATCATTCTCCGCGCCTCGGCTTCCGTCGCAGCTCCACCATTTCCAATCCCTGGCTCGGCTTCTCGACCCAAAGCGTGACGGGCAGCGGCGCGATGAGCGTCGACGCCGTTTCGGTCACCGAGGGCGGCACCTTGCCCGCCGATTCCTTGCCCGCGGCGACCGCTGCCGACCGGGTTGCGGGAAACCTGGTCCTTCTCAATGACAACGGCGGCTGGAGCTGGTTCCAGGACGAGCGCGTCCTTCACGACCCTTCTAACGGGAAAATCCTCTTCACCTCGACGGCGAACCATCTGGGCTACGGGGGCGAACCGCGTGACGGCGACATCGACACCGTGTCCTTCGATCCCGCGACCGGGGCGCGGAAACGTTTCATCCTCGGCAACCTGCCCTTCACTAGCCCATCGAGCGGGGACGATCACAACATCGGAGCGCTGTGGCGGCGGGCCGACGGCCGCTATCTCGCTACGTGGTGCAACCACAACGACACCACGCGCGACACCCGCATCCGAATCTCCACCAATCCCGGGGATAACAGCGCGTGGAACCCGCAGTTCACCTTCAACTGGGGTGCCGCTCCCGGCACCAGCGCCCGGAGCATCACCTACTCAAATCTCCTTTTCCTCGCCAACGAGGGCAGCGGCCAGGGACGCCTGTATAACATCGCGCGCGAACAAAACCGCGACCCGCACCTGAGCTATTCCGACGACCAAGGCGACACCGGGACCTACGGCGGCCGGCTTTCCACCCAACCGTCCAGCCTCGGCTACTCGAATGGCTACTTCAAATACAAGAGCAACGGCACCGGTCGCATCGACTTCATCTGCACCGAGGCACATCCGCGCGACTTCGACACCAGCATCTACCACGGATACATCCAAGGCGGGAAAAGCTACAATTCGCTCGGCGTGGTAATTGACAGCAACATCTTCGACGACACCGCCCCGACGCCGCAGTCGTTCACTAAAGTCTGGGCCAGCCAAGGCGTCGCCACCACGAGCT
>CAMPGU010000156.1 GCA_946885645.1 uncultured Haloferula sp.
TGGTGGCGGAGATCGGGTGGTAGATCCTGTATGGACTGCTGCGACATGTCGCAGCTTTCGCTGGGTGTGGGGGTGGAGAGGAATGTTGTCTCCGCAGCCGACATGTCGGCTGTGCCGGGGAATTGCCTTGGAGATCAAATGTATCGGCTTCAGAAATCGTCCTCTATCTGAAGACGATCGAGAGGAAATGATCGGACCGTCTCCCGGAAGGCGGGGGAAGAGTTTCGCTCGAACCATGCGGCAGAGCACCAGGGATATTGGGCTGCACAGCGAACCAAGCCATGGTGAACGGGATTGTGAATAACGTAGTGGAGCCGGGCGAGGTGGGAGTTTTCGAAGGTCAAATGGGTGTCCCTGTAGTTGAACCAGATTTTCCTCCCCTCCACGCCGTCCTCACGATTGATCTCTTTCGAGGATAGCATGTGAACCTTTCCCAGAACCTTCGAGAGCGGGCGGCTTGAAACTGAGGATCGGATGATGAGGTGATAGTGGTTCGGGAACACCGCCCATGCGTCGGCCCTCCATGAGCCCTCCGCCAAGGTGCCAAGGAGGAGATTGGTGAGGAAATCCAAGCGACCGGCTCCTTCGAAGGAGCGATGCTTCCGGTAGGTGGATGCGGTGACAAAATAAATGCCGGGCTCGTGGGTCCAATGAGGAGGAGCGTGGGGCCACGAATTCATCGAGCGGCGACATTAGGTGAAGATCTGCCCGGAGATCAACCGGCTTAGCCGACATGTCGGCTAAGGGGACGGCACCGGGGTGGGGGATGGACGGAGCAAAAGCTGCGACATGTCGCAGCAGTCCAAAACAGCTGCGAGCAAAATAAAAACCCCGCCGCCCTTTCGGACGACGGGGTTTGGGAATGAATCGGGAACCGCGCTTACTTCCGCTTGGCTTCTTCGCGCTCCTTGGCCGCCTTGATCACCTCGTCGGAGACGTTCTTCGGGCAAGGGGCGTAGTGGCTGAACTCCATGGAGAACTGGCCGCGGCCGGAAGTCATGGTGCGGAGGTCGCCGATGTAGCCGAACATCGCGGAGAGCGGTGCTTCGGCCTTCACCCGGACGCCGCCCGGGGTCGGTTCCTGGCCTTGGATCATGCCGCGGCGGCGGTTGAGGTCACCAATCACGTCGCCGACCTTTTCCTCCGGGGCGAAGACATCGAGCTTCATCATCGGCTCAAGGATCTGCGGCGCGCACTTCGGCATCGTCTGGCGATAGGCGGCCTTGGCGGCGATTTCGAAAGCGATGTTGCTGGAGTCCACCGCGTGGAAACCACCTTCGTTGAGCGTGACTTTGAAGTCCAAGCAAGGGTAGCCGGCAAGCGGTCCCTTATCGACGGAGGTTTTGAAGCCTTTATCGACGGCCGGGATGAATTCCTTCGGGATGCTGCCGCCGACGACCTTCGATTCGAAGATGAAGCCGGAGCCTGGCTCGCCGGGCTCGATGGTGTAATCGATCTTCGCGTACTGGCCGGAACCGCCGGACTGCTTCTTGTGGGTGTAGCTGTCGGTGACCGGCTTGGTGATGGTTTCACGGTAGGCGACCTGCGGGGCGCCGACGGTGACCTCCACCTTGTGGGTGCGCTTGAGGATGTCGATCTTGATGTCGAGGTGGAGCTCGCCCATGCCCTTGAGGATCATCTCATTGGTTTCCTCGTCGGTCTCGACGCGGAAGGACGGGTCCTCCTGGATCATCTTGCCGATGGCGTTGGCCAGCTTCTCGGCGTTGGCCTTGTCCTTCGGCGCGACCGCGATGGAGATCACGGGATCCGGGAACACCATGGGCTCGAGGGTGGCGGGATTCTTCTCGTCGCAGAGGGTGTGGCCGGTCTGGACGTTCTTGAGGCCGACCAGGGCGACGATGTCACCCGCTTGTGCGGACTCGACTTCGTTGCGGTCGTCCGCGTGCATCTCCACCATGCGGCTGACGCGCTCGGTCTTGCCGGTGAAGGAGTTCAAGATCGTGTCGCCCTTCCTGATGGTGCCCGAGTAGATGCGGGTGAAGGTGAGCGCGCCGAACTTGTCGTCCATGATCTTGAATGCGAGGCCGCGGAAAGGCGCCGCCGGATCGATGATGGCGAACTTGCCGGTTTCGTTGCCCTCGGCATCCACTTCCGGGAGCGGTTTGACGTCGGTCGGGTTCGGCAGGTAATCCACCACCGCGTCCAGGACGAGCTGGAGACCCTTGTTCTTGAAGGAGGAGCCGCAGTAGGTCGGGAAGAAAGCGAGGTCGATCGTGCCCTTGCGGATGCACTTCTTGATCGTGTCGATGTCCGGCTCCACGCCCTCGAGGTATTTCTCCATCACCTCGTCGTCCTGTTCGACGGCGGTTTCGATGAGCGCGGCGCGGTATTCCTCGACCTTGTCCACCATGTCGGCGGGCACGTCGGTGATCTTGAAGTTTTCCGGTTGTCCGGATTCATCCCAGATGTGGGCCTTGCGGGTGAGGAGATCGACCACGCCGACGAAGTCGCTTTCGGTGCCGATCGGCAGGACCATCACGAGCGGGCGGGCGCCGAGCACGCTCTTGATCTGGCCCACCACGCGGTAGAAGTCCGCGCCGAGGCGATCGAGCTTGTTGACGTAGATGACCCGGGAAACCTTGGAGTCGTTCGCGTAGCGCCAGTTGGTTTCGGACTGGGGCTCAACGCCGCCGGAACCGCAGAACACGCCGACGCCGCCGTCGAGCACCTTCAGGGAGCGATAGACCTCGATGGTGAAGTCCACGTGGCCGGGAGTGTCGATGACGTTGAACTGGTGGCCCTTCCAAAAGCAGGTGGTGGCGGCGGACTGGATGGTGATGCCGCGCTCCGCTTCCTGTTCCATGAAGTCCATGGTGGACGCGCCGTCGTGCACCTCACCGATCTTGTGGATCTTGCCGGTCAGCTTGAGAATACGCTCCGTGGTGGTCGTCTTCCCCGCATCCACGTGAGCGAAAATGCCAATGTTGCGGTATTTGGTGAGGTCCTTCATGCTCTTGAGTGTAATGCGTTTGGGGCCGGCGCGGCGCGTCGGGGCGAACTCCTTAGTCGCCCGGCGGCAAATGGCAACCCCGGACTCGCGGATTCTCCGCCTCTTTTGCCCCGATTTCCCGTCTGGACGGCGGGAAAATCCGCACGATGCTCCGGCGCGTGGCCGAGGTGATTCTGGAAATCGACGGGGTGATCAAACGATTCGAGGATTTCACGGCCGTGGACGGGGTTTCGTTCAAGGTGCACGCCGGAGAGACGGTGGGCCTGCTGGGGGTGAACGGCGCGGGCAAGACCACGCTGATGAACATGATCCTGGGCCTTACCACGCCCAGCGGCGGCGCGATCCGGGCCTTCGGGATGGATCTCCAGAAACACCGGCTGGAAATCCTCCAGCGTTCGAATTTCTGCACCACCTACGCCACGCTCCCGGGTAACCTGAAGGTGCGGGCGAATCTGGAGATCTTCGCCCGCCTGTATTCCGTGGCCAAACCGAAGCAGAAGGTCGCAGAGCTGCTGGAACTGCTGGAGATCACCAAGCTGGCGGAAAAATCGACGGGTCAACTCAGTGCGGGCGAGTCCACCCGGGTGAACCTGGCGAAGGCGCTTCTCAACGACCCCGATCTGCTGCTGCTCGACGAGCCGACCGCCTCGCTGGACCCGGATATCGCGGACAAGGTTCGCAAGCTCGTCCGCCATGTCCAGCGGACCCGTCACCCGGCGATCCTCTACACCTCCCATAACATGCGGGACATTGAGGAAGTCTGCGACCGTGTGCTTTTCCTCCACGCGGGGAAGATTCTGGCGGCGGGAACGCCGGGCGAGATCACGAAGCACTTCCAAGAGGACGATCTGGAGAACGTTTTCATCAAGATCGCCCGCTCGGGAGACGTGAAGTAGATCCTTTCCGCCGGCCGGAGCGGGCTTCGGGAACGGGAAATTCACCGATTTTTCGCATCGCCGGAGCCGCCGGAGGGTTTATGCTTGCAGCCGCATCATGCAAACTTCCTCCGAGAAGCTCCGCGAGGCGTGGGCCCGCCAAGCAGCCGCCGTGGCCCGCAAGGTAAATCTGGCCTGGTGGATCGAGACACTCTCCGTGCCGCTGGTCGTCACGGGATTGATCGGTGCCTGCGTGCTCCTGCTCGTCCGCCGGGAGCTTCCGGCATCCCAGCCGTGGGTGCTGTGGTCGTCCGCCGGGGGTGCCGTGGCGCTGCTGGCAGGGATCGCGTGGCTGGCCGCCCGGCGGCGCTTTGAAAAGCCGGAGCAGTCGATGGTGCGGATCGAGGCGGCGATGCGGCTGCGGAACGGCTTGTCCGCGGCGCGGGCCGGAGTCGCCCCGTGGCCGGAACTGCCGCCGCAGGTGGATGCCGGGGTGGATTGGCACTGGCAGCGCGTGCTGGTGCCGCCGCTGGCTGCGATTTCTTTTCTGGCCGCAGGGCTTCTGATCCCCGTTTCCGCCCGGAGCACGGGCGGAGAGCACCTGGATCAGCCGCTGGCGTGGGATAACCTGGAAGCGGATCTCGAGCGGCTGGGGCAGGAGGAGGTCATCGACGAGACCTATCTGGAGGAGATGCGGAAGAAGCTGGAGGATCTCCGCGCGCAGGAAGAGGAAGAGTGGTTCAGCCATTCCTCCCTGGAAGCCACGGATAACCTGAAAAAGGAGCATGCGGCGCAGGTGGAAAAGCTGGAGCGCGAGCTGGGCCGGGCCGGGAAGGCGCTGGATAGCTTGGAAAAGAACGCGGGCGGAATGACTCCCGCAGAGAAGGATCACCTGCTCAACCAATTCGACCAGGCGCTCCAAGGGCTGCAGAACGGTGCCCTGAAGCCGAACGCGGACCTGCTGAAGCAATTGAAGCAGCTCGATCCCAATCACCTCGGCCAGCTCGACCCGCAGCAGCTGCAGCAGTTGAAGGATAACATGAAAAAGGCCTGCCAAGCCTGCAAGGATTGCCAGGGCGGTGGCGGGCAGGGCGATGAGTGGCTGGATGAATTGTTGAACGGCGACGGCAAGGGGAACGGCCAGGGCGAAGGCGAGGGCCAAGGAAAGGAGGGGGAGGGACCCGGCAGAGGCGGGGTGAGCCGCGGCCCCGGACATTCTCCGGGCGTGCTCGGCAAGGAGGGCGACAAGGTGGACATCGGCGGCCTCGAAGGCCTCGAGTCAAAAGATCTCTCCCGTTCGCTCCCCGGCGACCTGCTCCAGCTTCAGGACGGCGAGCACGACGTGGACAAGACCGCCATCGGCCCGCGCGCGGGCGGTGCCGCCGGTGCCACCGGTGCCGGAGGGGACCGGGTGTGGAAGGATGCGCTGGATCCCGACGAGCAAAAGGCGCTGAAGAAATTCTTCGAGTAAAGGGGCGGCCTGTCGCCTTATTCCTGAGGAGTAGGGGCGGGGGCCGCGGGAGAGGGCGGTGCCGGAGAGTTAGCCGCGGATGGGAGCACCGGCGGCGGGGTCGCATCGGGCAGGAGATTTTGCCAACGGTGGAGTTCCGCGCCCTCGCCGAGGCCGCCGCATTCCTTCAGGAGTTCCTCGCATCGCACGCGCCATTTCTCGTAATCCGGCGGTCCCTTGGTCTCCTCCCGCGAGCCGGGGAATACGAGGTAGGTGACGACGAGGTCGGACTCCGGACGGCTGTAAGGAGATGCACGCGGGTTGATCTCCTTCGCCATCCTTAGCGACGCCTCACCCACCTTGAAGGTCGGCCCTCCGTCCCCGACGATCGCCGGATAGAGCTTCTTCCCGTGGACCACCACGGCGTAATCGCCCACCTTCGGCGCGAAGGGATCCCCCGAGGTGAGCAAGTTGACCGGAATCACGATAAAAGGATCGTATTCCGCAATCAGGAAACTGCGGCTCTTCATGTCCTCGATGCCGCGCTTGAGATACTTGAGCCGGTCACGCAGCCATTTCCTCCGCTCGGCGGTGGTGGCCGGATCGGCGAGCTCCTTGTTCGCATTGGCGATCCGCTTTTCCCATCCGGCGACCATCGGGTTCGGCGTCGCGGTCTTCTTCGGCCAGCCGTAGCTGGTGAAGGGCTGATAGTGGGTGGAATTGATGATCGCGTCCGGCATCGTTGCCAGGCGGTCGCCGTCCGAGCCGTCGGAAACGACGTCCATCTCCCCCTGGAGCAGGAAAACCTTTCGCCCGGTCTGCGGGTGCCGGAGATTGAGGATCGTTTCGCAATCGTAGTAATTGTGCTTGGTCAGGAGCTCGTTCAGCCGGGTGGCGTCGCGCTTCAGGCGCTCCGTCTTGTTTTCATAGAGCGCGAAGAACCAGCGGGAGACTTCCGCCTTCTCCAGCATCGCCGGGAGGCCCGGCAGGAGTTCAGAGAGCCGGGGATTGACGGTCTGGAGCTGGTCGAGGGTCTTCGATGGCTCGGGGACCCGGATCTTGAGGGTGTATTCGGCCGCGTAGGATTCGCCGTCCTTGCGCTCCCGCGAGGCGATGCCGCCCTTTTCCACCTTCACCTCCGTCTTGAAAGGGATGCCGGAGCGCAAGGTGCGGACGTCCCCGCCGCTCCGCGCGGTGTGCTCGGAGAGCGGCGGTTCCGGCTGGACGGCCGTCTCCGCTGCCAGGCGTTTGGCGGATTCCTCGAGCTCTTTCCTCAGGGCGTCCCGCTCGCGCTGGTGCTCCGCCTGCATCTCCTCCAATTCCTCCCGGTGGCGGGATTCAAGCTGCCGCTGGAGATCCTCCGCTTCTGCGTTTCTAACCGCGGGCGGCGGGGAAGGCTGGAGGAGACTCTTCACGCCGCGCAGGATCTTCTCGCCCGGAGGGGTGAAAACAATCACGGCTCCGGCCACGGCGATGGCGAAGAAGCCGGCGCGCAGCCAAGGGAAGCCGCCTCTTTTCTGGCTTCTCCCGCGAACTCCCTCGATGTGATCCGGATCACCCTCGCTCATGTGGAAACGACACTATCCGCAGCATCGCCGGGTTTCCAAGGGCGAAGGATCGGTAACTTGCGAAGGTAGCCTGGCTGCGTCCATCGGCCGCGGGGTTACATCATCACGGCCAGGATTCGCTCCAGTTCTTCCCGGTCCACCTCGTCGAAGGCGGCCTTTTCCGCGGAATCGACGTCGAATACCGCGACCACCGTGCCGCGGGCGTCCTTTACCGGCACCACGATCTCGCTTTCCGCGCGGCTATCGCAGGCGATGTGCCCGGGGAAGGCGTGGACATCCGGCACCACCTGGCTGGCACCCGTGGCCCAAGCCGTGCCACACACGCCCTTCCCCCAGCCGATCCGCGAGCAACCCGGCGTGCCTTGGTAAGGGCCGATCACCAGTTGCGGACCCAACACGCGGTAGAAGCCGGTCCAGAAGGCATGGGGCATCGCCTCGTGAAGGATGCAAGCCCCCGCCGCCATGCGGGCGATGAGGTCCGGTTCGTCTTCCCATAGCGCGTGCAACTGCTCGCGGGCGGTGGTGTAGCGGGCTTTCTTTTCGGCGGGCGAGGGGATCATGTCGCACCGATAGCGGCAGCGCCCCGCCCGCAGCAAGCGGACATTTTCCCGCGCTTGCTCCTTCATGGTAGAATTCCCCGCCACTCCGACCTTGATCCGCGCCTCTGATCTCCTATCGCTATCTCGCAACGGGTGCCAGAGGTAGAATTTTAGCCGACCGTGGGTGCGAGCAATCAACAGCCATGAACAAGAGCGAAGACGTCTCCATCACTCCGTTCCTGATGTTCACGGGTAAAGCCGAGGAGGCGATGGAATTTTACGTTTCGTTGTTTCCCGGGGCCGGGATCGGGGAAATCGAGCGCTGGGGCCCGGATCAACCGGGAGCTGAAGGATCGGTGAAACTGGGCGCCTTCTCCCTCAACGGCCAGCGGGTGATGTGCACGGACAGCCCTCCCGTGCACGACTTCACGTTTACGCCTTCCTTTTCGTTCTTCGTTTCCGTTGCCGATGAAGGCAAGTTCGACCGGTACTGCAGCGAGCTTTCCGCTGGAGGCAAGTTCCTGATGCCGCCGGATAACTACGGATTCAGCACCAAGTTCGCGTGGCTCGAGGATCGTTTCGGCATTTCCTGGCAGTTGAACTTGCCTTAGAATCCAGCCTCCAGTTGGCGGCTTGCGCGCTGGCGTCTTGGCCCCTCCGTCCGCAGATCCACGGAATGGGATCGCCAAGTCCCGGCTAATATCTCAGGAATGTTCCATGGACTCCCGGTGGTGGATGGCAAGTGGCGGCATCGCCCTGTTAGCGGGCGGGTACCTTGCCGGGACATTTCATCCCCGCTCCGGTAGCGATTCCGGAGGGGCTGGCACCGGGGGGCGCTTCCGATCCGACGGCACCGCCCGACATGACGGCCGGAATTCCGAAGTGGCCCGCGCCAGACCGGAGCGGAGAAGCGGGCCGGACTCCGTCCCCGGATTCAGGCCCGCGGTCCCCTTCGGCCCCGGCGGGGCCCGGGAATGGTTCCTCGCCACCGCGCGCGAAAATCACGAGGAAAGTATCGTGGGATTTTTTCAACTGGTGCAGCACTGCACCACCCTCGACGAGCACTCCGCTCTCGAACTCTCCGCAGAGCTCGTGGAGATGCTGAAGCTCTACCGCGACGGCGATCCCGAAATGCGGGCGGCTTTCAACGGTGACGATCTACCGGAGAGATCCCTGCGTGCGGCCATCTTCAGGCTTTCCCAATTGAACCCGGAAGCGGCGATCCGCTTCGTGGAGGAGAATCCCGGCATCCGGGAGAGGGGCGTGTTGGATGAGATCATTTTCACCAATTACGCGCTCCTCGATCCGGAAAAGGCGGGCGAGCGTCTCTTGAAGATGAGCGATGATCAGCGCCGCGGGGCGATCGAGGGCGCGATGGCCGCCCTTACAGGTAAGGACCCGGAGGCGGCACTGGCCCTGATCTCCCGCTTCGAACAGGCCTCGGTGGACAACGAGCGCCGCAAGCTCGTGGAACGCATCGTCGCCGGGGATCCGCAGAAGGCCATTGCCTTTGCGCGGGAGATGGTGAATGCGGGCCGCACCCCCGAGGTCTTTGCTTCGCTGGTCTCGGCTTGGATCAAAAAGGACGAGAGCGCCGCCCTGGCTTGGGCGAGCGATTACCAGGGCCCGGGCGAATTGGGGGTGAAGGATGTCCTCCTGCGCCGAAGCGTTTCTGCCGATCCTTGGAAGGCTGCAGCCTCGTATCAGGCACTCGGCTTGCAAGCCGACGCGCTCGCGGAGACAGGGCATGTGTTGGGGGGTGCCCTGGCCGGGCTCGATCTCCCCGCGGCCGCCGAATGGGCAAGCGGCTTGTCGCCGGGAAGTGGCCGGGACTCGGCGGAACATGCGATACTTGATGTCTGGCTGAACAAGGACCCGCTGGACGCCTCCCACTGGATCCGGGAGATGCCAGCGGGCAAAAGCCGGGACGCCGCTTTGGTAAAACTCGTTCGCGCCATGACACGAAGCCATCCGGAGGAGGCGTTGGAATGGACGGCATCGATAGCGGATGCCGAGACGCGGGAACGCCTCTCCCGGGAGGTACGCAGGA
>CAMPGU010000157.1 GCA_946885645.1 uncultured Haloferula sp.
GTCCGCGGGTATCGATCCGGTTCCGCGGCAGAGGAGAATGGTAGCCCCAGCTCAACGTGGCATCATCCACCTCGATTGAGGAAAAGCGGAAGTCGGGCCACTGCTTGAAAAAGGCTTCGCCGAGCAGAGCGGCCTCCCCGGGGCTGTTCGCGCCGGCCTTGAGATCCACCTCCATCCATTTGGCCACCAGGTTTCCGGCATCCCAGTCGCCCGCGATGCCGTCGAGCAGATCCATTTTAAACCTCACGTTTCCCGCATCCAGGCTCCGGAAGAACGAGGTCTCCCCTCCTTCCACACCGAGCCGCGGGATCTGCGCGTCGCCTTGGATGCGCACGAAGTCCACCAGCTTCGCTTCGGAAGCGCCGAGCCCGGTTTTGAGGCCGGCATCCACCGTTTTGACGAACGCGTCCGAATCCACCCGGTTCACCAGGTAAAAGGCGAATCCTCCCGCCGCGACCAGAAGGGCGATCAAAACCTTGAAGCCGAGACGGAGCAAATGACTGAGCGTCATCGTCCAGCCGCCGCCGCCGGACATCGAGTGGCGTAGCTGGAACCAAAATCCCTGGCTCGCGATCCACTGGCTCAGCTTTTGGTTGAAAGACTGCGTCTGATCGACCTCCATAAATAGTTAAGTTCCCGAGGGGGACGGCGGATTACAATCATCCCGCCCGGACGAAGCGAGTGCAAATTTGCCCTCGCGCGCCCTCTTCCCATCCCCTACCCATCCGGCCGTGGAAGGCACCGACTACAAGGTCAGACTGGATATCTTCGAGGGCCCGCTGGATCTCCTCCTCTACCTCATCAAGAAGGATGAGGTGGACATCCACAATATTTCCATCACCCGCATCACGGCCCAGTACCTCGAGTACATCGACACCTTCCGCCTGCTGAACATCGATCTGGCGGCCGAATTCATCCTGATGGCGGCAAACCTCATGTATTTGAAGAGCCGCACCCTGCTGCCACGGCAGGAGCAACCTCCCGAGGAAGATGCGGAGGAGGACGATCCCCGCTGGGACCTCATCCGGCAGCTTATCGAGTACAAGAAATTCAAGGATGCGGCCGGCTTCCTGTCCCTGAAGGAGGTGGAGCAGGAAGGCTCCTTCGCCTTCCAACCGGAAAAGCCGGAGCTGCCCGAAGAACCCGCCGTACTGGCGGAGGTCTCCATCTTCGACCTGATCCGTGCATTCCAGAATGTCCTGAAGCGCTTCGAGGAGTCCCATGACCTCGGGGACATCGTCGATGACCGCTATACCGTCGCGGACAAGATCGAGCTGCTCCTCCACCGCTTCACGCCCGGCCAGGCGGCCCGCTTCGACTCGCTCTTCGAGACCGCCACGACGAAGGCGGAGGTGATCGTGACCTTCCTGGCCGTGCTCGAGCTGATGAAAATGAATCAGTTCGTGCTACGCCAGACCCACCTGCTCGGGGAAATAGAAATCGAGCGCCGCCTGCATACCGCTGCGCGTGCCGGCGAGCACCAGGACGCGGAGGAAGAGGCCGAGGATGAGGTGGAATAGCGGGCGGCGAACCGTCTTCTGATGCGGCGTATTCATCCTCAGCGACTCGCGCATAACCTCCCGACGGCCTGCCCGTTCGGTTCCAATCTGCCGGATCTCCCGGAGCTTTCCGCAGGATTGCGCATCGCCGCGGCGGCTGAAAAGGTCGGCGCATGAGCAATCTCACCGGCATCACCATCCTCGTCACCGGCGCCTCCAGCGGGATCGGCCGCGCCTTGTCGAAGATGCTGCTGGAGAGAGGTGCGTCGGTTCTGGGAGTCACCCGCCGCCCGGCCACGCTCCTGCCCGGGGTGGTGCCGCTGGTGGCGGATCTCACGAAGCGGCAGGACATCCAGGAGATGTTCACCCAGATCGGGCCGATCGCCGCCCTGGTGAATTGCGCCGGGGTGGCCTACCAATCGCGGATCCTGGACGGGAATCCGGCGGACTGGGAGGAGATGTGGCGGGTGAATGTCTTTGCCCTCACGTTATGTTGTCAGCTTTCCCTGCGGCATTTCCCGCGCGAGGGCGGGCGGATCGTCAATGTCTCGTCGATGAGCGGCCACCGCGTGCCACCGACGGGCGGCTTCTATGCGCCGACCAAGTTTGCGGTACGCGCGGTGACGGACGCCTTGCGCCTGGAACTGAAGTCCGCCGGGATGCCGGTGCAGGTTGCCTGTGTCTCGCCGGGCTTCGTGGATACCCCGCTGCTGGAGCTCTATTTCCGCGGCCGCGAAGACGTGCTTCGAAAAACCAAGGAGACGATGTCGATGCTGGCCCCGGAGGACGTGGCCCACGCCATCCTGACCATTTTGGAAGCCCCGCCCCATGTGGAGATCGGGGATATCCTCATGAGAAGCGCGGACCAGCGGACGTGATGGGACAGCGACGCGCCTCCATCACAGTTCCCGGATCGCGTCCATGATCCTGTCCGCGATGTGTTGATACCCGTGCTTGCCCTTGGCAGTGGCCATTTCCTCCGGAGTCAGCCGGATCGGCGGGCCGATGTGCAGCGAGATCTGCGTGAAGCGCATGCGCGAGGAGCCGCGGGGCAAGGCTTCGCGCGCACCCCGGATCCGGATCGGCTGGATGACGGCGCTTGTCTTCACGGCGATGAGGCCGACTCCCGGCTGCGCCGCGCCGAAGTCACCGGTGAAGCTGCGCTCGCCCTCCGGGAAAACGAGCACCCGCTTCCCGGAATTCAGCAGTTTCACGATCGTCTTCAGGCTGGTCATGTCCGGCCGCTCCTGATCCACCGGGATGGAGTTCCAAGCCAGGTAGATCCATTTCAGCAGGGCCCCCTTCATCAGGGACTTGCGCGCGAGGTAGAACATCTCGTCCCGGTAAAGCGTGCCGATCAGCGGAGGGTCCAGGAAGCTCTCGTGGTTCGAGGCGATCAGCACCGCGCCCTCCGTCACCAGGTGCTCCCGGCCCACCACTTTCAGTCCGAAAAGCGAGCGGTAGGCACTGCCGAAAAGCGACCAACCCAGCCAGTAGATCCAACGCATGATATTCTGAGAGAGGGACGAACCCGGTAAAATGGTTAGAGCCCGGGATCCTCTCCGCGTGCATTCTCCGGAATGGGAAATCCTTGGCTTGCCAGGATCTCCAGAGCAGCGGCCACGCCGGTCTCGATGGTATGTCCGGAAGTGTCCAGAATCGCCGCGCCCTCAGCGACCTTGAGCGGGGCGGTCTCGCGGCGGCTGTCCGCGTCATCCCGCGCGGCGACGCGGTCCACCTCGCCGATTTCCTCGCGGCGCGCTTCCCGGACGCCGGGATCGGCATCCATGTAAATTTTATACGGAGTCTCGGGGAAAACGACGCTCCCGATGTCCCGGCCTTCCATCACCACATCCCCCAGCTTCAGGTAATCCCGCTGGAGGGACACCAGGCATTCCCGCACCTCCGGCACGGCGGCCACGGCGGAGACGTGGCTGTTGACCTCCTCGCCGCGGAGTTCTTCGCCGGGATCCACGCCGTCCACGGCGATGGTTGAGGAAAGCCGGTCCACCCCGCATTGCAGCTCCATACCGCGCAGGGCTTCGACCACGGCGGCGCGGTCGTTCGGATCGACGCCGAGCTGGAGCACCTTCCAAGTCACGGCGCGGTACATCGCCCCCGAGTTCACCATGATGAGCCCCAGACGCTCGGACAGGATACGCGCGAGCGTGCTTTTTCCGGATGCGGCCGGTCCGTCGATGGCGATGGCGCGATGAAGGATCATAGAACAGGAACCGTGGGCAGATCGTAGTCCGCCTCCGTCTTGCTCTCGGCGAGCACGGCGGCGAGTTGCTTGGCAAAGCCGGGGTAGGAGGTGTTCACGCAGTCCGTATTGCGGATCACCGTCTCGCCGCTGGCGAAAAGCCCCGCGATGGCGAAGGCCATGGCAATGCGGTGATCCCCGTGGCTGGCCACCGTGGCCGCATGCAGCGGAGCACCGCCCGTGATCTCCATGCCGTCCTCGAATTCCTCCACCTGACCTCCCATCGCACGAAGATTGTTCACCACCGTGGTAATCCGGTCGGTTTCCTTCACGCGCAGCTCCTTGGCATTGCGGATGATCGTCTTGCTTTCCGCCATCGCGGCGGCGACCGCGATCACTGGGATTTCGTCGATAAGATTGGGAATCTCCGCCTTCAGCAGTTCCGTCCCCCGGAGCTTTCCGCCGAGAATCTCGATATCCCCGATCGGTTCCCCGGCCTCGCTGGAGGTCACGGTGCAGGTGATCCGCGCGCCCATGCGCTCGATCACATCGAGCACGGCCGTGCGGGTGGGATTCAAGCCGAGGTTCCTGATGACGATCCGGGATCCCGGCAAGGCGGCAGCCGCCACCACCCAGAAGGCGGCGCTGGAAATGTCGCCGGGCACCTGGAAATCCCGTGCCTGCGGGACCTGCCCGCCTTCGATGGAAATCGCCTGGCCCTCCGTGGAAATCTTCACGCCGAAGGACTCCAGCATCCGCTCCGTGTGGTCGCGCGTGTCGGCGGGCTGCACGGCGGTCGTGGTGCCTTCGCAGAACATCCCGGCGAGGAGCACGGCGCTCTTTACCTGCGCGCTGGCCACGGGCAGCTCGTAGCGGATCGGGTTGAGCTTCGCGCCGTGGATCTTGAGCGGCGCGCAGCCGGGCTTCGCTCCCAGGCAGTCGATCTTCGCGCCCATTTGACCCAGCGGATCGGTGATGCGGCCCATGGGGCGGCCGGAAAGCGATTCATCGCCGAAAAGCTCGGTCTCGAAAGGCTGCCCGGCGAAGAGCCCGGCCAGCAGGCGCATGCCCGTGCCGGAGTTCCCGCAGTCGATCGGGGCCTTCGGGGCGGAGAGCTGCATCTTCTTGCCGTGAATCTTCATCGCCACGGGGCCGAAGCCGGGCATTTCCTCCAGCACCTCCACCTCCACCCCGCAGGCCTTCATGGCACCAAGGGTATTGAGGCAGTCCTCGCTGGGGAGGAAGTTACGCACGGTCGAAACGCCGTCCGCCAAGCCGGCGATCATCGCCGCGCGATGGGACATGCTCTTGTCGCCGGGCACCGGAAAAGCGGCCTCCAGCGTGCGGATGGATCGGACTCGGAACTCGCTCACGATTAGAGAAGATCGGAAAACATTCTGGCCTTGTCGCGGGCCTCCTTGGCTGTCGCCAGCCACTGGCGCACGGCTTCTTGGTCGCCCGCTTTCAGATTGGCAAGTACATCGCTCATCTCCCTGATACCGCGTTCGATGGCCGGAATGAGGGCGTCCCGGTTCTCGGCCGCGATTTCGGCCCACATTTCAGGGTCCCCTGCGGCAACCCGGGTCGTGTCCCTCAATCCCCCGCCGCCGTAAATGCCATCCGCCGGCTTATCCTGCAGCGCAACCTTGGCCGCGACTCCGGCGACGATGTGCTGGAAGTGGCTGATTCGCGCCACCAGATCATCGTGGGTGCCCGCGTCGGCCGAGGACACCTTGCACCCGAGGGCCCGCCAGAATCCGGCCAGCCGTTCCTTGGCTTGCGCCCCCGCACCGTCGTCATCCGTGAGGATGCAGGCTGCCCCCTCGAACAAGTCCGCCTTGGCCGCTTCCACCCCGGTTTGTTCCGATCCCGCCATCGGGTGGCTGCCGAGGAATTTCCCGCCGGTACGCTTCAGCAAAGGCCGCAACACCTCGTGAACCTTCCGTTTCACGCTGCCTACGTCGGTCAGCAGCGCCTCGCCGGAGAGACCCGCTTCCTGCGCTGCCAGCAACACCGTGGCCATCGCCCCGACGGGGGTAGAGAGCACCACCAGATCCGCCCCTCCCACGGCTTCCGCCATGTCTCCGGTCGCTCCTCCGATGCCCCGCATTTTTGCGGCTTCCACTTTCTCCTCCCGCCGCGACCAAAGGCTTACGGGCAATTCCGGAAACCTCTCCCGCAGTGCCAGTGCCAGCGAGCCGCCGAGCAGCCCCCCGCCGAGAATGGCGACCTTTTTGAAATCCATGACTTGGGTCTCGGAACGAAGAAGCCGGACCCTGCGGGACCGGCTCCTCGAAATCAAACGTTACGGCGCAGGCGTTGCCTCAAGGAACCCGGAAATGCTTCTTTTCCGAAGTCGCATAATGCGGATCCGCCACCAGCGAGCCGGGCGGGAAACCTTTCACGTCGATAGGCTTGTTGTTGAACGGGCTGAAGACGTAGCCGGGCTTTCCGGGAATCGGGCGAGCCACCGGGATCTCCTTTTTCTCGGTCGCCGGTTTCTCGCCGGAACCGGGTTTCTCACCGCCGCCATCCGGAGCGGTGGGCTCGACCTTGGCTGTCTCGCCATCCGGCGAGGTGGTGCCGTCTTCCTTCTTCGCTTCCTCGTCGCGCTTCCGCTTCTCCTCGCGCTGTTGGTTGATTTTTTCCTGCTCCTCGGGAGTCAGTTGCTTCCGCTGGGCGGGATCCTCCTGCGGTTCCGGCGGAGGCTCGACATAAGGCGTGCAGGAAACCGCCAGCAAGACGGTGGCGGCGGCCGGGAGAATCAGTCGCAGATTCATGATTGCTAGGAAGGAAATCCCCGGATCGGCAAAACGATTGCCGCCGGAAAGCCCGACAATGCGTCCGCCCTCCGGTGCCGTCAAGCCGGGGCCTTGCCCGGACTTGCAAAACGCCCCGGATCCATGCTGTCTGCGGCCGTGAGAGCGCCTGCCACCCCGCACGACGATTGCCTGCGCACCCGCGGGACCATCCTCCGCACCCTCGCGGAAGGGCTGTATGAAGCCGCTCTGCCCAACGGCAAGCCCGTGACCGCCCATCTTTCCAAGGAACTCGCCGCGGATCCTCCGGCTCTGCCGGACGGCTCGGCAGTGCTGCTGGAGCTGAGTCCCTTTGATCTCGACCGCGCGCGGATCGCGAAGATCGGATTGTAGCGGCGCTTCCGGAGCAGGGCTCCCTTCATTCTGATCGATTGCCGCAGATGCTTCGTCTCCTCCTGTTCTTACTCCTGCCCGGCCTGCTCCATGCGCACCAGATCGCCGAGATCCCGATGTCCCTGCAGATGGCCGGCGGCAAGATCCGCGGGTCCATTGCGGCCGACGCCGCCTACATGCTCCCCGAATTCCGCGGCGACGAGGACGAGGAAGCGAGAGACCTCGCCTGGCTCCGCTCGGTCGGTCCGGACGGCTGGAGGAGGATCGAAATCGAAGCGGAGATCTACTGGAAGGAGTGCCTGACCCTCCTGGCGGACGGGACGGAGGTGCCATGGACGATGACGATCCCGACTCTTCGCGGGGATTCGCCTCCTTTTCTTGCGGAAGGCGATCCAGAGGAGCTTCCGATGCTCGGGATCGAGATTCATGCGGAGCTCCCGGCGACACCGGCGGAGCTCGACCTCGTTTGGCGGGAGCCTTTCGACGTGGTTTTGATCGTGACCACCGGTTCCGGCCCGACAGCGGAAACAAAGCCGATCGTCAGCGGCGAGCGGATGACCGTGGCGGAACGTGAAGCGGGCGAAATGCGGCCCGCGCCGCAGTCCGTGGCCGATTGGATCAAGGTGGGCTTCGAGCATATTTTCCCCGCCGGGCCGGATCACATCCTCTTCGTGCTCGGGCTCTTCCTTCTGGTCCCGAAGTGGAAGCCGCTGCTGGGGCAGACCCTCACCTTCACCCTCGCGCACTCCCTTTCGCTGGCCGCCGCCACCCTCGGCTGGGTCGATTTTCCCGGCAGACCCGTGGAAATCATGATCGCGGCGAGCATCGCCTGGGTCGGGATTGAAAACCTGCTGGTCAAGGATCTCGGGAAAAGCCGCCTGTTCCTCGTGGGAGCCTTCGGCCTCATCCACGGGCTGGGGTTTGCCAGCGTGCTGGCTGAAATCCTGCCGAGGGATCAGCCGGAAAAATTACCGGGCGCTCTGCTCGGCTTCAATCTCGGCGTCGAATTAGGGCAAATCGCCGTTCTCGCCCTGGCCTTCGCGTGCTTCGCCTGGTGGGGCCCGCGCTTCGTGTGGGTGAAGCGCGTGGGGTCGGTGATCGTCGCGCTCGCGGGCCTGATCCTGATGGCGGAACGGCTGGCGGAGGTGGAGATCCTGCCCTTCATCTGAAGGAACTCGCTCCAAACCGCCTCATCCCGCCAGCGCCGAGGAATCCGTGATGCTCCCGTCCTTGATGACCAGCGTGCGATCGCCCCGCGTCGCGAGGTGCTCGTCGTGGGTCACCACCACCAGCGTGGTGCCGCTCTCCGCTGCCAAGCCGAGCAAAAGATCCATCACTTCGGTGCTATTGCGGGAGTCAAGGTTCCCGGTCGGTTCGTCGGCAAAGAGCACCGGCGGATGATTCACGAGCGCCCTCGCGATCGCCACGCGCTGCTGCTCGCCGCCGGAAAGCTCGGCCGGCAAGTGATCGGCTCGATCCGCCAGACCCACGCGCGCGAGGGCGGCCATCGCCGCCTCGCTCGCATCCTTACCGCCGATCGCACCGGGTACCAGCACGTTTTCCAAGGCGGTGAGCTCCGGGAGCAGGAGATAGTTTTGGAAAATGTAGCCGATCTCCGCGTTGCGGAAGGCCGCCTGCTTCTTCGGCCCCAAGGAATAGAGATCGGTGCCCTCGATGCTCACGCTTCCCTGCTCGGGTCGCTCCAGTCCGGCCAAGGTGTAAAGCAGGGTTGTCTTCCCCGCCCCGCTGGGGCCGCAGAGGAAAACCCTTTCCCCCCGGGTGATGGTGAGATCGATGCCGTGCAGCACTTCGATGCTCTTCTTCCCGATGCGGTAGCTCCGGTGCAGGTTGAGGGCTTGGATCACGATGTCCGGCATGGCTCGGGGCATCCAGACGCGGATGCAGACCGATGACAAGGCGGAGACACCGGCCGCACTACAATTTCACTCCGAAGGCCTGCCGCGAAAATGCGATCTTTTGCTCGCGCGTCTCGTGGGGATGGCTGAGGGAACGTTCCAAAGCGGGCTCCAGGCGGCGCAGCAAGCCCGTTCCATTCGCGAGCTGGATTGCCAGGCCGGGCCGGGCGTTCACCTCGATCATCAGCGGCCCGGAGTCCTCGTCGATCATGATGTCCACCCCCAGATAGCCCAAGCCTGTCATCTCGTGGCAGGTCACGGCAATATCCAGGATGGAATCCCAGTGCGGAAGCTGCACGCCCACCACCGGCACCTTCAAATCCGGGTGCCGCTCGATGGAATGGCCATGGTGCACCGCGCGGATCGTGCGGCCCGTGGCGAGGTCGATGCCGATGCCGATGGCTCCCTGGTGGAGGTTCGCCCGCCCGTCCGATTCCCGCGTTGCGGCGCGCAGCATCGCCATCACCGGATAGCCCTTGAACATCACCACCCGGATATCGGGAGCTCCTTGAAAGCTGATCTCCGTGAGCACCTTCGCCGGGTGCACCCGGTATTCGATCAGCGCGACGTCCCTCCGCCCGCCGAGGCTGAAGAGCCCGGCAAGGATGTTAGAGCAATGGTGCTTCAATTCGTCCAGGCTCAGCCGCGACCCGCTGGGTTTGAAGAACCAGTTCCCCTC
>CAMPGU010000158.1 GCA_946885645.1 uncultured Haloferula sp.
CACTTTCCCGTTGCCAACCCCTCAACCCCGTTCCTAGGCTAACCGCAGCACATGAAAAAACTCGCCGTTCTCGCCAC
Source organism: uncultured Haloferula sp. (assembly GCA_946885645.1). Next base: position 78 of record CAMPGU010000158.1, read on the forward strand.
TGCCATGCTCGCCCTCGGCGGCGTTGCTTCCGCCGACATCCAGGCTCCTCCGGGATCGACCTACACGGCGACCCGCAAGCTTGGCCGCGGCCTTAGCAACATCCTCTACGGCTTCATCGAAATTCCCGAGCAGATCGTCCGCAAGACCGACGATCACGGCCGCAAAGCCGGCTGGTCCTACGGTGCGGTGGATGGCACCAACCGCGCCCTGAAGCGCCTCGGTTACGGCTTCTACGAAGTGTTCACCTTCACCTGCCCGACCTATCGCGGCACCTTCAAGCCTCCGTATGAGCGCTGCGGCGAAGACAACCGGATCGAGATGAACCCGACCGACGGTCTCTCCGAGTTCCCGCCGGAACTGGGCGCTGAAAGCTACTTCTACCACACGCGCACCCAGCGCTGGTAATTTTTTCACGATTTCCTCACGGAACCCGCGTTGATTTCTCATCCCGGCAGTGGAGTGATCCCTGCCGGGATTTTTCGTTAACTTTTTTCCAAACCGGACGTTCTTACCTCCTGATGCGCGCGTACCTCCTCAGTATTGCCCTCCTCGCCTCCACCCTGCCGCTTCCTGCCGAGCCCCGGCAATGGAAGAATAGCGACGGAACCCAATCTTTCAGCGGCGAATATGTCTCCAAGAATGAAAAGACCGTAACGATCCGCCGTGCCGACGGAAAGGTCTTCGCGGTGGAACTCACACGCCTGAGCAACTCGGATCGTACTTGGGTATCCACCCAAGCCGCTGCACCGGCAGAGCCCGGCACCCCGCAGGATCCCGACGCCGTCTTCGACAACCTGTGCTTCGGCGACAGCCGCGAGGAGGTGACGAAGAAACTGAAGGAGAGCAAGATGCTGGAAGCAGGCGTGGGAGAGGTATTCATGGGCCGTACCGGCCTGAACGGTACCTACCGGACGCGGAAAAAGATCGGCGGGCTGCAGTGCGAGCTCTACTTCGACTGGACCGGTGCCGGCACGCTCAAGGAGATCTCGCTGCAAACCCAGTCGGTGCCGAAGGAGGTCTATGTGAACCGCCTCAAAGGCACTTGGGAAGAGCTGGCCACGCTGCTCACCACGCTCCACGGCAAGCCTCTCCAAGCCAGCGACTTCCCTAAAGCGGAGGAACTGACCAGCGATACCTTCCTCCCCTCGCACCTGTGGAAACTCAAGGGCGGCTCCGCCCTCCTCGGCACGACCAAGCAGGGGGCTACCTGCATGATCGTGGTGCGCTTCACGACGAAGAAGATCGAGCCGGTCGTGCTGGGGCCCTGAGAAGAGTGCCACCAGCACCAGCCAGTTGCGGACGGAGCCAGAGAACCAGACTTCGCCCGCAGATCCACGACCCCCTACGGGGCGGATTTTGTAACGGTGCTGGAGTCGCCGCGTCGGTGTGCTCCTCCGCGAAAAGAGAGATCCGCGACCGGCTCTTATCGCCCGAGCGCCAAAGGATTACACCGCACTCCGCAAGATTTTCGCCTTAGCGCCGCGGGATGGGGCTGCCTGAGGTTCGCTACCTTCACGCGCCGTTTCGATCTCATCCCCGGCGGCTTTTTCTGGCCCCCTTTTTTTACGGGGCTAAAGTTCCCCTTCCCGCACCGGAGTTCCGGTGCCTGAACGGCGGGCGGATGCCCTGCGGGTTTTGACGCTAAAAAGCGAATAATGGACGATCATAAACTTACACGATGGCTGCTGGTCAGCGATGTCGATGGGACATTGACCGGCAATGACGGCGGAGTGGCCGCACTTGCCCGCCTGGGTATCCAGTTCATGCTGGTTTTGAATTCGAGCCGACCGCGCGCCAGCGTGATCCGGACCCTCGACACGCTCCCCTCCCCGCTGCGGCTGGAGGGCCTCATCACCGCGATGGGAACCGAGATCCATCTCGCGGGGGAGGATCAAAGCGAGTGGACCCGGACTTTCGGGGACTGGAGCCGCGGTCCGGTGGACACTTTCATGGCGAAAAAGGGGATGATCCCTCACGAAGCCGAGATGCAGACCGCCTATAAGGCGAGTTTTTCGGTGCCCGCTGGAAAATGGCCCTACTTCCGCCGGGCCGTGCTGGATCTTGCCCCGGAAAGCCAGGTAATCACCTCCGGCGAGAGCGATTTCGATGTGATACCTTCCCTTGCGGGGAAGGATCGCGCAACCCGATGGGTGGTCGGAAAACTGGGCGTGGATCCCGCCCGGGTGGTCGTGGCGGGAGACTCCGGCAACGATTTGACCATGTTCAACGCCGCCCGCATGGCCATCGCCGTGGGAAATTCGCGGCCCGAGCTGTTGGAAAGGGCGGACCCCAACCGGACGTTTTTCGCCACGGAGAAGCACGCCTTCGGCGTGATCGAGGGACTCAAGCACTGGGGGGCGATCCGATGACGACAAGCGACCGTAAAACGAACCTGCAGGGATCGATCCTCATGCTCTCGATCCACGGCTATGTGGCGGCCGAGCCCGAGCTCGGGAAGCCGGACACCGGAGGCCAGGTGGTCTTCGTGCTGGAGCTTGCGAAACGCTTTGCCCGGCTAGGCTACAAAGTGGATCTCGTGACCCGCCGCTTCGACAAGCAGCCGGAGATGGACCGCATCAACCCGAACCTGCGGGTGTGGCGGATCCCCTTCGGGGGGAAGGGCTTCATCCGCAAGGAGGACATGCACGGCCAGCTACGCGACTTCGTCACCAATTTCCTGGCCGAAGCCAGCCGCAGGAACCTGCGCTACGATGTGGTGAACAGCCACTACTGGGACGCGGGCTGGGCAGGCCAGCGCATCGCGGAAGAACTCCGCATCCCGCACATCCACACGCCCCATTCGCTCGGCAGTTGGAAAAAGAAGGACATGAAGGGCTCGCGGGGAGAGGAGGAGAAGATCTACCGCTTCACCGAGCGCATCGAGAAGGAGTTCCTCGTTTACAGGAACTGCGACCACATCATCGCCACCACCGAGCAGCAGGTGGATCTGATCCACGGGGACTACGGGATTCCGCGGGATCATATGACCCTCATTCCCCCGGGGATCGACGAACAGCGCTTCACCCCGGCCCAGCCCTCCCGCATCCGCGAGATCCGGGAACGGATCGGCTTCGCGGAAAACGACGTCTATTGTGTCGGCCGCGCCGCCACCAACAAGGGGATCGACCTCCTCATCGGCAGTCTGCCCTCGCTCCGGCGGCTGGTGCCCAAAGCGCGCCTCCAGCTTGCGATCGGGGCGGGCTCCGACCGCGACCGTGAGCGTGTCGAGAAGTGGAAACGCCAGACGCACGAGCTGGGAATCGCGGAGCACGTGCATTGGATCGGATACGTTTCCGATGAGGAGATGGCCGACTACTACCGGGCGACCGGAGTCTTCGCGCTTTCCTCCCGCTACGAGCCCTTCGGAATGACGGCGATCGAGGCGATGGCCTGCGGTTCTCCCGTGGTGGCGACCGTCCATGGCGGGCTCCATGAAGCGGTGGAATTCGGAACTCACGCGCTCTTTGCAGATCCCAAACAACCGGTGGAATTCGCCGCCATGTTGGGCATGCCCCTGAGATATCCGCGCTTGAGGGAGCGATTGTCGCTCGAAGGCTCCCGTTTCGCCCGCAGGCAATTCGGCTGGACCGGCATCGCCCGCAGGACCTTGCAAGTATTCGACCGGTTCCGCGGCATTTATCGCTCGCACGATGAAGTCTCGGAGGTAGGTAGCTGACGATGTCCAGAATCCTCTTCAAACCACACGAGTACCGGGCCCTCAGCGAGCCCGAGCGAGAGCTGCTGGCGGAAGGCTATCTCCGGGCGATCGATGTCGTGCGCAAGAACGTCACGCCCAAGGGCTTCAGCGCATGCTCGCTCGCCGACAACACCGTCTATGGCACCGATGCCAACTACCGGTCGGTGTGGGCCCGCGACGGGGCGATCACGGCGTTGTGGACGATCGATCTGGAGGACGAGGACATCCGGAAAGCGCAGGTGGATACCTTTGAGACGCTCCTCTCCAAGCAAGGACCGAACGGCCAGATCCCGGCCAACGTGAACATCGAGACGGGGGAGCCGGAATACGCGGGGGTCGGCGGCATCGCCAGCATCGACAGCGTGATGTGGATCATTATCGGCATCGTCCATCTCTGCGAAGCTCGCAACGACTGGAGCCTGGCGGAACGCCATGCCGGCCGCCTGCAAAAGGCGATGGATTGGCTGGGCGCGCATGATTCCAACAACTGCGGCCTGCTCGAAATCCCGGAAGCCAGCGACTGGGCGGATCTCTTCGGCTTCAGCTATCATGTGCTCTACGACGAGGTGTTGTGGTACCGCAGCCTCGATTGCTATTCGCGCCTGGTGATGCAACTGGGGGACCCGGAGAAAGCGGCGGACTACCGCAAGCATACGGAGTTCGTGCGCCGGAAGTTCCTCCGCACCTTCTGGCCGACCACCCGCAAGGAGGAAGGTGTGACCGGCCATACCTTCACCGACACGCAGTATGAACTGGGAGACGCCCGCTACCTCGTCGCGCAAGTCTCGCCCTTCAGCTATAGCTGGCGCTGCGATGTCTGCGGGAATCTTCTGGCCTTCCTCACCGGGCTGCTGGATCCGGAGCGTGCGCTGATGACCTTCCGCTTCCTCTGGGGCTGCGGCGTCAACGATCCCGGGCCGGTGAAAAATCTCTACCCGCCGGTGCAGGCCGGGGATCCGGAATGGCGCTCCTACTACACGGTGAATCTCCTCAATCTGCCGAACCATTACCACAACGGGGGGCTCTGGCCCTTCATAGGATCGATGTGGGTACGCTTCATTCACCGCCTGGGGCTGCACGAGCTGGCGCAGCGGGAGCTGGTGAAACTGGCCCGCACCTGCCAACTCGGCATGTCCTTTCCCTGGGAGTTCAACGAATGGCACCATGGCATCACGGGTCGGCCCATGGGCAAGGCCTACCAGGCCTGGAGCGCGGCCGGGTTCATCCGGGCCTGCCACGATTTGGAGGCAGTGCCTTCGGAAATCTCGCACGCGATCTGAAGGCACGGATCGGCCACGGCAAGGTCTGCGCCGACCTTCGCTGGCCGGTGCCGTTCCCGGGCGGGAGATCCGGATTTCGGGGTGAAGCGGGAATGAAGTGCGGTAGAATGCTCTTCTTCAACCATTCCGTTTCGTCCCATGAAAACCAGCAAGCAGCAAGATGCGGCGGCGCGAATCGCAGCCGTTGCCCGCTCTCTGGAGACCGATCTCGACCCGTTGGTGGCAAAGGCGGGCGCGGCGGATTTCGTATTGATCGGCGAGGCCACCCACGGCACCCGGGAATTCTACGCGATGCGCGCCGATCTCACCCGCCGTCTCATTGAACGCCACGGCTTCCGGGTGATCGCCCTGGAGGCCGACTGGCCGGACATGCTGCGGGTCCACCGCTATACCACCGGGCGGGTGAAGGAGCATGATGCCAACGAGGCCTTGGGCGATTTCCGCCGCTTTCCCCGCTGGATGTGGAGAAATGAAACGATGCCGCCTTTCATCGAATGGCTGCGGGAATGGAACCGGCCCCTGGCCCAAGGTCTCGTGGGAATCTTCGGTATGGACCTCTACAGCCTCCATTCCTCCATCGATGCCGTCCTGGCCTATCTGGAAAAGGTGGACCCGGGGGCCGCTGCACGGGCCCGCGAGCGCTATGCCTGCTTCGACCATTTCGGGACGGATCCCCAGCTCTACGGATTCGCGACGGAGAGAGAAGGCGAGGAACCGTGCGAGGACGAGGTGATCGCCCAGCTCGTGGAACTCCGGAGGCGCAGGACGTCGGAAACCCCGCCGGACGATCCGGAGGAGCTCTTCCATGCCGAACAAAATGCGGCGGTGGTGGCAAACGCAGAGCGCTACTATCGAGCGATGTTCCGTGGACGCCAGGCCTCGTGGAACCTGCGGGACGCCCACATGGACGAGACCGTCCGCGCCCTTTCCCGCCACTACCACGAGGCCGGGGAGGACGCGAAGACGGTGGTCTGGGCCCACAATTCCCACCTCGGTGATTCCCGCTCCACCGAAATGGGCCATCGCGGTGAATGGAACGTCGGGCAGTTGCTCAAGCAACGCCTCGGCAAGCGCGTCTTCTCGATCGGCTTCTCGACCTATGCGGGCACCGTCACCGCCGCCCATGACTGGAACGAGGAGCCCCGGCAGATCACGGTGAACCCGGGCCTTCCGGGAAGCTACGAGGATCTCTTCCATCGCACCGGGCGGAAAGATTTCTGGCTCGATCTAACGACTGGAGGGGATGCGGTCGATTTGCTCCGCGAGCCACGGCTCCAGCGCGCCATCGGGGTGATCTATCGCCCTCTGACGGAGCGCCACAGCCACTATTTCAGCTCCTGCCTGCCCGAGCAATTCGATGCCGTGATCCACATCGATCACACCACCGCGATCCAGCCGCTGGATCCCTTCGCGGCACCGGCGCGCGACCGGCCCTCTGCAGATCCGGCGGGCAGGATCTAAGGGCTCCGCCGGTGATCGTCCTCGGCCAGGGCTTCCATCGGCACCACAAGATTCGTCACGGCAGCCTGCTTTACCAGCGCTGCCTGCCGTCTTACATGCTCCACCTTCTCCAAGATCGCGGCCTTCTTGCCGGGACTTTCGCTTCCTTGAAGGTGCTCGGCCGCATGCACCAGCAACGCCTCCGTTTCCTCAAGCGAACGAAGCGCGCTCATCAGCGAATCCTCGTTCTTCCGGGTGAGTTCCGATAGCAGGTGGCTGAGGGTGAAAGCGTGCCCGGTATGGCAGCGGAACCGCACGATCCTGTCCTCGGGAATCTCCAGGAGCACCCCGTGGCATTCCGGGCAGGTGTAGGGGGTGAATCCGCCCAGGTCCATGATCTCCCTCATCCGGCCGTTGTCGCCGAGCGCGATGCCGACCTCGCTGTCCATGATCGTCGGCACTTGGTAGTCCTCGTCAGCAGCATCCATCGGCCGCCTCGCCAGCTCGTTTAGCATGGGCCCGATCTCCGCGAGCCGGACGACATGATCTACCGCGACGTGCTCGATCGCACTACGGGGCATGCCGGGGCAAAATGCTTCCTCGGGATCCTGCACGATCGCGATCCCTCCACGCTCCTTGATGGCATAGAGACCGGGCGTGCCATCGTCCAAGGCCCCGGTCAGCACAACGCCAACCACCCCGGGGCCATAGGCCCGGGCGGTGGACCGGAACAAGACATCCACCGCCGGGCGGAACCGGTTCTCCTTCTGGCCGGAGGTGAGGCGAATGCGATCTTTTTCAAGCATCAAGTGGCGATTGGGGATGGCGACGTAGATGCGGCCGGAGGAGATCGGTTCCCCATCCTCCGGGCGGCATACCGGCAGCTTGCTCACCCGCTGAAGGATTTCCGGCAGCAGACTGTGATAGTCCGGTGCCAGATGCATCACGATGAAGATGGACCCGGGAAAATCCGCGGGCAGATCCCGGATGATCGAGACCAACGCTTCCACGCCCCCGGCTGACGCCCCGACCACAAAAATGCTCAGGCCAGTACCCATCATCCGGTTTCCTAGGGCCAGGACGGGCAGAGCTCAAGGAAGACCCGCAAATCCGGGTTTCACTTTCGGGCGCTCCCGTGAAAGAACGAGGCCGCCCCCGACACGATCCACAGAGAAAACCATGAACAATCCCTCGTCCGCCAGTTCGGCTCAGGCTGCCTCTTTTTCACGCATGCAGCAGCTCATGACACCATCGCCGGTGCCATCGATCTCGACGGAACTGCTGGCGACCGCCGATGGCGAATTGAATCGAGAGTTGAATGCTTTCCTTTTCGAACCTCTATCCGATCCCGATCTCCTCAAGGGCAAGCGCGTCGCGATCTGCTGCACCAACGGTGTGGAAGAAGTGGAAATACTGGGTGCCCAACGCTGGCTCGCCGAACACGGGGCCACGGTCCACGTCGTCTCGCCGCGGATCGGGGAATTCCCTCCCACGCTGGGGCTGCGCTTCCCGCCGATCGCCGCGACCCACGTGCTGGCGATCCGGCTGATGGAGAATGCAGGTTGGATCAGAATCGACCGCTACACCGACGAGGCGCGGGTCGAAGACTACGACGCGGTGATCCTGCCGGGCGGGTGCTGGAATCCTGATGCGCTGCGGATGGATGAGCACGCGCGGGCACTGGTGCGCGGGATGTCCGATGCCGGAAAACCGACCTGCGCGATCTGCCACGGCCAATGGGTGATGGTCAGCGCAGGCATCCTCAAGGGCAAGCGGGCGACGGCGGTGTGGAACATCCACGTCGATTTGGAGAACGCCGGTGCCCTCGTGTCCGATGAACCCTGCGTGGTGGATGGCAATTTGATCACAGCGCGCTTTCCCTACGACCTGCCGCGCATGGTCCACGCGCTCGTGGAGCAACTGCTGGCCGCCCGCTGAGAGACGCTCATTTGAAGAAAAGCTGGAGCGTCTCGGCGAGGTAGTGACGGGCGTTCATCCAGGTGTGGCCGCCTTCGGTGACGAATGATTGGTGGGCGAGCTTCTTCTCCTTTAGGTAGGCCTCGAAAGCGAGTGCCGGCTGATAGAGGAAGTCGTCCTTGCCAACGCCGAGCCAGAGCAGCTTGAGCTTCGCATTGGTGGCTTCGGGTTGGGAAACGAGCTCGGGGAAGTATTTTTCGCAGACCTCCGGCGTCAGGTGGGCGGCATAGGAGCCAATCCACGCGAACTTGTCGGGATTCCGGAAGCCCGCGAACAACGACTGCCCGCCGCCGCGCGAGAAACCGGCGATGGCGCGCTTCTCGCGGTCGGGGATCGCGCGGAAGTTCTCTTCGATGTAGGGCAGGATGTTGCCGGTCAACTCCTCATTGAAAACCTGATACATCTCCGCGGCCTGGGGTGACGAGGGCATCGGCGTGCCTCCCATCATATTGCCGTAGGGCATTACCACGATCATCGGCACCGCCTTCTTTTCCGCGATGAGATTGTCGAGAATCACATTGGCGCGGCCGGCCTTGAACCAGGTTTCCTCGGTGTCGGTGGTGCCGCTGACAAGGTAGAGCACGGGATACTTGTCGTCGCTCCCGCGGTAGCCGGGCGGAGTGTAAACGAGCAGCGGGCGGGTCCGGCCCAATGTTTTGGACTCGTAGTAGCAGTAGCTCATCTCGCCATGCGGGACGTTACGGACGGCGTGGAGCAATGGCGGACTGGCGGGGACATCGACGAGACTGGGCTTGAACCTCTCGTTCGGAAACAGGTCGGGATTGGAAGGATCGGGCGTTCCGACCCCATCGGCGACAAAATTATAGGGGTAAAGGTTCGGCTCGACCGGTCCGACTGTAATGCTCCAGATGCCGGCTTCGTCTTTCTGCATCGGCTGGTTCCCTTTGAGGAACTGGCCGCTGAGTTCGACCTTCGTTGCGCCCGGGGCCCGGAAACGGAAGGTCACCTT
>CAMPGU010000159.1 GCA_946885645.1 uncultured Haloferula sp.
GAATTGGCACATGGGGTGCGAGGTCCGTCAGCTCCCATTATCGCATAACCATCATGAAAATTCCCACACGCAACACCATCGCCGCGCTACTCCTCGCGGCTCTGTCCTGCCCCTTGGCGGCGGCTGAACCGCCGCGCCAGTCGTCCCCGGAAAAGAGGCCGCCAAGCGACCCATCGGGAGGGCGGGGCAATAGCGACGCCACCACTCCGGCACAGACACCGGAAGACGGCCCCGATCGCCCTGCCGACAAGCCAGGCAGCGCTGGATTGCCTCAGGGCGGGCGCGGCAACGACGGGCAGCCGATGCCCGAGTCCCGGCAGGAGCAGCCTGCGGCGACGGAAGAAGAAGACCGTCCGTCCCGCGAAAGCAGCGAGCGCCGGGCCCGGCGGACCAATGACGGCTATGACCAAGCGGATCGCGCGGAAAACAAGAATCGTAGCGACAGGACCGCTACAAATGAGGCGAGCCGGATGAGCAAGCCGGACGAGGAATCCGTGGACCGGATCGTGGCCTCCTGGCCCGAGCGGCCGCGGCTCGGTGCCCGGACGTTGATCTCGAAGTATGGCCCGCCCGATTCCGCAACGGACGAGATGCTCGTCTGGCGCGACCAAGGTTCCTTCAAGCGCATCTGCGTATCGAAAGAGGAACATCAGCATGACTTCCCGAAGCCGCATACCGACTTCATGGAGCACACCGTCTCTTACCAGGTGCCCGTTGAAAGGGCCGGAGAGATCACGAAGTTCGACGGGAGCGTGACTTTCGATCGCACGCAGGGCGAGCTCTCCGCGCGGTGTGACATGGAGTCCCACAATATCCTGGCTCTCAATCTAGCCCACGAAATCGCGACCGGTGAGCTCGATGCCCAGCAAGCGCGCGAGAAATTCGGCGAGGTGGTGGTCAAGGAGACGGCGGGCGAGAAGCCGGAGTATGTGGCTTCGCTCCAGTTTGAACCGACGCCGGACAAGGCGACGGATACCGATTCTCCGACGATTCCGGGCTCTCCGCAGCGGGCAACCGCCGATACCGGCGAGAAGAGCGGCGATGCGAAGGTGCTGGGAATGATCGTGGCCGTGGATGAGAGTGAAATCGCGGCGGCTTCCGTGGCAGCGAGTAAAAAACTGAGCGCTGAAGTGGCCGACTACGCGGAGATGATCCACAAGTCCCACGGGAAGAACCTCGCGAAGACCCTCGACCTCGGCAAGGAGATCGAGGTGGTTCCCGCGGAAACCTCGGAGGTGACCGCGCTACGCGAGAAACACGCCGGGGAACTCTCTGCGGTGGTAGCCTTGGACGACGAAGAGTTCGAGGAGAAGTTCGTCGATATGATGGTTGAAGGCCATTCCGAGGTCCTTGAGAAAATCGACAACGAGCTGCTGAAGGAGGCGAAGGATGAACAGGTGATCAACCACCTTCGTGAAACGCGCGAGGAAGTGAATTCCCACCTCGAAGCGGCAAGGAAGCTTCAGACGGCGCAACGCTAGCGCGCTGCGTCTTCGGTTCGTTCCCGGCGGGGTCTGCAGGTCAGGCCCCGCTTTCTCTTTTACGGGAGGGTCGGAGTGCAATTCGCATCCGGCTTCGGCGATCTGCAAAGGCAGGCGGCCGGCCGGCAGGGGTGGACAAATGGAACTTCAAGCGTAACGGGCTGAATGGGGATTGGCACTGCTCCGGCTTGGACTCCGGGTGATGAGCACGGATACCGACGACGCCGCGGTGAGGAAATCCATCAGGCTCTATCTCCTGGTGGGCCTCATCCTTTTTTGTGGAACTCTGGCTACAGTCGCGGTGGCCACGATTCCGTGGCTCGATGTGGGGGAGCATGGCTTCGACAAGTGGGACATGCTGCTCGGGCTGATGATCGCCACCGTGAAGGCCTCCCTGGTGGCAGCCGTTTTCATGCACCTCAACCACGAGAGAAGGCTGGTCTATTTCTTCGCCGGCCTGGCAGCGATCCACTGCACCGGGATGATCCTCTTCATCGGCATCGCCGAAGGAGATAGCATCCGGGATCCGCTCTTTTACCATGGCGCCCGCCAGGATGATCCGGGTGGCGTCTCGGTTTCACGCGGACCGTTTCCACAAACGGGGGCCGCGGAGAAGGGCCGCGGTTGGTTCGGGCCGTAAGAGGCGTCGTGGAATCCGTGCAAGCTGCGCGCTTCCCGGAGCATCCTGCAAGCCCGGCAGCCAGTCCTTCAGCGGAGATCCGGCGGGGAGGAGATGGACCGGCAATTGCTGGGAAGAAGTCAATGAGTGCTTGCCGAATAATCTCCTTCGCCGCCGTTCTTGTCCTGGCCTCGTGTGACGACCGGGGGGACCGGGACGAACCTTATGCGATGAAGCCCGGGGCTTTCTCGAGGCCGAACCCGGGGAATTACGTGGGAGAGTCCGATGGCACCCCGCTTGCGAGCGGAGTTCCGGGTGGTGCGACCTCCCCCGGGGTGACGTCCGGCGCACCTTCAACCAAGGCGGAAGAGGGAGCTCCGTCCCCGGTGCCTGACGCGGATCCGCACCGCTCGGCTGCGGGCGGCGAGAATTCGCAGAACGCCGCCGGTGCCACGGCACCGGGAGGAGGGAGTTCGTCCACCCCTACGCCGGGAGGCCCCGGCGTTCCCGGTGAGAAGCCGCAGGAGCAACGCTGAGTGCCCCCGGCACCACCGCTTCCGGGCCGTAGAGGAGTTCCTCAGTCCTCGCGGCTCTCCGCGGGATCGTTCCGGGAACCGGGGACCAACTTTTCCTGGCGACCGTCGATCTTGGGCGCAGGCACGGCATCGTTGCTGGAAGGCATTCCCGGGTGGTCGTCGTCACCGATCTCGTCACAGGAAATCAGGGTGGCCCCGGTGGCGAGGATAGAAAGAATCAGTAGGAGCGTCGTCTTCATGCATGGGAATCCCAGCAGGGGATGTGCCGCCGCGCGCGGTGGGGCAGGGGTGAGGACCGCACGAAAAAACCCGCCGGAGAAGCCTCCGGCGGGTTTTAGAAACGGGCTCGGCGAGGGCGCAACCGCACTAATTGGCGCGGCGCTCCTGCATCTTCTGTTTCCAGTTGCCACCTCCGCCGTTGCCTTGTTGCGGCTGGCGTTGCGGGGGAGCCTGGCGTTGGACGGCCCCCCGCCCTTGGGCGGCTTGCTGGCGTTGGGCTTGCTGTGCCCGGCCGATCCGCGCCTGGCGGGATGAAGGAGCGGTATCGACGGCTTGGGTGTAAGGGTTTCGCTGCCGCTGGATCTGTTGCCGCCGCTGCGGCACCTGTGGGGTGCGCGGCTGCTGCTGGATCCGGGGAGTGCCCCGGCCGCGGACCTTATCATTAAACTGCTGCTGCTGCTCGCGGAGGTTTTGCATCCGGTCGGCCTGGTTGCCGCGGAGGTTCTGGTTCCGCTGTTTTTGGTAGAACTGCGCGTCCTTATACTTGGCGGCGGCCCGGAGACGCTGGTCGCGCATGGCGTCGGCAGCGCGGTCGGTTTTTTCCCGCACGTTCTGAGCCCAACGGTAGTTGTGGGCTTTCAGCTGGGACAGGCGGTCGCGGTAGTTGCTCAGGTAGCGGTCGCGGAAGCCCGAAGGAGGCGGGAGGTGGCCGTGGCCGGGCCGCCAGCCGTGCGGGTGGTAGGCCCCGTACAAGGGCCGCGGGCAGTAGCCGACCGGGTAGTAGCCGTACAGGTAGGGGTCGTAGTAGGCGCCGCGGTAGCGGTCATAGTAGCAATAAACGACCGGATCGTAGAGCCAGCGGTCGTTGCTGGTGTAAACGAAAGTGCTGCTGATCCCGCCCCCTCCGCCGTAGTAGCCGCCGTCGTATCCCCCGCCGGCATAGCCGCCGCCGTAGTAGGGATCGTAGTAGCAGGAGGTGGAGACGGCGGCGAGAAGCGCCGCGGCTGCGGCTTTTAACCAGAAGGATGTCCCGATCATGTTTTTGTGACGTTGGATGAATGAAATTATTCAGCCGATTCGCGGGAAGTCCAGCGGGCGGGTTGACAGGTAGCCGCGGAATCCATTTCCTGCGGGCGTCACGCTGCTAAAACCTCGTTCATGACTGCCCCTGTCCTCGTTACCGGCGGAGCCGGCTATATCGGTTCCCATGCTGTCCGCCTGCTCGCCTCGCGCGGGTACAAAGTCGTGGTGCTGGACAATCTGGTATTCGGCCACAAGGAGGCGATTGTCGATGAAGGGGTGGAACTGGTGGTAGGAGAAGTGGGTGATCGGGCGCTGGTGTCGGAGCTTTTCGACCGGTATGATTTCGGCGCGGTGGTGCATTTCGCGGCCTACGCGTACGTGGGCGAATCGGTCACCAACCCGCTCAAGTATTACCGGAACAACACGGCCGAGCCGCTGACCCTGCTGGAAGTGATGCAGGAAAAAGGCTGCACGAACTTCGTATTCTCCTCCACCTGCGCGACTTACGGGGTGCCGGAGACCATCCCGATCCTGGAAAGCAACAAGCAGGATCCGATCAATCCCTACGGCCGGAGCAAACTGATGCTGGAATGGATCCTGGCCGATTGCGACCGGGCCTGGGGCCTGCGCAGCGCCTCCCTCCGCTATTTCAATGCCAGCGGTTGCTCGGAAGACGGCCTGATCGGGGAAGATCACAATCCGGAAACCCATCTCATCCCGCGGGTGCTCATGGCGGTGACGGGCGAGGTGTCCCATCTGGACGTCTTCGGCACCGACTATCCGACGCCGGACGGGACCTGCATCCGCGACTACATCCACGTGAATGATCTGGCCGAAGCGCACGCGAAGGCGCTGGAGCATCTGGCAGGAGGGGGCGGCTCGGTCCGCTGCAATCTCGGCACCGGAGTGGGCGTTTCCGTGAAGGAGATCATCGCCGCCGCGGAGGAGGTCACCGGGCGCCCCGTGCCGGTGAAGTACGGGCCGCGGCGCGCGGGCGATCCGCCGCAGCTATTGGCGGATCCGGCTTATTCCAAGGAAGTTCTGGGCTGGGAGGCCCGCCACCGGGATGTCCGCGAGATGGTGCGTTCCGCCTGGGCGTGGATGGACGGTCCGCGAAAGGGCCACTATCCCGGCTAAACCCCGGTTTTCGGTAATCGCGATGTAAACACATTCCCGCTTGCATCGTGTCAGGAATCCAACCATAAGTTGTAAAAACAAAACCCCACCATGATTTCACCCCAGAAACGACTCCACGGAGGCTTCAGCCTGGTCGAGCTCCTCGTGGTCATCCTGATCATTTCGCTCCTTCTGACTTTGGGAGCGGTAGGACTGCGCGGCATGACGGGCGGTAACGGTGTCGGAGCCGCCGTCGCGACTTCCGAAGCAATTTTCGACGAAGCGCGCTCGATCGCGGTAGGCAAGGGGACGAAGGCCCGTGTGCTGGTGGATGTCACCAATCCGCAGGACAACGAGAACTACCTGCGTCGCCTGCTCGTGGCTTTCCAAAAGCTGGACGCTCAGGGAGAACCGACGGACGAATGGGAACTTGCGAGCCGCGCCCTCAGCTTGCCCGAGAAGACCTTCTTCAGCCGGGTCTATAGCAAGAAAGACCATGAGGGTGATTCGGGCGAGATCGACACGATGCAGCTTTCGATCAACAAGCGGGCCTTCGACGGTGAATATTTCTTCTACGAGTTCAACTCCGAAGGAATCTGCTCCAACCCCGGCGCAAGCTTCGTGGTCGGTTCCGGCGTGCGTCCCACCGGCGAAGAGCCGCGGGCAACGGGCGAAGGAAAGCGCGATTTCGCCGGCTTCGTCGTCTGGCGGAACGGCCGCACCTCGCTTTTCCGCGGTCCCGACCAGATCGGCATTCCTTCCGACGTGACCAAATTCTGAACGACACATGAATTCCACTTCTATCCGCATGCGCCGCGGCTTCACCTTGATGGAGACCGTCATCGCCATCGGCGTGCTGGCACTGCTCCTCACCGCCTTCCTCGCCGTTTTCGGACCCGCCACCACGGGCCTCCGGAAGGCGATCAGCGTCCAGGAAGCCGACCGTCTCGCCGCAGCCCTTGAACGGGAGCTCGTCACGCTGCGCCCGGGCGGTTCCTCACAGGATTACAAGACCGGCTTCGACAAGGCCTACAAGTGGATCGAAGAAGTCTCCACCGGCGGGGAAACCATTCTCCTCTATCAGTATCGCGGGACGCCGAATTCCCTGCGTACGGATGGGACGATGGAACCGTACACGGCGGGCGGGGGCGTGGCCGGCAAGGATTTCATCGTGCAGCCGATGGTGCGCCAGCGCACGGATTCGCTCCTGCTGGAGGACCTGAAGTCGCTCGACGGCCGGATCTTTGCGGCGAAGCTGACCCAACTGGAGTTCCAAGGCGGGCAGCTCAGGAAGCGCGAGAGCGGCGGCATCAATCCCGATCCGAACAATACCGGGGAGTCGGTGGGCGGAACCGGTTCCGACGCTTACGTTGAAGCGGTGATTGCTTTCGCGGCCGAATTCTTCATCGTCCCGAATAGCGACCCGGAATACGTCAAACCCGGCGGCAAGTTCAACCCGGAGAATCTCACCAAGCCTATTTTCACCCGCAACCTCGCCGTCCGCCGCTGACGCAGGCCAACGCAGATTTCCATGAAAACCCGCTTTTCTTCCAAACGTGCCGGCGGCTTCACGCTGATCGAGCTGATGGTCGCGATGGCCATTACCACGGTCATCGTCACGGTGCTCGTCTCCATTACAGGGGTGGCGCTCGATTCGTGGCAAAGGGGTCGCGCCGAGATCCGCGCCTCGCGTCAGGCGAAGTCCATGCTGGACACGATGGCGAAGGACTTTGAATCGATGGTATCCCGCCGCGGGAACAACTTCGAGTGGATGTATGCGAAGGTGGTGGGCGATTTGCCGGGCTCCACGGCGAACACCAGCACGAATGCGGCGGATCTGATCTTCTTCACCGCTGCCACGGATCGTTACCTCGGGCAGATCGGCACGACGAATGATGCGGGCGGAGATGTCTCCTGCGTGTCCTACAAGCTGGAATACCAGGATCCGGTGAACGGCACCGACGACCAGGATTCATCCACCTTCGTGTTTTATCGCCTGCTGGTGGATCCGGACGACACTTTCAAGGATCTGCTGGGTCAGGAAGATCTGAAGACGGCGTTTTCCTCCTACGACAACAAGGTGAAGGAAGTGGAAAACTTCGTCTGCGAGAACATCTACCAATTCACGCTGACGTATCAGGTGGAGGTGACCCAGCCGGGCAGCGGCGGATCCGCCCCGACGGTGGTGCCGGTTCGCGTTACCTTGGGTGACAACGCCGCCGGTACGGAGATGAGATTGCGCGGCAACGGTCTCGAAACCGATGCCTCGGTCGGATCGCTCCAGCCCTCGGTGAGTCTGGACGAACTTAAAGCCGGGCGCTTGAAGGGTGTGGAGATCGGCATCACGGTGCTCTCCGACGCGGCAGTGATCCGTCTCGATACTCCCGGCTTGAAAGAGGAAGTCCGCGAGAAGATTCTGGCCCAAGAGTCGTTCCAATATTCCCGGACCGTCGAGTTGCCGGGCATGTGAGACGCTGAAAAATTTCCCACGCCCGGTAAAGGGCGGGATGAGAAGCCCGGGTAGTTCCCGGGCTTTTTTGCGTCCATGCCCGGAGCTTTCAGAGCGGGCTGCGCAGGTGCTCGATCGCTTCCTGCAGATCGGCGGTGGTCACGGCGTCGCTCACGAAGGCATCGCCTGCCTTTCGCAGCAGCACGAAGCGGATCTTGCCCGCTTCGAACTTCTTGTCGCGGCCCAGCTTGTGGAGGATGCGATCGGTGCCGATATTCTCGTCCAGGACAAGCGGGAGCTTGAAATGTCTGAGGAGACCGAGGATGCGGCCGGATTCCGCCGCCGCCAGGGAGGCATGCTTTTCCGAAAGATAAAGAGCTGCCCGCAGGCCGAGGGAGACGGCCTCGCCATGAAGCATGCTGCCGTAGGGAACGGCGGCCTCGATCCCGTGACCGATCGTGTGGCCCAGGTTGAGGAGGGCGCGGATGCCTTTCGTTTCGTGCTCGTCCGCCTCCACGATGCGGGCCTTGATGGCGATGTTGCGGGCGATGAGTCCGGCGGGCACGTCCCGCGAGGCGGGGTCCAGCGCGGCAATGTCATCGATCATCCCCGCGTCCCGGATGGCGGCGTGCTTGATGACTTCCGCAAAGCCCTCGCGGTATTCCCGGCCGGGCAGGGTCGCGAGCACGGCCGGATCCACGAGGACCAGCGCGGGCTGGTGGAAGGCACCTAACAGATTCTTTCCCTCCGGGAGGTTCACGCCGGTTTTTCCCCCGACCGAGGAGTCCACCTGGGCGACGATGGTGGTGGGTATCTGGACGAAAGGAATGCCGCGGTAAAAGATGGCGGCAACGAACCCGGCGAGGTCGCCGACGACGCCGCCGCCCAGCGCAACGACAAAGGAGCGGCGGTCGTGGCCCGCATCCGCCAGGGCCGAGCAAAGGGCCGCGGCATGACTCATCGACTTGGAGGCTTCTCCTGCGGGGATTTCATGCAGGGTAGGGGAGTAGCCGGCATCTTGGAGCGACGCCCTGAGAGCTTCAGCGTGAAATCCCGCCACCGTGGTATCGGAAATAATCGCGGCTTTTCCACGCAGCCCCGCCGCGAGAATCGCCCGACCTGCTTGCGACAGCAGGCCTTTTTCCACTTGGACATCGTAGGAACGGTCCCCGAGATCGACGCGCGTTGTCGGCATGCGCCGGAGCATGGAGAACGATCACGGGAGGTCCAATGCGGAATGTCGCGGCGGACGATCCGGGGACGCCTCAAGCTTTTGCGGGACGGGGCTGATAGGCGCCGCAGGAGTCCCGGATCACCAGTCGGGGTGCCAAGGAAAGATGGCAGGCGGGAAGCGTGGGATCCGAGAGGCGGTCCATCATCGCGCGGAAAGCCGTGAGCGCGATTTCCCGGCAGGGCTGCGAGATCGTGGTGAGGGGAGGGGACACGAGGGTGGCAAACTTCACGTCGTCGAAGCCGACGACCCGGACATCCTCGGGCACCCGGACGTTGCACTTGTGAAGTTCTCGCATCAGACGCGCGGCCGTGTGGTCGTTGGCACAAATATAGGCATCCGCCCGCATGATACCGGTGAGGCTGCGCACGAATTTCCTGTCGTCGAGATCCCCTATATGAAGCCAATCCCGGTCCGGCTCGATCCCTTGGCGGCCGAGTGCCTCGCGTACACCCGCGATGCGCGCGTCCACGGTAGGGGCGGAGAGCGGGCGCGCCACGAAATGAATGCGCGTGCAGCCGAGCTTCAAGAGGTGCCGGGCGAGAAGATAGCCGCCGGAGACATTGTCGATGCCGATCAGGTCAAAATCGCTGCGGGTGGGAAAAGGGGTTCGGTCGCGGTCCAGAAGCACGACCGGGATGCCCGCTTCCGTGAGCATCACCGCCCTCGCGCGA
>CAMPGU010000160.1 GCA_946885645.1 uncultured Haloferula sp.
TTCCCAGCTTCTTCCCGATCCTTCATGTCATCCCGCACCGCCAGCCGCAGCCGCAAGACCGCGGAAACGCAAATCGAACTGTCGATCGACCTCGACGGTACCGGAGAATCCGAAATTTCCACCGGGATCGGCTTCTTCGAACACATGTTGACCCTCTTTTCCCGCCACGGTCTCTTCGACCTGAAGCTGGACGCAAAGGGTGATCTGGAGGTCGATTTCCACCACACCGTGGAGGACACGGGGATCGTGATCGGCGACGCGATGCGCGAAGCGCTGGGCACGAAGGAGGGGATCCGCCGCTACGGGGCCTGCTACCTGCCGATGGACGAAACCTTGGCGCGCGTGGTGGTGGATCTGAGCAACCGCCCGCATTTGGAGTTCCGGGCCGATCCGGCGACCCCATCCGCCCCGAATTTCCCTTTCACGCTGGTGGAGGAATTCTGCCGCGCCCTCGCGTCGAATCTCCGGGCGAACATTCACGTCGAGTTGCTTTACGGCCGCGACGGCCACCACATCGCGGAGGCGATTTTCAAAGGCCTTGCCCGCGCCCTGCGGGAGGCTTGCGAGAAAGACCCGCGGGTCAAAGGCATCCCGAGCACGAAGGAAGCGCTGTGAAATCGAGGAATGATAATTGAGCAGTGATTAGTGGCGGATCTCCTGCCAGGCCGTCTTTCCAACAATCAATACTCAATAACCCATATCCGTTCCACCATGACCGGCATCATCGACTATGGAGCAGGCAATCTGCGCAGCGTGGCAAACGCGGTGCATGCCCTGGGCATCGAGCCGCGGCTGGTTTCCGAGCCGGGGCAGATGGAAGGCCTGAGCCATCTGATCCTGCCCGGCGTCGGGGCCTTCGGCGATTGCATGGCGGAGCTGGAGAAGCGCGGCCTGACGGAGGCGATCCGCGAGTGGGTGCTCGCGGGCAAGCCCTACTTCGGGATTTGTCTGGGCTATCAGATCCTCTTCGAGGGAAGCGAGGAGATGGCAGGCACCCGCGGCCTCGGGATCTTCCCGGGGAAGGTGAAGCGCTTCACGGAAGATGGCCGCAAGATCCCGCACATGGGTTGGAATTCCGCCGTGCCGCGCGATCCTGCCGATGAAATGTGGCGGGGCCTCGGGGAGACGCCGTACTTCTACTTCGTGCACTCCTTTTTCCCGGTGCCCGCCGATCCTTCGATCATCGCGATGGAGACGGAGTACGGGGAGAAGTTCGCCAGCGCCATCCGCTCCGGCGCGGTGGTGGCGACCCAGTTTCACCCGGAAAAGAGCCAACAGGCAGGGTTGAAGTTGCTGGGGAATTTCCTGCACACCCAGGTTCCGGCGGGAGTCTGAGCCCGCAGGGCTCTCTGGGTCAGCCATTCTCCCGTCTTGTCCGCGGTTGCGGTTTCCGATTGAATGTCCGGTATGGTGAAATACCGCCCCTCGAAGTCCTTCCTGCTCACGATGGCCGGCATGGTACCGGTCGGAGCCGTGCTCTTCTTCGGACTGCTGCCGGAGCTCGAGGCGATCTCGAAGCCGCCGGTGCCGGGAGTGATCATCTTTCCCGCGACGCGGCCGATGGACTCGCCGACGACGGCCCGGCAGTCCGGAGGCCCCCGCTCCTCCGGAGGCGGGTGGTCCCTGGACTGGCTGCAGGGGCACTATGAGAACTTGATGGCTTGGGATCGCAATCCGTGGAAGCGCCGCAAGACGGGCTTCGGCGACCACTATTTCGACCTTCTGGCCTCGACGAACCCCGCCGACCGGGCGAAAGCGGCGGAGATCCGCAAGCAGGCGCAGTTCCTCTACCAGCAGGTGCTGAAGCGCTATCCGGAGCTGGCGGTGACCCTGCGCGAGGTGCCCGCGGAGCGGAACGGCTTCCTCCAATTGCTGGATCTTTTGGAACGGTTTCAGGCGGACCCGGCACGGCGCCTTCCCCGCGATGTCCCCGCCCTCCAACTCCCGGAGAGTTTGACCAAATTCCTCTCCGGCTCCGGCCCTTGGGACCCGGCGGAAGCAAGAGCATGGCTGGCAAAAGAGAAGGCACTGCTCGACGAGGTGCGGACCATCGGACTGCTGCCGGAGCAGTCGAGCGCGGGGATCGACGTGAACCGCTACTCTTTCTTCTCCGCCCGCGTGGTGAAGGGCTTTTCGGATGCGCTGTTGCTGGAGGCGCGGCTGGCCGCGGAAGAAGGCAATGTCGCCGGGGCCCTCGACGCGATCCGCGCGGCGAAGGGGGTGGGCGACCACATCGGCAAAATCGAGACGCCCTCCCTGCTCTCGGTGACCGTGCAGATCCTCTTGAATCTGCAGGTGCAGTCCCAGGTAGTCTCCCATATCATTCCCGCGCTGCCTCCGGGGCAATTCGACCCGGCGGCGTGGGAGGCCGCCGTTCGCCCGGAGGTGCTGCCGCCCTCGGAGTATTCGCGGATCATGAAGGGCGAATGGCACATCGGCGTGCAGCAGTATATTTTGCCCATCGCCTGCGATGTGGAAGATCCGAAGTATGCCCCGGATCCGGAAGCCTTGATCGACTTCTACTCCGGGCGCTTCGCCGAGGTGGTCGCCACTCATGACAAACCAGCTATCGCGGAGTGGGCCACCGTGGCAGTGCCGGCACCGCCAACGACGGGCCACCTCTCGCGAAGCAACAGGCAAGCGGCCGAGATGATGTTCGTGGGGGAGCAGGCCTGGTCGAAGGGGCTCTTGCGCGCGATGCATTCCACCGGGATGACGAATGCCGCCTTCGCGATGATGAAGGGCCAGCCGATCCCGGCTGATCCCATCCATGGCCTCCCCTATGTCTGGGACCCCGCGACACGCCAGCTTTCGCCGCCCGCCGATCCGGTCTTCGAGGAGCAGCAGCTCAAGCCGATCACGGTTCCGGCTCGCTGACTCCCGCGACTTCCTCCAAGGCTGGCTATTTCCTCGTCATGGGGAATCCTGCCGCTTACGCGTTCCCCCGTGCGGCACGTCGCGGTCATCGTCGAAACCTCCACGCAATACGGGCGGAACCTGATCCGCGGGATCGCGCGCTTCGGCCGCTTGCACGATTGGCAGATCCACTTCGAATACCGCGGGAAGACGGCGGCGGAGCCGGATTGGCTGGCGGATTTCAAGGGCGACGGCGTGATCACGACCAGCCCCGACCAGAAGCACTCCAAGGCGCTGCGCAAGCAGGGCATGCCGGTCTTCGATCTCCAGAGCACCTTGCTCGACCCGGCGGGCGAGCATCTCATCGTCGATAGCGATCACCGCGCGGTCGGCCGGATGGCTGCCGAGCATTTCATCGAAAAGGGCCACCGGCATTTCGCCTTCCTCGGTTACAGCGATCACAACGTCTCGCGCGAGCGCGAGATCGGCTTCACCGAAGCGCTCGGTGCCCGCGGCCACAAGCCGCTCTGCCATCACACGCCGGAGCGGAAGGCCCGGACCTTCGAGACCCTGCAGCGCGGGGACGAGGCCTTCATCGCCTCCCTGCCGAAGCCCTGCGCGCTTTTCTGTTGCTGGGACGAGGTGGCCTTCCGGGCCGTGCAGTCCGCGCTCGAACAGAAGATCGCCGTGCCGGAAGACCTCGCGGTGCTGGGAGTGGATAACGATCCGGTCTTCTCCGGCACGTCGCGGATTCCCCTTTCGAGCATCGATCCCGACATCATCCGCATGGGCTTCCTGGCCGCCTCGTGGCTGGCGGAAATGATGGCGGGAAAGCACCTGAACCAGGTGAAGCTGGAGCGCCTGGTGCCGCCGAAGAGCCTCATCGTCCGGCAATCCACCGCGCTCGATGCGATCGAAGATCCGGTGGTGCGCCGCTTTCTGGAGCTGCTGCGCCAACAGCAGCCCGGCATGCTCACTATCGAGCAATTGTCCCGCGAGTGCCACGTCTCCCGCCGCTTGTTAGAGCAGCGCGTGAAGGCCGCCACCGGCAAGACACCGCGGCAGCTTCTGAGCCAGACGCTGGTGGATGCCATCCAGCGTTTCCTCTCGCAAACGGACTATACCCTGGCGCACATCGCGGAGTTGCTCGGCTTCGAGCATGCGGAACGCTTGAGCCATCTTTTTCGCAGACAGACCTCGATGACCCCCGGGGAATACCGTAAGTCCACGGGCACCTGAGAGTTCAGGTCTTCGCAAAATCGCAAGCCGGGTTCCCCTCTTCATAATGCGGGGCAAGAAGGAACAGGTTACTTTCGCGTCACTCGTTGGGAGCATTCCTTCCAAAGCCGACCTTCGAAAGACCTCGAACAAAACAAAGCCATGTCAGTTCCTTCAGCCATCTCTTTCCCGGTGAATTCCGGTTCTTCGCAGCAGAACGGCGCACGCCGCTAAGCTCGCCCTGAGTCTTCCCGGCGCCGGCCCCTTCTCCACAGGGGCCGGCGCTTTTTTTGCGTCCCGGGCAAGCGTCCGGGCTTCTCGGTTCCATCGGGAGGGGCGGAAAAATCCGCATGGTGAAAACTCCCCGGCAGCTGTGAAAGCCTTTGAATGCTGGAGGAGAACCTCCTATCGGAGCCTCGATCCCGCTCACCGAAGTAAGTCATCCGACGAAATCATACCGGCTTCCGGCGAGGGGATCATAGTGGCCGGCAGGGAAGTTCGCTACTGTGCGCCACGGTTGCGGGCCTACCCAAGTTCCAAGCCTGCGACCGCCACTCCCGAACCCTCGAACCCTCGAACCCTCGAACCCTCGAACCCTCGAACCCTCGAACCCAATGACCCATACCCGCATCCTCCTCCCGGCATCGTTGATCGCCGCAGGTTTCTTCGGCTCTGCAGCCGCGAATGCCGCCACGGTCGCCTACTGGAATTTCGACGAAGGCACACCCGGTGCCTTCTTTTCCGACGATCCGGCCGATGACCTCTCCGGCAACGGCTATTCCATGTCCGGCTTCGATACGAGCTTCGGGCCGGCCTACTCCGCACTGGGCGATACCGCCTCAGGGAGCGGATTGAGCCTCGACACTCTCACCGGCGGGCGCGACGGCTACACCACGGATGCCACCATCAACGCATGGGAACCGCAGCAATGGACGATCGAAACCACCGTGAGGCTGGATGCGGCAGGAGGATTCCTCACCGTCATCGGGCGCGACGGCTCCTCCTTCGGCGGTCCGCTCTCCGATTTCTATCTTCAGAAACACGCGGGCGCGAACGGCGGCCTCGGCTCCTGGCGCGTGGACTTTTCCACCGTGGGCGGGCAACGCGTGACGATGGATAGCGCCTTTAGCCCGGTGGCCGGCACATATTACCAGCTCGCCGTCACCAGCGACGGCACCACCGCGAAGTTCTTTGTGAACGACCTGGGAGGCGGGCTGGGCTATCAGGAGGCCTCCTCGGTATTGCTCACGGGAGGGGACGCGACCGCAAACGCCCTTTCCTCTCCGAACGGCAACTGGACCTTCGGCCGGGGCTGGTACAACGGCGGCTTCGTGGATCACATCGACGGCACCATCGACGAGGTCCGCTTCAGCGATACGGCCCTTGCGCCCGGGCAGTTCATCCAGGTGCCGGAGCCGGGCACCACCCTGCTGGGAGCTCTTGCCGGCCTCGCCATCATGGCTCGCCGGAGGAGGTAATCCGGATTTACCCGATACGCCGGCCCTCCTGCAGGGCCGGCGTCTTTGTGCGCAGGGGCGGATGGCACCCGGGGAAACGACCCGGACGCCCTTCTGGACAAGCCGCGCGGACTCTCTAACGTCCGTTTCGATATGCGCCCGTCCCTTCTCCTGCTCGCCCTTCTCGCCGGCCTCGCTGCCGCCCAGGAACATCCCGCTCCGCCCGCCGATCCCCCCAAGGAGGAGAAGCCGAAGGAGGAGAAGAAGGTCGAGCCGGTGACGAAGGACGGCTCCGTGACCATCGACGGCAAGAAAATCGACTACCAGGTCACCACTTCGAAGCTGACGCTGGAGAAAGACGACGGCACCCCGCGCGCCTCCATCTTTCACGTGAGCTACCTGAAGAAGAACGCGGGCGACCTCTCGAAGCGCCCCGTGCTTTTCGCCTTCAACGGCGGACCGGGCTCCTCCGCGGTGTGGCTGCATCTGGGCGTGCTCGGACCGAAGCGGGTCGAGCTGCCGGGCGATGGCACCAGCGCGCCGAAGCCCCCCGCCCGCCTGGTGCCGAATGAATTCTCGATTCTCGACGTCGCGGATCTGGTCTTCGTCGATCCCGTGTCCACCGGCTACAGCCGCGTCGAAAAGGACGGCAGGCCGGAGGAATTCCATGGCGTGGAGGGCGATGTGGAATCCCTGAGCGATTTCATCCGCCGCTGGGTGACGGAGAACAACCGCTGGACCTCGCCGAAGTACCTGCTGGGGGAATCCTACGGAGGCATCCGCGTGGCGGGGCTGTCCGCCAACCTGCAATCCCGCTACGGCATGTCGCTGAACGGGGTGGTGCTTCTTTCGTCCCTGCTCGATTTCCGCACCCTCAGCCCTTCCCAGGGGAACGACCTCGCGTTTCAGGTATTCCTGCCGGTGTACACGTCGGTGGCGCACTTCCACGGAAAGCTTAAGGGCGACCGGAATGCCTTGGTGAAGCAATCCCGCGAATTCGCGAGCGGCGATTATACGACCGCCCTCCACGCCGGGCGCGGACTGGATCCCTCCATGCGCCAGGCCGTGGCGGAGAGGCTCTCCGCTCTCACCTCCCTGCCCCTGCAACTGATTCTGGATTGCGACCTGCGGGTCGATCCCACCCGCTTCCGCGGCGAACTGCTGAAGAAAGAAGGCAAGGTGCTCGGCCGCTTCGATGCGCGGGTCGCTTGGCCGACCACGGATCCCTCAATGCCCTTCGCGGACTACGATCCCTCGTTCTCCCTCGCGCTCGGCGCCTACTCCACGACGATGCTCGGATATCTGGGCGGCGAGCTCGGCTGGAAGGAAGACTCCCCCTACGAGATCCTCACCGGAAAGGTGCAGCCGTGGAAGATGGGCAATGGCAACGGCTACGTGAACATGGCCGGTCGCCTCTCCACCGCCATGCGCGACAATCCGCACCTGAAGGTGCTGGTCATGGGAGGCCATGCGGATCTGGCCACCCCGCCGGATGGCATCGCTTACTCCATCTCCCATCTGCTCGACCTGCCGGATACCGCGCGGAAGAACATCCTCTTCACCGAGTATGAAGCAGGCCACATGTTCTACTTGAACCCTCCGGACCTCGCAAAGGGCCGCAAGGATCTGGTGGACTTCATTTCGAGCGGCGAAGGGTGACAGCGGAGGGAAACCGCCAGCCTCCCGCCTGCGGCCCCGCTTCATCGGATGTGCGCCGAATTCATCTCATAACCTACTTTGCATGAATGAGTCTCATTTGCGGAAAGGATGAGCGAACTTCATCGCCGCAGTGCGGATTTCGCACGCGGCGGGCCCGGCAAGACCACCACCTTGGCAGGCCAGCGGCTCTCCTCCCACCCGCCTTACGATGAAAAATCATACCCTCGCCTCCCTTCTCGCCCTCGCCGCGAGCACCGTAGTCGTCCATGCCGGAACCCCTGCACCCTCGCCCGAGATTGCGGCGGCTTCCGAAGCCCCATGGATCAAGCCCTTGGTCGATATCCGCCTGCGCTACGAATTCGCGGACGTGGACGGATTCGATCCTTCCCATGCCCTCACGGTGCGCGAGCGCCTGGGCCTGAAGACCAAAGAATGGTTCGGCTTTTCGGCCCTGGTCGAAGGCGAGTTCACCCAAGCCGTCATCGATGACTACCACGGCGGTGCCCCCGGCGTGGACCCCTCGGACCCGCGGAACAGCGCGATTCCCGATCCCAAGAACGAGGAGCTCAACCAAGCCTACCTCCAGTATAGCGGCTTCGACACGACCGTGAAGGTCGGCCGGCAGCGGATCATTTACGACAACGCCGCCTTCATCGGGAATGTGGGATGGCGCCAGAACGAGCAGACCTACGATGCGGTCTCGCTGATGAACACCTCCGTCCCGGGGCTCACGCTGAACTACGCCTACATCGATCAGGTGAACCGCATCTTCGGCGAGGACGCGCTCGGCGTCGCCGAGAATGCGCCCGGCGAAATCCACCTGCTGAACGGCTCCTACGCCGGGATCAAAGGGGTCACCCTCGGTGCCTACATGTACCTAATGGACTTCGAGGACGCGGGCTCCACCGGCTGGGACAACGATACCTACGGCGCGAGCGCGAAGGGCACGCTCGGCGGCATCACCCTCTATGGGGAACTCGCCTGGCAGGAGGAAGCCGGTCCGCTCAATGACAAGGACGGTCTCTACGCCCATTTCAATGCCACCAAGACCCTCTTCGGCAGCCACGCGCTCACGGTCGGCATCGAGCACCTGGACGCGGGCGTGCAAACTCCGCTGGCCACGCTCCACGCCTTCAACGGCTTCGCCGACGCCACCGATGGGAGCCGCCTCGCCGGCACCCACCCGGGCCTGACGGACACCTACGCCAGCTACACCATGCCGATCTTCTGCGGCATCAAGTGGATGAATGCCGTCCACATCTTCGGCGACAACGCCGTCAGCACCGATCTCGGCTTCGGCTTCGATTCCGTGCTCACGAAGAAGTTCGACGACCATTTCACGGCCATCGGGAAGCTGGGTTACTTCGACACCGAGGATCCCATCTACCGCTCCACCACCCGCGCCAGCGTGGAGCTGAACTACACGTTCTGAGGAGGCTTCCTGCCCGGAGCGACGGCGGTTCCCGTGATCGCCGCGCTTCGGGTGGTTGATGCCGGGGGTGACGACGGACAGGAGGGAAGAGTTACTTCATCCCCGCTTCGTTCAGCCTTTCCGCCATTTCCGCCTTCTGGAGTTCCGCGGTGAATTCGGAGAGATCCCCCGCCATCACTCCGGCGAGATTGTGGGAGGTGTGGCCGATGCGGTGGTCCGTGATCCGGCTCTGGGGAAAATTGTAGGTGCGGATCTTTTCCGAGCGGTCGCCGGACCCGATCAGCGCGCGGCGGTTCGCCGAATATTTCTCCTGCTCCTCCCTCTGCTTCATTTCGTAGAGGCGGCTGCGGAGGATCTGGAGGGCGCGCTCCTTGTTCTGTCCCTGCGAGCGGCCGTCTTCGCACCGGACGTAAAGCCCGGTGGGCAGGTGGAAGACCTGCACCGCGGATTCGGTACGGTTCACATGCTGTCCCCCGGCACCGCCCGCGCGACAGACTTCGATGCGGAGCTCGTCCGGCTTCAGCTCGACGTCCACTTCCTCCGCTTCCGGCATCACGGCCACCGTGACGGTGGAGGTATGGATCCGCCCCTGCGTCTCCGTGGCGGGTACGCGCTGGACCCGGTGGACCCCGGATTCGTATTTCAGGGTGCGGAAGACTTCGTCCCCCGTGACGCGCAGGAAGACTTCCTTGAAGC
>CAMPGU010000161.1 GCA_946885645.1 uncultured Haloferula sp.
GTGCCGGGTGACGAGCTCGTCGTATGCCTTCATGTCGCCCGCTTTCGCGCGCAGCACGAGGACCTCGTCTTCCGGTTCCTCCCCGGGGCTTCCGGAGGCGGCGGAGCGGGATTCGGCGGGTCCCAGCAGTGTTTTCGACGCGAGGCGCGGGAGAATATTCATCGGAACTTGCCTGGCCTCGCTGATTTTTCCGGGTGATTCGGCGCCATTTCCTCCCCGGCGGTCCGCCCGCACGGGATCGGCCGAAAGATGAATGGCCGCTTTCCCGCTGGCAACTTCATTCCTGATAGGCGGCGGCGCTGCGGCCCGCGGCCTCCCCGGTGGCGAAGCAGGTGCCCATGACCCGGATGGAGGCCTGTGCCTCGTGGTCGCAGGAGATGCAGCGCCCGGCGGTGAAAACGCCCTCGAGTCCCTCCGGAATCAGGCAGCCGAGGGGGATGCCCGCCGCCCGGTCGCCCTCCGGATAGCGGAGCTTCGGGCCGCGGTTGGTTTCGCGGAGTTCCAGGGGCCAAGAGGCGAGCGCGATGTCATCTGGGTGGCGCGCGCCGCTCAGGATTTCCCCCCCGGTGAGGACGTGGCGGCCCTTCCAGCGGCGGCTCTCCCGCACGCCCGCGCGAACGGGCCAGTGGGAGACGTAGGCAGCCTCCCAGCCGGGAGCCTCGCGTTTGAGGAAATCAATCGCCCGGGAGGCTGTCGCGCGGCCGTCCTGCTCGAGCCGGGTGAGGCAGGCGGCATCGAGCGGATCGTAATCGCCCTCCTCAGCCCCGGAAAGATCGATCGTGCCGAAGATCTCGGCAGCGCGGCCGCTGGCGCGGAAATGCAGGCCTAGCGCTCCGGCGGGGAGCAGGCCCCGCCGCACGCCATCCACGATCCTTCCGGCGAGCGGCAAGCCGGATTCGCCGTTCGCCACCCCTTGGACGCCGAAGACATACGCGGGGCGTTGCAGGCGCGGGGAATCCGCGAGTGCGGACGGAGCGCCGAGCATGTCCGCCAGCACCGCGTCCCCGCTGGTGTCGATGAGCGCCTTTCCGCGCACGGCCACGGTGCCGCCGCGGCAGGCTGCACGGACCACCCAGCCTTCCTGCTCCCGTTCCGCGGAAAGCACCTCGGCATGAAAGAGGACCTCCACCCCCGACTCCTTCAAAAGCTCGTCGGCGATGCGGACGAATTCCACCGGGTGCTGCATCAGCACCCACACGCGGCCCATTTTCACCGGTCCTGCCGCGCCCGTGGCACGCAGCATCCGCTCCGCCATCTCCGCGGGGAAGCCGGGATTCGCGGGCACGGGAGCTTCGCCTCCGGTCAGATAGAGGCCGCAAAACGTATGCACCAGGGAGGCGGTGCCCATTCCGCCCGCGTAACCGTGGCGTTCCAGCAGGACGACCCGCGCGCCCTGGCGGGCGGCGGTCACGGCGGCGGCGATTCCCGCGCTGCCCGCGCCTAGCACCACGATGTCCGCCCTCACGCGGCACCTCCCGATTTCCTCGCGATGAGGCGCGCGAGATCCCTGGGCGTGGCCAGATTTTCCCGCCCCGCGTCCTCCGGCCCGATCACCGCGCCGAAGCGCTCCTCCACCACCACGATGAGCTGCATCACTGCCATGGAGTCCATGCCTTCCGCGAAGAGATCGCCGTGTACGGGGAAATCCGCCGGGAGCTCGACGATTCCCTCTTCCCGCAACATCCCGATCACATCTTCCGCCGTGGGCGCACCGTTCATCCGCGCCGACCGGAACAGAGCGGCCAGCTTGCCGCAAGTCCAAGGAACGGCGGCCACCGCAGCCCCGGATCGTGCAGATAGCCATCTTTCACCGTGCAACGATCCCTCCAACAGAACGAAGAATGTCGTAAGTCATTGAAAAACGGCGCGGCATGTGAGCTGCGGCTAAGAATTCCGTGCCCCATCGGGGCAAGCCAACCAAAAACAAGATTATGAAAGCACCGATCATCAGCTCGATCACGGCCGCCGCTCTCTACGGCTTCCTGTTCACGGCCTGTGATTCACCGCAGGAAGATGCGCAGGAAGAGGCGATGGAACAGAAGGCCGAATCGCTTGAGAAGGACGCCGAAGCCGTGAGAAAAGACGCGGAAGCCGCAGCCGAAGCCAACGAGCAGGCCGCCGAAAACATCCGCAAGCAGGCCGATAATGCCACCGATATGGGCAAGGAAGATGCGGAAGCCCGTGCGGACGCCACCGAGGACAATGCCGACGCCATTCGCAAGGAAGCGGAAGACAAGGCGGATGCCTTGGAAGACGAAGCCGATGCTACCCGCGATGCGAAGTAATACGTTGAGGTTACTATCCCAACCGGGAAACTCGCCTCGTCCGGCCCATGTGCCCGACGGGGCGTTTTCCTTTTCTCCGGTTGCAAATTTTGGCGATATTCCTCTTTATTGCGGTCCGTATAGGATGAGTGATGACGAATTGGTGCCCGGTCCGTGCTCTCATGGCATTATCGCTCCTTGCGCCCGTGCAGGGGGAGTCCCCGCGATCCGGCTCTCAGAAGGGAGTGGCGCTGGTGGAGACCGTGCAGCCGGTCGCTCCGGCTTTCATCCGGGAGGACTTCAATCCTGTCCTGGGTTTCCGCATCGTGGTCGCGGGCGACGCGGGTGCCGTGAAGCTGGAAGAGATCGGCCTCGGCTTCGGCGGAACCACGCGCATGGGAGACATCGCGAAGTTCCAGGTCTGCAAAGGGGAGGCCCGCGCAGGCCGTCAGCCGGGCGAGGTGATTGCGGAGGGTTCGCGCGCGGCTGAGAAGCTCACGCTCGCCGCGGCTCTGGTCCTTTCGCCGGGGGAGCATTGGTTCTGGATTTCGCCCGTTTTGAAGGACGATGCCTCGATCGATGGACGGATCGACGCCTCCCTGTTTCACGTGAAAATAGGAGGCAAGGTGATCGAGCCGGCGCTTGCTTCTCCCGAGGGTGCGCAGCGCATCGGGTATGCCGTCCGCCTGCCCGGCGACGATGGGTCGAAATCCTACCGCATTCCGGGACTTGCGCGTACCAAGGCCGGCAGCCTGATCGCCGTCTATGACATCCGGCGCGATCACGCGGGCGATCTTCCCGCAAACATCGATGTGGGCGTCTCCCGCTCCACCGATGGCGGCGCGAGTTGGGAACCGATGCGGGTGGCGATCGACATGGGGAACGATCCGGAGCATCGCCACGACGGGGTGGGGGATCCGGCGGTGCTGGTCGATCCGGCGAGCGGGCGGATCTTCATCGTTGCCCTATGGAGCCACGGCGACCGCTCCTGGCACGGATCCGGCCCCGGCCTGACGCCGGAGGAGACCGGGCAGCTTGTCCTGGTCCACAGCGGCGACGACGGCAAGACGTGGTCGGAAGCGGTGAACCTCACCGCGCAGGTGAAGGACCCCGCGTGGCGCTTGCTCTTGGGCGGGCCGGGCGCGGGCATCGCCCTGCGGGATGGCACGCTGGTATTCGCCGCGCAGTATCGCGCGGCCGATGGCAAGCCGCACTCGACGCTCATCGCCTCGAAGGACGGCGGCGGGACCTGGAGCATCGGCGCCGGCGTGAAGAGCGAGACGACGGAGGCCCAGATCGCGGAGTTGCAGGACGGCTCCCTCATGATCAATTGCCGCGACGACAGGGGAGGTTCGCGGACCATCGCGGTGACGAAAGATCTGGGGAAGACCTGGGTAGCCCATCCCACCGACCGCAGGGCCTTGAGGGAGCCGGTCTGCATGGCCAGCCTGCTGGCATGGCCGGTGGGCGGGAATCTCTGGTTTTCAAATCCCGACAGCACTTCCGCGAGAAACCGGATGACGGTGAAGCGTTCGGCCGACGAAGGCATGAGCTGGCCGGAGAAGGACCATCGCCTCTACGACGTGCGCGGCGGCTTCGGCTACTCCTGCCTCGCGCCCGTGGATGAGGAGCATCTGGGCGTGCTCTACGAAGGGCAGGGGGAAATCTATTTCCTGAGGTTTCCGGTGGCGGAGTGGGATTAGCGCGGCCTGCTACTCCCACGCCGCCTCCATCACGTGGAAGCTCGAGCCGAGTTGGCCGGGGTGCGTGAGGGTCTGGAAGTTCCGGAACCACTTCATCGCTTCGGCATCCGTCCTGCCCTCCAAGGAGAGCAGCCACGGCCGGGCGCTCTCCGTGAGGAATTTCCCCTGGCGCTCGAAGCGGATCACCTTTCCGCCCGCCGCCGAGATCGCCTCTTCCAAGGCGGAGAAATCCACATGCGCGGTGATGTCGATTTCTCCCGGCGTGGCCAACGGATCTTCTGCGGCGCGGTGTTTGGAGAAGGTTCGCAAGGTTCCGGTGGTGCGGGACGGGTGGTAGTAGTCGTCGCGCGGGAAACCGTAATCGATCCAGAGCATCCGGCCCCCGGCCATCGCGGCGATCAGGGGAGCGAGGAAGGCGGGAAAACTATCCCGCACCTCCGTCCGGTAGCCCGGCGGAAAAACCGGAATTCCTTCCACCAGTTCCTCCGCGGCGGGGCCCAGCAAGGTCCACGAGAAAGCCTCGCCGTCCAAGCTCACCCCGAGCTCCTGCCAGCAGGTGCCGTCGGACTCGATGAGGTGAAAGGGCAAAGCATCCAGCACTTCGTTGCCGAGCACGAAGGAGGGCAGGGGATCGGCAGCGAGTCCGGCGGCGGAATCGAGGACGCGGAGGCGGTCTCCGCATTTCTCCCGGAGCGCGGCGGCGAGCTGTGGCAGGGGCTCGATGACGACGTGCTCCAGCCCGTCCAGGACGATGTCGATTTCCTCCAGCCCCGCGCGGATATCCAAGGCGAGGGTGCCGTCGTTCGCCCCTAGCTCGATGATCCGCCAGCGGGGCGGCATCGCGGCCTCGCGATACCACGCGGCGATGTGTTCCGCCAGCAGCCGCCCGAAAAGCGGGCCGGTGCTCACGCTGGTGAAGAAATCCCCGCCGCGGCCCACTTGTCCTCCGGGCCGGGCGTAGTATCCTTCCTCAGGATCATAGAGGGCGGCCGCCATGAAATGCGGAAAGGGGAGGGGGCCATTCCCCCGTATTTTTTCCCGAAGTCTCCCGGCCAAGCCGGGGGTTGCACTCCCGCGGTCCCGCAGGTATGCCATCGGGGCACCGGGCGGGTTCCGGGAGCTGTCACGAACGGATTCCGGCATGGCCAAGGTTGAAAAAAACACGCGGAACAAGCTGAAGAAGCGCCGCTTCTACAAGCGCAAAGGGTTCTGGCTCTCGCTGATTTTCCTGGGAGTGATCTTTGCGGGTCTCGGATACATCGGTTTGGAACATTTCACGCGTCCTTACCGCGAGCGAGCCTATACCTACGATCTGCGGCGGATCAACGATCTGGAAATCCCGAACATCATCCACGACCGGAACGGGAAGGAAATCGGCCGGGTTTTCGAGCAGAACCGCAGCGTCATCCCGATCAAGGACGTGCCGCCCGTTTTCATCGACGCGCTGAAGGCGGGGGAGGACCAGCGTTTCGAGACCCACCAGGGGGTGGATTACATCGGCGTGGTCCGCGCGGCGTATTTGAACTGGAAGGCCGACCGCCGCACCCAGGGGGCCAGCACCCTGACCCAGCAGCTTGCGCGGAATGCCTACGACCTGGAAGGCGAGCGGGAGAAGCGCGGCGAATCCGACATGGAGCGCAAGCTCGTGGAAGCCTTCCTGGCGATGCGGATCGAAAAGTACTACTCGAAGCCGGAGATCCTGGAATTCTACGTGAACCGGGTCTTCTTCGGCAGCGGCTACTATGGCATCCGCTCGGCCTCGCTCGGCTACTTCGGGAAGGAGCCGAAGGATCTCAACGCGATCGAGAGCGCGGCGATCGTAGGCACGATCAAGTATCCCTCGGGCCTTTCGCCGCTGAGCAATCCGGATGGCAACAAGAAGTCCCGGAACCTCGTCTTAGGCCGCATGGCGGACATCGGCGCGATCACCCGGCGCGAAGCCACCCTCCTCTCCGGGCAGACGCTGAAGCTGAACCCGAAGCCGTTGCAGCGCAATACCACCCACCTTTACGAACGGATCCTCGACGAGGTGAAGCGCACGATGGGGGAGGACGCATTGGCCGCAGGCGGCTTCCACATCCACACTTCCATCGATGCCAGCGTACAGGAAGCGATGGAAAGAAGCCTGAGCGACAGCTTGGAACGCGCCGAGGCGCGCCCGGGCTACGCGAACCAGAAGCGCGCGGATTTCAAGAAGAAGGGGGGCAAGCCGGAGTATCTCCAGGGTGCCGGGATGATGTTCGATCACGCCACCGGGGAGGTGCTCGCCCACGTCGGCGGGCGCGATTACGTGGATGTGAAGTACGACGTGATCGAGCTCGGCCGCCGTCCGCTGGGGACCGCCTTCCTGCCCTTCCTATACGCGACCGGGCTTCAGGAAGGTCTCACCGCCGCGACGGTGCTGGAGGACGAACCGATCGACAACCGCTTCGTGGGAATCGGCGGCCGCGAGGGCATCACGGGCGAGTGGGGCATGGAGGTCCCCCGGCCGGTGAACGAGGGACGGATCACGGTACGGCGCGCGCTGGAGAGCTCCAAGATCGCCGCATCCGTCCGTTTCGCCGGACTCGTGGGGCTGGA
Organism: uncultured Haloferula sp.; assembly: GCA_946885645.1. The sequence goes on from CAMPGU010000161.1 coordinate 6,548, forward strand.
GGAGGTGATCAAGATGGCGCAAGCCTTCGGCCTGCCGATGAAGGATGCGGAAATCCTCCCGCGGCTCGCGACGGGCTGGGAGGCGGCCTCGCTGAAGGAAGCGCTGCGGGCCATCTCCGTCTTCGCCCGCGGCGGCGAGTCGGCTCCCATGGCGCTCTCCTACGTCGATCGCGTGGTGGACTCCACCGGCTTCACCCGTTACCAGCGGAAGATCGAGGTTCCGGTCCGCTTGCATCCCATTGACGAAGCTACCGCCTACATGGTGCACGACATGATGCGCGGCGGCATGGAGCGCGGCAATGCCACGGGTCTCGCCGAGATGCTCGTGGAGCGGCCGTTCACGGGGGCGGGCAAGACCGGCACCACCCACGATTTCTCCGACAATTGGTTCCTGGGCTACAACGGCCGCGTCTCCTGCGGGGTCTGGGTGGGCTTCCTGCAACCGGGCAAATCCATCTACGAAGGAGCCTTCTCGAAGGATCTGGCGATGCCGGTGTGGGCGGAGGCGATGAATGCGGCATCGTCCAATTTCAGCGGCAAGGTCATCCCCCAGCCGGAGAGCCTGGTGGAAGTGAAGATTTGCAGCGTCTCCGGCCAGCGGGCGACGCCCTATTGCTACGAATCCGTCCATGATCCCTCGACGGCGGTACCGCGTTCCCGCTCCACCGAGATCATGGAGCTGTTCCGCAAGGGAAGCGAGAACCTGCCCTTCTGCCCGGTGCATTCCGGAGCCACGCAGGTGGCCGGCGGGGCCGCTGCCATCGGCCTTTCCGCCCTGGCGGTGATCGATAGCACGCCGGTGCGCTCGAAGGCTCCCGTGCTCATCGGGGAAGACCCCTATTTCACCGAGCAGGTGATGATGGAAGGCGTGCAGCAGTCCGTCCCGCGGAACCGCACGAACGTCCTCGACAGCTTCGATCTCGGCGACAAGGAGCAGCCGCTCAAGCTGCCTTGGCCGAAGCGGCTGGACATCGTGCCGGAGTGAGGGGGCTTCCGGCGATGAGCCGGCTCCGGCCGCCGCGGGGGATATCCGTAATTTTGCGGAGCCTGTTTTTCGCAGAACGCGGGATTTCCTCGCCAAATGGAAAAGTGCTGCCGTGTATGGAAGACAGCGGGGTGCCTTCCCGCCTGCAGCCGCCGATCTTTGCCCTTCCGTTCCCGGCCGTGGATTCATTCGAGAAAGACATCGCCGTCATCGACGGCACGCCGGCCGTGTCCGGCATTCTGGATCTCGTCTGCCGTAGCACCGGCATGGGCTTCGCCGCCGTCGCGCGGGTGACGGAGGACCGTTGGATCGCCTGCAGCGTCAGGGACGAAATCCGCTTAGGCCTGAAGGCGGGGGATGAATTGGAAGTGCAGACCACTCCCTGCCATGTGACCCGGCGCGACAGGAAAGCGATCATCATCGATCACGCCGGAGAAGACGGAACATTCTCCGGTCACGGGAGCCGGCGGATCCACGGTTTCCAGAGCTATGTCTCCATGCCGATCCTTCTGGGCGACGGGCAATTCTTCGGGACGCTCTGCGCGATCGATCCGAAGCCCGCGCGCTTGAATACCCCCGGGACTCTCGACATGTTCAAGCTCTTTGCCGAGCTGATCGCCCTTCACATCGATGCCTCCGGAAAACTGGCGGCGATGAAGGGGCTCCTGGACGTCGAGCGCGAGATATCGGCATTGCGCGAGCGGGTGATGGCGGTGCTCGGCCACGACCTCCGGAATCCGTTGGGGGCGATCTCCTTGGGGGCAATCCTTCTCAAGGAAAAGGCCGCGGACGAGCGGTCGCTCGATCTGCTTTCGATGATCGAGAAGAGTGTCTCACGCATAACCGGTCTGATCGACGACGTCACGGACTTCGCCCGGATCCGTCCGGGTGAAGGCATCAAGCTCGACCTGCGGTCCGATGCGGGGATCGAAAAGATCCTGGGCCGGGTGATCGACGAAGCGCGCTCCCTATGGCCGGGCCGCCGCGTGGAAAGCGATTTTGCAGTGACGGGAGAGCTGGTATTCGACGGCCGGAGGATCGCGCGGCTTTTCACCCATCTGCTGGCCCACGCGATGAAGCACGGGAAGCCGGAGACCCCCGTGAGGGTGCGGGCGGAGAGCGCGGCCGGGCGGTTCGCCCTGTCCGTTGCGAACGAGGCGGAGCCTGTCCCGCCCGATGTGATGGGACGGATGTTTCAACCCGTGGTGCACGTGGATGGCGACGCTGCGCCCCGCGCCGTGGGATGGGGACTCTACATCGCCTCTGAAATCGCCAGGGGCCACGGCGGGACATTGGAGGTGGTCCCGGCGGGGAAGGAATTACGTTTCGTTTTTTCCATGCCGGTGAAGGGAGGGCGGCCGTCGCACCCGCCGGGCGAAGGATCCCGGTGAAACGGCGCGCGCCGCCATTGCGCGGCGCGGCATCTCCGGCAAGGATCGCGCCATCGACACGGGCATCCACATCAGCGGCATGGGTCTCGCGGGTTGCTGTCTCGCCTGGCAGCGGTGGTTTCGCGGGCAGCCTTTCACGTGGGAAGATGACGACCGCGAGGGGGCATCGTCCCGCGTGGCCGCGGGATTGATCAATCCGGTGACGGGAAAGAATTTCAGCGCGAGCTGGCGGATCGGGGAGTTTCTTCCGGAGGCGGAGGCGTTCTACCGGAAGGTGGGGGAGACGCTGGGGCTGCCGCTCTGGTTCCCACTACCGGTATGGCGGATGGTCGGCGCGGGAGAGTGGGGCGGGCTCCGCCGCGGCCGGCAGGCGCACGAGCCG
>CAMPGU010000162.1 GCA_946885645.1 uncultured Haloferula sp.
CGAGCAGGTAATCTGGCGGGGGGTGGGGTTGGGGCGGCCGGAGGTGGGCGGGGGTGGGGGTGCCGCCGCGGGCGCGACCGCAGGGGAGGGGAGTGAAATACCCGGCGGCACTGCGTTAGATGAAACTGAACGGAACTCATTGCCCGCCCGCGACCGGTCTCCTGCGGGCCGGCAGTCCTTCCGATCAAGCTCCGGTTCCGAGTACTGCCGGGACCGGAGCCGTCTTCCAAACTGCAATAATCCATGCATCCACGTTCCTCCAAACCTCCCGCTCCCACGCCTCCAGAGACTCCGGACACAATCGTTGAAAATCGGCTTCCTGGAGCGATGCCGGTTCCCTCCGGAAAGGAGCGCAGGCGCGTTTTGAATCACCCTCGCTTGCCCTTTCCTCGTTACAGCTCTCCCAGACCCGAGCATGCCCGTCGTCCGCGTCGGCTCTTCCACAAGACACCGCGCGCCAATCCCCGGCGCCACAACCGTTAGGCAGATCCCGGAAAAGCGGATCAGCACCGGAGCCCGTAGATGATGGGGGCCCAGATCCCGGAGCTCGGTGCGCTCGCCTGCAAGATCGTTTGCTGCCTTCCCGCGCCGCCACCACGCGGCGCGGTTTCTCCCATATTAGGTGAACGCCATCCAACTTGCCAAATCCACCCCCGCCGGCCTCAGCCGCCAGTTCAATTACCTCCGCAGCACCCCGGACCGCGAGCCGCACAGCTTGCTCCTTCTCGCCTGCGGTTTGCTCTACCTGACCTGCCGGCGTCCCGATGAACGTCCGACGGAGCCGTTGATCCTCGGGTTCGAATACAGCGCCAACCCGGAAGTCTCCGCGATCCGTGTCGCCTACCTGATGCCAGATGGCGGCGAATGCTTCGTCGACCAGCAGGTGCAGGTGCTCCTCGCGTGCAATTACGGGCAGTTCACGCTGCACGCGATGCTGGCCGCCGGTGCCCGGGATCACCTCGATCACCACTACTCCTACTGGAACAAAGAGAACGGAACCCGCGGCCTGTTGGTATTCGGTATCCAGGTCGATGGCCAAGGCCGCCTTTCGGTGGAGCCCCGCGGCAGGGCGAACCTCGAATCCAAGCGGCCGCCTCCGTCAGGCCAAAGCAAGGGCCAGAACGAAGGCCCCTTTACCAGCACGATGACCATCCACCGCAGCACCTTCGAAAATCTCAAGGTTTCCGAGCTCTCGGAAATCTACTCCCGCGATCTGCAGAACGAAATCGAGCCGCCCCGATCCATTCTCACCGTCGCCTCAGCCCTGCTTCTCAAGGCGGCGGCGGAGATCCTCCCTACCCGCGATTGTGCGGCAGTGACCTTCCAATTCGAGGGGGATCACGAGGCCACGAAGATCGAGATCATCGGCATCGAGGACGCCAAGGGATTCACCATTGGCGAGGGTGCATTCCTCATCACCTGGAAGCCCGCCGGCGACCGGACCATCGGCTCCTTCCTGAGCGAGGCCGCTTCCCGCTACCTCGACCACGTCCTGCCCGAGTGGCGGAAATCACCCGGTGCCGAAGGTTACGTGAACCTGTCCATCTCCTGGAACGACGCCGGCGAACTCGATGTCGTGGCAACGGGCCGGGCGAAGGTTTGGGCCCGCACCGACCGCGTGCTGCCCGCCTCCTGAGCGAGCGCCATCCACCACCTCGGATCATTCCGCTATGAACTTCAAAGCATTATTCCCTTCCGAATCGTCAGAAATCCCCGCCGACCTCCTTCCCGTCACCATCAGCCTCCTGCTGACCGCCATCGAAAAGCTCTTTCCCAACCGGGGCTGCTCGGAGGTGTCTTTCACCTTCGAGAGTGGCTATGGGGACCCGAGGATCAGCGTGGCGGCGATCACCGACTCGGAGGGCTGCATTATCCTCGAACAACAGCGCATCCTCGACTGGCGCTTCGGGTCGAGCCCACGCCTCGGCGACCTGCTGGAGGCCGCCGCCGAGCTTCACCTCGACGAGGAGTTCCCGGAATGGTGCGACGGCCACGGCAGCACGGGCACCCTCGTTTTCACGATCCGTCGCGAACCGGATGGTGCCATCGGGGTGCACCCCCGGGGAATCGCGTGGAGGTCCAGCCCGGATCAGGATTCTTCACTTCCAGCCTAGTCGCCCGGTTCTAGCGGAGACGGGCTTCCGCTCTCGACATTAGCTCGGAGGGCGAGAGGCCCAAGCCCCTGGCGACCTTGATCAAGCATTCGATCGTCGGCTGCCTTGCCAGCTTCTCGTAGTTGGCGATCGCTTGCTGGGAGACCCCGCTTTCCTGCGACAACGCGTAGACGGTCATGCCGAGTTCTTTCCTCCGGCGGGGAATCTCCCGGCAGATTTCCTCGACCAGCTTGTCCGGCTCCGGTTCGCGTTTCACCACCGCTCAAGCTGCCCTTTCAAGCAGCTTGACCTTTACTTCACATTTGTATAGCATGAGCGGCGTGTTCGCCCCCGATGGATGCCAAGGTCGGTGTGCCAGAAATCGTCAGCCCGGAGCCAACTGCGACCCGGTCTGCTGGGACCTCACGGCTCCGGTCGCGGCCGTCTTCATAAGCCCATCCGACGCCGAACAGCCAGCGTGAGAGGGAGCCCGCGGGCGAACGCGACGCAAACCGCGTACTGAAACCCCCAATATGAAAAACATCACCACACTCGTTCTGGCCGCCCTCCTGACGGGAGCCACCCTGTCCGCGGCCAAGCCGCCTCCGACGGAAACGGAGTTTTACAAGCGCCTCGGGAAAGGGGTCGTTCCGGCCGAAAAGGGCGGCCCGTTTGTCCGCTTCCTTCCTCCGGGAGAGTGGGGAATCAATCCCGACGGGAAGGCTCCCGGCGGAGCAATCAGCTTTGAAACCCGCGAGAAGAGCGAGGCCGCCGCCCGCGTCCAGAACTGCACGGTCCAAGTCACGGATAAGAACGGGAAGGAGCTCGTGCGCTTCAGGAAGGAGCCCGAAAAGGAGCCTCAGGGAGAGCCGGTGGAAACCTACTTCCTGAAACCCGGCGGCAAGAAGTGGGTCAAGGACAACCCGAGGGTCAAAAGCGGTCCGAGGCGGGATGGATCGGCCGAGCTGCCGTGGATGGAGTTCGCCGCGTTCGACATCCCGGTGGCGTGGAGCGAGACCCTTACGGTGAAGATCTATAATGCCCATACGAAGAAGACGTGGGTCTATACCATCCAGGAGCCGAAATAGACGGACCTACTCCAAAATAAGAAGAAGCCCATCGTCCGGCACATCAGCGTCATGTGCACCATCCCGGGACCCTCAGGCAGGACGGATCTTTCCTGATTTCCGCAACGCTGATCGACGGCGGCGGGGGCGGGCGTCGTCCGAGACCAGAGTGCGAGGATCGGATCATGCTCATTCCACCCCGTCGCCCCTCCGATAAGTGGGGGTAGGCGGGTCCGGGAAGTGACTCCGGGCATCTCGGTCTTCTGCCATCGGGGGCCCCTCGAGCTCTGTCCCCCGGGGATCTCCGGAACCCACCCCAGTGCCAGGTCATGGGCTCCGATTCATGTGGCGGCGCATTTAACCTCGGAGGCCAACACGGCACCCACCGACCATCCGATCCGCCGGGAATTCCGCTCTCCATTTGCCATCACCTTCATGGAATCCTTCAAACACCTCGCCGGCCTCGGCTCGCTCAAAAGCTGGCTGGCATCCAACCTCCCGTGGATCAAGTCAGGCGGAACTCTCGCACCGCGCGCGGTGGTGCTCGCCGGCCTTCCCGGCACGGGCAAGAACACGACAGCTAGGGCGATTGCCTCAGCCTTGGGAATGCCTCTGGCCCGATACGGGGAAATTCCGACGGAGAATCTTCCGTCGCTTCCCGCGCTTCTGGTCGAAGATATTATATCATATATTTTTTTGTGGCACTTATCGCAAACAGCCCCCATATCCTCTGGGGCAGGACCAAAAAGATTCGCGCTGCGAGCGGTTGCCGGGCCGCCGCATATTTGACAAATAAAAAGATCATCCATTCAATGTAAACGTTTATTTTCGATGGGCTTCATCCAGAAGTTCGCACGGAGCGGAGAAAGAAGCTTTGTTTCCTGACGCACAGGCAGCAGTCATTTGAAGTTTCAGTGCGGCTGAACGAAGGAGGGGGGGGAGTATCCTGCTTGTGAGGCCGGCAACTGCGCAGATGCAGCATAAGCCGCCAGGACCAAGAGCTACATATCCATCCGCGTATATTCGCATGAAAGCAATACCACCCAACAAATCCAAATTCCCAACAGGGTTATTATCGGCAAAAACATATAAATTGAATCCCCCTTCTTCCCCGATGGGATCCCTTGAGATCCATCTTCCCAAAGCCGGGTGGTAATAGCGGTAGCCGTAGTTGTAGAGACCGCTTTCCGCGTCGATGAATTCTCCGTGGAAGAGCCAGTTCCACGCCACCGTACTACTTGAGCGCGCTCCAAAGCTGGAGTCCATGGTCTGTGCCTCCCCGAACGCATCGTACCCGTAACGTTCGTCCACCACGCCCGAGGCGTCGGTGATCGCCACCGGGTCGAGGTAGTCGCGCAAGACATAGCGCGTTTCGTCGAGTGACGCGCTCACCGTGCGCTTGCGGCGGATCAGGTTCCAGCGGTCGAAGGGACTGTAGACCTGTTGGGCCTTGATCGTCCCGGAGGCCCGTTCCTCGATCGCCCGCCATTGCATGTCGTAGTAGTAGGCTCGCGTCCCGGCGGAATTGGTCTTCGTGATCCGTCTGGTCCGTGCGTCGTAGACGAACGCGCCGACCAGAGTGCCGCCGTCCTGGATCTCCACCAGCCGGTTCCAGGCGTCCCACTTGCAGGTGTAGGCCTTGGTCCAATCGGCCGGGGCGGGCATCGTCGTCATGTTGCCCGCTCCGTCATAGGCGGGCTGGACCACGCTGGTCGGCCCGGAGATGGAGAGGATCTCATTCGCCTCGTTGTGGCTGCGGCCTTGGGTCAACGCCGGGGACTGCGCATGGTAATTCCGCCAGTTGCCGGTCTCGTCGAAGGCGAACAGCTCCTGCTGCTGGCGCGTCGCCGGGGTGATCCCGGTGTAAGGCGGGCCGCTGGCCGGCGTGAGTTCGCCGCGCTCGTGCTGCCGTACCTGGCGCAGGGCGTCGTACCAGTAATAATTGTCCTGGGTCGCGACCGACATGGCATGAGCTTTCACGTCCTTCCGCCAGACTATGTCACCGGTGGCGTTCCGTCCATACTTCGATTCCACCAGCACGTTGGCTCCGGATTTCCAGAGGGTTGCCACGATCCGTCCGAAGCGGTCGTAGCCGGAATAGGCGTTTGCCGAATTGCCATAGGTGAGTTCGGTGTTCGCTGCGGCGTTGTATTTCTGGGCGACGACCATTCCGAGACCGACGTAACGCCAGGAAGAGAGCGTGCTACCACTTTCCCGGATCTCGTCGATCCGGCTGATGGAGTCGGCCATCTGCGTCGCGTAGGCGTAGTCGATCATTGCGGCCGATGCCGTTCCCACATGCGGGTATTTGACCGATACCGGCCGGGTGGTATTGGCGCTGCCGTCCGCATAGCCATATCCGACCTTGAGGCTCATCGTGGTATTCACACCGCCCGCATGTTCTTGGTATTCCGCCACCGGCTGGTTGAAGCCGTTGTATTCCCATACAACCTCGTTGAGCTTGGTCGTGCCCGCCGTGTCATAGCTGGTGGCCCGGATCCGGAGCAGGCGCTCGTTGTAGCCGTTCTCCAGCTTGCCGACGGCATTGTTCACCCCGGTCCCGAAGGCGGTGACCGTGTCGGCCAGGAGGCGGCCGAGCTTGTCGTAGCTGAAGCTCCGCGCCGTGCCGAGCTGGTCGGTCTGGCCGGTCGGCTGGAGCTGCCGGTTGTAAGCATAGGTCACCGGGTTGGCCGCGTCCGGGAAGAGCTTCTGATAGACCAGCCGCTTGCTGTAGAGGGCGGATCCGTTGGTGGGGTTCACCCCGTAGATCCACTCGGTGACCTGCTGGCCGGTTTCCGCGTTCTCGCTGATCAGTTTCTTGAGCCAGCCGTCGGAGGTGTATTGGTAACGGGTGGTGCGGACATCCACCGAAGCCGGTGCCGAGGAACTCGACGAGCTGCTGCTGGAAGACGAGCTTTCCGGGCAATTCTCGACCAGCGTGATCAGGCACGAGGCCTTGTCCCAGGTCCGGCAGGTGTGGATGCCCGCCGGATCGGTCTCGCGGGTGATGTTGCCCAGGGAATCGTAGCGGTAGGAAATCACCGTCGGCTGGATGGCCAGGCCGCTGCGCGGCGGGATAGTCGCGGAGCGTATCCAGCCGGATCCATCGTTGGTCCCGTAATTCGCGGTGGCTTGGGCGCGGCCAAGGGCGTCGGGGTAGCTTGCCACATAACCGACCCGTGCCTTGGGCTGGGCACCCGGGGTCTGGAGGGCTCCGGTGCCGGTGGCGTCATCGTAGCGCTGCCGCGTAACCGTCGAGACGAGGTTGCTGGCCGCATCGAAGGTGTTTTCGATTTGCTCCATGACGATCGCCGCGCTCAGGTCCGCCAGCACCGCGAAGGCAAGCGCCGGGGAAGACGACGAACTCGAGGACTGCGAGGACGAGCTGGAGGCCGAAACCGATGAGGACGAGGACGAGGAAGATGCCGTATCATAAGCCCGGTATACCTTCACCGCCCGAAGCGCTTGTGGACGAGGTAGATCGGAGCACCTCGGTCTTGAAGTGCAGCAGTTGTTCCGGGCAGGGAACCCGTCTCACTCCATCAGGCCACCGGATGATCTGCGGCGGCTGTGACGGCACCGGCATCGCCAAACAGGAGCCGGAGTGTATCTACTGCGGCGGGAGCGGCAGAGTCCAATAAAGGAGACGACGGGCTGGATAGGCTGTCCACCCACCTCCGGGAAAGTATTCATCGTTGTCGGGGAGGCTCTCCCCGCTCCCCGCCTGAGAGAGTCGGCGGCGGACAAGCTGGTCCGAGTAATCCAGCCGCTGCGCGCTGTCCTGACACCTAGCTGTTCGAGGCATCCCCGGAACCCCATGGGTTCCGGGGATGCCTTGCTTCTTTTTTGCTGGCAGATCATCATAGAATCCGCACGGACGGGTCTTGATGGAGGAGAACATCGGCAAGCAGAAGTCGGGGTTCCCGTTGCGGGGCGCAACCCCTCGAATAGGAACGGGCCAAAGCCGGATCTGTCGAAGCTGCCCCTAAAACTGAGTCGGAACACCCGATGATTCGGCCAAAGTCCGTTCCAGTGTGGTTCGCCGCAGAAACCGGCGCCTGAGGCGGTAACCATCGTCCTCGCAAGCCCACCGCTCGCCGGGCCAATCTTATGAGTGCTTGATCAGGACTCAGACTCCGCAACAAGGTCAGCCCCACTTTGGCCGCAGTTGCACAAAAGCGGACAAGTAGCTCAAGGCTATAGTCGAGTCCGCCGCGGCCCCTGCAAACCCCTTGCAGGAACCGCGACGAACAATGCTCTTTCGGCCCAGGAACCTCGAACCCAATAAGGCCCTTCCGTCGAAAGGCATTTGACCTCCAGGAGAATCACATCCTCGCCGGCCTAGTAGGAAGAAGTCCTCAAAGCCGCCGCTGAACACAAAAAAGGGTCTCCCCCGAGCTGCCGCCCAATCGCGTGTCGCCTTCCTGCAGCGGTCTCCATCCGTGCCAGCCTTCTCCCGGGCGTGAACCTGCTCGCAGTCGCACATGTTGTTAGTCGGTTTCACTCGACGGCCACCCGGAAGAAGCAGCGCGTCGAGCCCTGGTAGCTGCCTTGGAGTATCAAGGGCACAGGCGAACCTCCTGTGCCCAGCCCGTTGACCGGGGTTCCTATGTCCTCCCAGTCGTTGGGACCGAGTGTGGCGGAGGATTGCAGCCTGTAATCGTGCCCGGCGTGTGAATCGATGGTGACCGACGCCGTGCCGGCATTGAAGTCGAAGTCCCGTATGACAAGGCCCTCGCCCGGAAAGAGGACGCTGCCGTAGTTGGTGAAGGCGGGCATTTCGCCGGTGTAGGTGAGCAAGTCGAGGAAGCCGTTGTTGGTGAAGGTGCCCTCGAACACGGGTGCGGTGCTTCCTTTCAGAATCAAGGTGCCGTCGTTGACGATGTCGCCGTAAGGGGTGGCGTCATCGGTCAGGCTGGTGGATTCCCCGGTCGCGACGCGCAGATTCGGGAGCACGCGGGCCACGCCGATCCCATCGTAGGCGACCGACGACGGCGCATCGTCGATGAAGACCTCGATCGCCGCGCCACCAGCTACGGTCTTGCGGCCAATGTAGCCGCGATAGAGAGCGGTGCCCTTGTCCGCCCACAACGTTTCGACCGTGCCGCTGAAATGTGCGGCCTCCGCCTGTTGGGACGATGCGCGGCGGAAGTTGAGCATGCCGTTCTCCGTGAGCCCCGCGGCGATCCGCCAGTCACCGGCCGCGGGTGGCGATACGAAGTAGGCGAAGACATCGTAGGTGCCATCGGCAAGGCCGGTGATGCGGGTCTTTAACGCCGGGGCGTTCTCGGCGGGTGTGAGTTCGGTGGAGGAAAAGTTCGCGACATAGGCGCTGCCCCCGTTTCCGCCGATGCCCGTGCGCGTGTGCCACTGGTCGTCGGCGCTGCTGCCGGTCGTCGCGTCGGGACCGGACAGGGTCATCGGAGAACCGTCCGACAAGGTGGTGTTGGACGGCGCGGCATCGTGATAGGCGATGGTGCCGATCTTGAAATCCGGATCAAGGATCATGCCGACGACCGAGAGGTCGTAGTCGCGCTGCCACGGGTAATCGCCGCGCCACCACAGCAAGGCAGTATGATCGGCGTCCCAGCTCGGGATGATGGGCCGGGCGTTGTCCACGGTGGAGTCGAAGGTGAGCTGGGTCCAGGTCCACGTCGCGCCTTGGTCGGCGGTCTTGCCTTGGAAGATCTCGCGCTTCTTCGACGCGAACGCCGCGTCCGTCCCCGGATGGATGGCGGTGGAGATGTAGATCGTGTCCGTCTTGTCCGGATGAATGCAGCCGATACCGGTGTAGTCCTGTTCGCCGGCGTGGAAGAGCTCGCCGTTCTTCCCCAGCTCGGTAGTGAGCCACGCGGCGCCATCGAAGCGCCCGTGGAAGATCCGGTGATCGTTCGCACCCGCATGGCCGTCCGTGATGGTATTACCGTAGCGGGTCGTGAAGAGGATGACCGGACGGCCTCCGGCATCAAGCTCGAGCTCAGATGTCCAGCCGTGGTGGTAGCTCGTGGCGGCGACGCCTG
>CAMPGU010000163.1 GCA_946885645.1 uncultured Haloferula sp.
ATCCGGAGCCGTCGAGGGGCTTTCTTTCCGCTTCAATATTTCCATCACCGCCTGTGCTTCCCGTTTCGCCAAACCTTCGGGTGCCGATGCAAACCACTCTGCAAAGGCTCCGGGAGCGGTTTTCGCCCACTCTGTGGCGAATTCGCGTATCCGGTGGCCAGCCGTTTCCGGCGGCAGGACCGCGCCGAACCACTCTACCCATCGGGGTGCCTCTTCCTCCCGGTTGGCAAGGGTGATCGTATTGCAAAGGGTTTGTAAGTCCTCCTGAGAAAGATTCGCGCGAGCTATCCAAGAGGTGGCGGTTTCAAAAGCCTCCGGCTCATGGTTCCTCCCGAATGCCAGATTCCGGAGCACCTCTCCCCGCAGCTTGGCTGAAGCATCGGGATTCTCCTCGCTCCATTCGCGGAAGACACCCAGGGCCAGCAGGCGCTGATCCTCGGATTGGCCTTCGGACGCCAATCCGTATCGGAGGAAGTCTCCGGTGTCTTCGCCGAAGCGAATCGTCAAATCGAGGGCAAGCCGGGGGTCACGGGTTGCCGTCCCGTAGGTCAACCCGTGGATAGCCTCATCCGTCAGATCATGGGGTAGGGAAGACTCCCCGGTCTCCAGCCACGCCAGCAGAGGCTCCGTGCCGAGAGCTGCCCATTCCCGGGCTGCGGAAAAAACCAGGCTCTCCACCGCGCCGTTGGTCTTCCAAGAAATCGCCTCCCGCAATCGGGTGTCCTCGGCCAGGAGTTGGAGCGCCTCACCCGGCTTCACTTTGACCAAGCAGGTCATCGCGAAACGGAGAAGGCTTTGGCGGGTACGGTCCGTGATGTCGCCGGAATCGCGGATTTCTCCCATGAGGATCTGCAGTTGAGCCGCGTCGAGGGAGCGGATGTTTTCAATCTCCGTGATCATGCGCTGGCGCGTCGTCTTGTCGGGGGCATTGATATTGCCGCCTTCAGCGATCACTCGCTCCCGCCACGTCTCCATGTCCCTGCCATAGGCCATGAAGGCCACCGCGGCGGCTTTCGCTTCCGGCACGGGATCCATGCGGGGACGCTTTGAAGGACGCGGCAAAGCTTCTCGATCGGCATCCACGGCCAAGCCCGCGGCAACAGCCTCCGCGAGGAGCTTCGCCCGTGCGGACCGCAGCTCTTTAAGCCGGTATCGATCCGCCATTCCCACCGCCAGCAGCGTGGCGAGCAGGATGACCGCGAGCCAGAACGTCGGACGAGCCCTCATCTGCGAAGCTGTTGGAGGATCTGCTCCCGGCGCACGGAGTCCGACACTTTCGCAGCGAGGGCCACAGCGATTTCCCGGTGCTCCGTCCCGCTATAGGACTCCAGCAGCGGCAGCAGGACCTCATCACCCCCGCCTTCCGCGTGGTACTGCAGCGCGAGCTCAACGGCCGCGGGAAAAGCCAAGTACTGCATGGCCGACTCCAATGCCGCGGCGGTGGCGGGGAATAGGAGGTCCGGATCCTGCCCCCGGACCCACGAGCGGAAGTCTTCCAAATCCTGCGGCGAGGTTTTGAAGAAGCCCTCCTTCTGCGGGAAGGAAGCCGACCGTGCGACGGCGAGGATGCAGGCGCCGCGTTCTTCAGGAGTAGCTTCGATGCGTCGCAGATAGGATCCCAGTTCATCCAGACCGATGGTTCCGCCTTCTCCGAGCTCCGAAACCGGCCAGGTGATGGCGTTCAAGCGATCCTGTTCAGGCAGGCAGCGGCGCAGCAACTGCGCCCAGTTCGCGGGCTCGCGCCGATCGCGGAGCGCGTGGGCTCCCCCCTCCAGGAACGCGAGGCGAGCGTTTTCCGGAACCGTCTCCAGTACCTGGCAAGCCAGTTCCGGGCGGGCCAAAACCAAGGCGTAGGTCAAGGCCTTCACGATCGAGACCCGGTCCCTCATGCCTGCATCGTTCTCGCCCTCGAAAGGTCGGGCAGCGATCAGCTCCTTGAACCACGCCACTGCTCCTTCGGGATCGCGCCCGGCCCAAAGCCCCACCGCATCAGAGGAGTGAAACCGCCGCGCGACATATTCGGGATCCAGCTCCGTCAGAGGCGCTTGGAGCCGCCACTGCAGCGCCTTGCGGTCTCGCTGTGCCAGCGCCGCGGCCTCGATTTCATCCAAGGAGGCGATCAGCTCCTCCCGGTTCATGACGAGAAAGCCCTCTTCCACCGCCAAGGTAGTATTGAGGTAGCCGCCCGCGCCTTCTCCCGAGCGTAACTGTCGGGCGATTTCCGGCCAATCCCGCGGCCACCGGTCCCACATGGATCCAGCGGGTAAGCCTGCGCGGGATGTCGGCGGGGACTGTAGCCGCGCCCGCACGACGAGACTTTCCTCCTCCAATCGGGCGATGGCGTGACGTTGTGCGATCACCCAGACTCCCGCCACCACGACGGCGGCAAGCGGCGCGTATTTGGAAGCAGCTTTTACCGCCACGGTCGCGGTGAAGCCGGCAGCCGCTGGGGCCGCTGCCGATACTTCCGCGGCGAGCGCGGTCACCGCGGGGGCGGCCGCCTTCACATCGGCCGCGAAACCCGCGAGCATCACCGCGGCCAGCGATCCGCCTGCTTCCCAGCCGCGGCGGTTCAATTGCCCGCGCAAGCGGAAGGTTGCCCGCTCAATGCGCTTCTGCGCGGCGTCCGGGGCGATGCCCAAGGTGCCTGCCACCTCGCGCACGCTAAGCGCGCGGTAGTAGCGGAGCAGAATCGCCTCCCGGTCCGCCCCCGAAAGCGCAGCCAAGGACTCATCGAGGGCGGGACCGAGATCCGCCCATGACCCGGGGGCTGGAGAGGACGAAGAGGCAGCCATGAGGTTCTGAAGGGAGTGGCGTTTGCGAGTCTCCCGCCGGGCCGTGCGGAGGAGATTCCGCGAGTGCATGAGCGTGGCGCGGTGCAGCCAGCCGCCCAGCGAGGCACAGGAGAGCAGGGAGCGGGCTTTCCGCGCCAGCAGCAGAAAGGTGAGCTGGGAGGCCTCCGCCGCCATCGAAGCGTCCCCGCAGCTCCGTTTCGCCGTCATCAACACCAGACCTGCGTAGCGGGAGACGAGGCTATGGAAGGCCTTTTCGCGACGATGCTCCAGCCACTCGGCGAGCAATTCGGTATCGGATGGACCGGATTTCTGCATTTCAAAGGACGAATGTCCGGATGCGGCTGACATCCGACACGGATTCGCCGCTTTTTTCAAGCAAGCGCCCGATGCGGCTGCGGCGGTTCTCCATTCCCGAAAATGAAAAAGCCGCCCTTTGCAGAGCGGCATCGCCGGTTTTCTGAAGATGATTGGCAACCCGTAGGGGAATCGAACCCCTATTGCCAGAATGAAAATCTGGAGTCCTAACCGTTAGACGAACGGGTCTTGCTATCGTGCCGCGTGGGGCGGGCAGGAAGCTACCGATGAGCCCTTGGTTGGCAAGAAAAAACCGGGAAGAAAAATGCGGCGGGCGAATGCGGATTATGAACGAAGCGTAACGATGCTGCCCCGCTTGCGGCTTGCCAGCAGGGTCCAGCCCCCTACCCTGCCGCCCCTGTCCGACAACTGCGGACCCAACGCTCATGAACACCGCCATCCTCTCACAAGCTGCCACCCAGGCCCGCGGCCTCGCGATGGACGCCGTCCACGCCTGCAACTCCGGCCACCTCGGCTTGCCGCTCGGTTGCGCGGAGATCGGCGCCGTCCTCTTCGGCGGCGGCGGCCTCCGATATTTCCCGGACGCCCCGAAGTGGCTGAATCGCGACCGCTTCATCCTCTCCGCCGGTCACGGCTCCATGTTCCTCTATAGCTGGCTGCACCTCTCCGGCTACGCGCTGCCGCTCGACGAGCTGAAGCGTTTCCGCCAGTTCGGCTCCCACACTCCCGGCCACCCGGAGTCCTTTGAAACGGTCGGCGTGGAGGCGACCACCGGACCGCTGGGCCAAGGCGTCGGCAATGCCGTGGGTTATGCTCTTTCCGCCAAGCGCGCCGCGGCGAAGTTCAACACCGCGGACCACGTCATCTTCGACCAGCACGTTTTCGCCCTGATGGGGGATGGCTGCTTGCAGGAAGGCGTCGCGAAGGAAGCGATCGCCTTCGCCGGCCACTCGGGTCTCGATAACCTGGTCCTGATCTATGATTCGAACGACGTCACGCTCGACGCGATGGCCGAGAAGACCCAGGGCGAGGACGCGGAAGCTTACTTCAAGTCCCAGCAGTGGGACGCGGTGACGATCGACGGCCATGACTTCGCCGCAATTTCCGACGCGATCTCGAAGGCGAAGGCCGACAAGAACGGGAAACCCAAGGTGATCATCGCCAAGACCCTGATCGGCAAGGGCATCCCGCAGGTGGCCGGCACCGCCGGCGCCCACGGCGAAGGCGGCGCGAAATTCATCGACGAGGCCCGCGCCAATCTGGGCCTGCCGGCAGACGAACATTTCTACGTTTCCTCCGAGGTTCGCTCGCACTTCGAAGGCGTGAAGGCCGAATCGAAGAAGGGCTTCGACGCTTGGCAGGCAACCTACAACGCCTGGGCCGCGGCCAATCCGGAGCTGGCGGCCGAGCTGAATGCCGGCGTGGCGAAGTCCGTGCCAAGCGATCTTTCCGCGAAGATCCCGGCCTTCGGAGCCGACTATAAGGATGCGACCCGCGGCGCGGGCGGCGTGGTGGTGCAAGCCGTCGCCAAGGCGGTACCGCAGTTCATCACCGGCTCCGCCGACCTCTACGGCTCGACCAAGAACTACATCAAGGACGGCGGCGACTTCTCCGCGAAGAATCCCGGCGGCCGGAACATTTGGTTCGGCATCCGCGAGCACGCGATGGGCGCCATCTGCAACGGCATCGCCTACGACGGCATCTTCCGCCCAAGCGGCGCGACCTTCCTGGTCTTCGCCGACTATGTCCGGCCCTCGATCCGCCTGGCCGCGCTTTCGAAGCTGCCGGTGACCTACATCTTCACGCACGACTCCGTGGGTGTGGGTGAAGACGGCCCGACCCACCAGCCGGTGGAAACCGTGAGCGGCCTGCGCGTGATTCCCAATCTGGACGTGATCCGCCCCGCCGATGCCGAGGAAACCGCGGGTGCCTTCGTGGCCGCGATGCTCCGCACCGATGGCCCCACGCTTCTCAGCCTGACCCGCCAAGCCGTGCCGCTGATGAACGAGCTGTCCATGGAAGAGCGCCGCGACGGCGTGCTCCGCGGGGCTTACATTGCCAAGAAGGAAACGGGCGATCTGAAGCTCATCCTGATGGCGAGCGGCTCCGAGCTGCAGCATTGCATCGCCGCCGCCGCGGAGCTGGGCGAGGGCGTGCGGGTTGTTTCCGTGCCCTGCTTCGAGCGCTTCGACCGCCAAGGTGCGGATTACCAGGAGAGCGTGCTGCCGACGTCCTGCACCCGGCGCATCGCCATCGAAGCCGGCGTGTCCGGGCTCTGGTGGAAGTACGTCGGCCTGGGCGGCAAGGTGCTGGGCATCGACCGCTTCGGCCTGAGCGCACCGGGCAATACGGTGATGAAAGAGCTCGGCATGACCAAGGAGCACGTGGTGGAAGCAGCGAAAGCGCTGTAATCCCCTGCGGCTTGTTTTTTCCAAGGCGCGCTCTCCGCAAGGGGAGCGCGCTTTTGTTTTTAAGCAAAGTGCACTTGCTTCAAGAGGTTGCCGCGGTGGCGGCCCTTGGTCCATTCTCGCCGCATGGAACTCGATCTCCTCGGCACCCATGCCGACCGCGCTTATCCGATCCTCGCGGGGCTGGTGGTGCCGCGACCGATCGCGTGGGTGACCACCTTGAACGAGAACGGCAGCGTGAATGCCGCGCCCTTTTCTTTCTTCAACGTCTTCGGCGACGATCCGCCGCTCCTCATCTTCGCACCGGGGGACCGCGAGGACGGTTCACCGAAGGACAGCGCGCGCAATGCGAAGCGGACCGGTGAATTCGTGGTGAATCTGGTGGACGAAGCGCTGGCGGAGGTGATGAACCGGACTTCCGCGGCTCACGCGCCGGGCATCAGCGAGATCGAGCATGAGGGAGTGACCGTCGTGCCCTCCTCGGTCGTGGCTCCGCCCCGTATCGCGGCCTCGCCGGCCTCGCTGGAGTGCAAGGTCCATTCGATCCAGGAGATCGGAAGCAATCGGCTCGTCCTCGGGATCATCCACCGTGTCCACGTGCGCGATGAAATCATCGACGCCGCGAAGCTACGCATCCGCCAGGAAGCCTATCACCCGGTGGGCCGCATGGCGGTGCCGGATTGGTACTGCCACACGGCGGATCTTTTCGAAATGACGCGGCCGCGGGCAGTCTGAACATGACCTCTCTCTTTCCCCCGGGCCGTCCCGTTCTTTACCTCGCGCCCATGCAGGACGTGACGGACCTGCCCTTCATGCGCGTGATGCATGAACATGGCGGCGCGGACGTGTACGTGACGGAATACTTCCGAGTGCACAACGACTCCCGGCCGAACGCCTGGATCCTGCGTTCCATCGACGAGAACCCGACAGGCCGGCCGATCTTCGCCCAGATGATCGGGCAGGATGTCCCGGCACTGGTGAAGACGGCGAAGGCCCTGCTAGAGCACCCGGTGGCGGGCATCGACCTGAACTTGGGCTGCCCCGCCCCGGTGGTTTGCAAGAAGGAAGCCGGCGGGGGGCTGCTGCGGAATCTGCCGAGGGTGGACATGATCCTGGGGGCCCTGCGCGATGCCATCCCCACCCGCTTCACGGTGAAGACCCGGATCGGCTATCACGACCACGCGGAGTTCCCGGAGTTGCTGGATGTTTTCCGCAAGCACTCCATCGACGCGCTGGTGATCCACGGTCGCACCGTGGAAGAGCGCTACAGCACGCCGGTCCATCCCGACTGCGTGAAGATGGCGGTGGAAAGCTTGCCCTGTCCGGTGATCGCAAACGGCAACGTGGTGGATGTCCCCACGGGTCTCGCTTATCTGGAGCAATCCAAGGCCGCCGGGCTGATGGTCGGGCGCGGTGCGATCCGGAACCCGTGGTTGTTCTCCCAACTCCGTGCTGCCTTCGCCGGGGAGGAAGCGGTGGTGCCGCGCTGCCGGGATCTGCTCGGCTACGTCGCGCGGCTTTACGACGAACTGGCCGCCGCGACGGAGCGCTTCGATCCGGTTGGCCACGTGCAGCGGATGAAAAAGACGATGGTCTTCGTGACCCAAGGCCATGATCCCGATCTCGAGTTCCGTATCCGGCGGGCGAAGACTCCGGAGGACTTCCACTCGGCCTGCCGCGATCATTTGGACCGGGATGATCCCGTGCCTGCGGCTCCCCAGGAAGGGTCGCGGGTGTTCTGCGGGTTTGCGGAGCTCCTGGGCGGGAAATGACCCGCCCTGCCCGCTACTCTGGCTCGACAATCAGCTCATCCCCGGGCTCTGGCTTCGGGCCGGGAAATCGGGCCATCGCATTCGCAATCGCCCCTTCGGGGGTCACCTCACCGATCTTCAACCGCCCGAGGATACCGGAATTCCGGCGGACGCAGAGGATCGCATCCTTCTTCACCACGGCGGGATCCAGCACCTCCGCGATCCCGAAGCCGCCGTCCACCACCCACTCCGCGATTCTGGCGACCGGGGGGGCGGATTTGATCGCCTGGGCCCGATCAACTTCCGACGCTGCCGGAGTTTCCGGCTCCGCCGCGGTCTCCGTGCCCGCCAAATCGTCCGGCACCGGTAGAACCTCGTCCTCATAGACACCGCCGGTCTCCGGAATCTCCTCGGCGCGCGCGATGCGAGGTGCCTCAGGCACGGGAGCCGCGACTTCCGTGCCGAGGATCCTAGCTCTCTCCGTCCGGAGACGTTCCTGCTCAAGGCGGATATCCGCGATTTCGGACTTCAGCTTTGCCAGCTCCGCCGGCGGGGTATTCCGCACTTGATGCCGGAAATCCTTCCACGACATCACCAAGGCCCCGAGCAGCAGGGTCACGACAGCACCGAGGAAGATCTTTATCGCGTCCATTCGCGGCAAGGTGTCGGCAGCCCCCGCGAAAGTCAATCGACCTCAATCCGCCGCTCTTCGCCCTCCTTTCCCGGTGAAGGCCCGCGCGCCGTACGCGAAACGAGGGATCCGGCCGAACCGGATCCCTGTCGGGAAGAACATTTCATCAAGCACGGGCCACGCCCGCGGCACGCAAGCCGTTAGGACTTGTAGCGGAGCCGCTTCTTATGGCGGTTCTGCTTCATGCGCTTCTTGCGCTTGTGCTTGTTAATCTTCGTCTTACGGCGTTTCTTCAGCGAGCCCATGGTCGGTGCTTGGGGTTACGGTTGGATAGGAAAATTCAGGAGACGATCTTGTTCAAGGGATACTCGATGATGCCTTCGGCACCGAGCTCCTTGAGGGTCGGGATGATATCCCGGACGACTTTTTCGTGGATCACGGTCTCGACGGCGACCCAGCCCTCCTCGGAAAGGTGGGAAACGGTCGGCCGGCGCATTGCGGGAAGTTTTTCCAGCAGGGCGGGCAACTTGTCCGCAGGAAGATTCATTTTCAAGCCCACCTTGTCGCGGGCCTCGAGCGCGGCCCGGAGCAGGAGGACGAGGCGCTCCATCTTCTGCCGCTTCCACGGATCGGTCGCGGCGGCTTGGCTGGCGTAGAAATGCGGGAAGGACACCAGCAGCGTATCGACGATGCGGAGCTTGTTCGCCTTGATGGAGGAGCCGGTCTCGGTGACGTCCACAATGGCATCCACCAGATCCGGCACCTTCACTTCGGTGGCTCCCCAAGAGAATTCGACTTCGGCTTCGATCCCCTTGGATTTCAGATAGCGCTCGGTGATGGCGACGCCTTCGGTCGCGATCCGCTTGCCCTGAAGATCTTCCGGAGTGCGGATCGGGGAGTCATCCGGAACCACCAGCACCCAGCGGGTCGGCATCGCGGAGGCGCGGGAGAAGGGAAGCTCGGCCAGGTCCACGAGGCTGCCGTCGAACTCGCTAGCCCAGTCGAGACCGGTGATCCCGCAGTCGATGAAGCCCTGGTCGATGTACCGTGCTACTTCCTGAGCTCGAATCAGATACAAATCCAGCTCCGGGTCGTTCGAGGACGGGCGGAGGCCGCGGGAGGAGACATAGACCTCGTACCCGGCCTTCGCGAGAAGGTCGAGGGTCGGGCCTTCCAAGGAACCCTTGGG
>CAMPGU010000164.1 GCA_946885645.1 uncultured Haloferula sp.
ATCCTGCACCGGGACTACGGTTCGCCGCCGGGAAAGATTTCCTTCACCGGGGTTTCCACGTGCTCGTCCATCCAGCGTACCAGGGCTTTTTGAAGCGGGGCCAGAACCTGCGGCAGATCCTCAGAGAGGTCGTCGCGGCAGTCGGGATCGGTGGAGATCCGGAAAAGCCCGTAGTGGCGGTTGCCCTCGCTGCACGGCGTGCAGACCACCTTCCAATTGCGGGTCCGCAGGCAGCGCTGTTTCGCGACGATCACCGGCTGATCGTACTCCGGCTTCATCACGAACTGATGATTGAACGATGTATCGATCAGGGTCAGCTCGTCCATCGGGGGCAGGGGCGGGCGCTCCACGTCCGGGACACGGAATTGAATGAAAGGGAAGCTCGTTTCCCCGTAATAGGGCAGGTCTTCGTCCGACGGCCCTTGGCTCATCCAGCCCGCCAGGCTGCGTCCCTCCCAACGGTCCGGGGGGGGCACGCCGGTGAGTTCGAGCAGGGTGGGAGCCAGATCGATGCTGCGGACCTGGTTCGGGATCGAGCGGGGCGAAACCCCGGGCGCACGGATGGCGAGGGGGACGTGGAAGCAGTGGTCGCCGCCGTTGAAGCCCAGCCCGTGGGTCAAGGTCACGCCGGGCTCGTAAAGGTCATCGCCGTGATCGGCGGTGACGACCACGATGGTGTTCTCGGCCAGGCCGTTGCGTTTCAAGGCCTCCATGATCTGGCCGAAACAGTCGTCGAACTGGCGGGTGCAGCCGTCGTAGAGCGCGCGGATCTGGCGGATGTCCGCCTCCGGCAGCGCGCCCAGCTTGTCTTCCAACGCGGTGCCGCTGACAAATTCGTCGATGTCGAAGTCCACGCCCGTGAGGTTTTTCCCCTTGTAGGCGGGATCGGTGAACATCCGGTTGTAGGGCTCCGCGCAGCGATAGGGCAGGTGATTGCAGGAGTAAAAGACGTGCCAGAAAAAGGGCCGGCCGGTCTCCGCCTGCGAGGTCAGTTTTTCTTCGACCCGCTTGGTCACCACCTCCGGCGTGACGAATTGAGCGAAGGAGCCGATCTGGGGGAAGAGCTTGTAGCCCAGCGGATTGTCGAAATACAGAGGCACCACGAAGTGGGCCATGAAGACCGCCTGGCTCATGTAGATGCGGAAATTGTCGAAACTGGAGACCGAAATCTCGCGGAAGCCGAGCGGCATCATCTCGTAATATCCCGCGCACCAGTCACCGATGGCCGCGGTATCGTAGCCCTTTTGCGCGAGCACCTCGGCGACGGGGAGGATCGCGGCTTGTGCGGACTCCACCTGCTCTTTTCCCGGGTACATGTGGCGGATGCCGCTGGTGTGGGGATAGGTGGAAGACATCACCGACACGGCGGATTCCAGTGTGGAGGCCATCGGCACGTAGCAGCGCTCGAAGCGGACGGCATCGCGCGCCCAGGCGTCGATGTTCGGCGATACTCCCGCTGCGGCCGCGCCGTCCTTTCGCTCCGGGGAATATCCGGCGTAACCGAGGCGATCTCCCCGCAGCGAGTCCGAACCGATGATGATGACGTTCACCGGTTTTCCCGCGGCGGAAACGGTAGTCGAAGCGGCGGCCCGTTGATCCGGCACAAAGGCCATCGCCCCGGCGGCCAGCAGACCGGTGGCGAGGGTCGCCACTCGCCAGCGCGGCCTCAGGCGGAAGATCCACCAGACTGCCGCGGCGGACCCGGCGACCCAGGGCAGGACGGAAAAGAGGAAGCCGTTGACCGCGGGGCGCCAGGACTCCGGCGGGAGACGCAGCAGGTCGTAGTACCAGCCCCCGAATTGGGAGTCGTTGAGGAAGTAGGGACGGCTGTGGATCAGCCGGAGCATGAAGTAGCCGTGCAGCAGGATCGTCGCGGCCAGGGCGGGCAGAGCCACGGCACCCTGGCGCTGCCACGGGATCCGGCGCGCGAGCACGGACATCAGCGGGAGGATCAGCAGGATCGCCGCCACCCAGAGGATGGCGTAGGCGGAAAGGACCAGCAAGTTCTGGCCGATCAGGTAAGCAAGGTGGTCCTCGCGGGCGAGCTTGCTGAACTTGTTGTCCATGCCGCCGGTGCTGTTCGCCAGGCGGGACAAGGCGCTTGCATACTGGAAGGCCAGGAAAATTCCGGCACCGGCCGCGGTTCCCCCCAGGAGGGGTTTCCATCCGGTCTTGGGTCTCGTCGATACGCTCACGTGCGGGGAACGGTCGCAGGCACGCCGCCGGGGTCAAGGAGCGTCCTTCGGCGGCTCCACGTGGACCCAGCGCGGAGCCACGATTTGCTCGATGACGACGCCGCGCAGCGATCCTACGTCCGCGGGAAAGCGCAGGCGCAGGATCAGCGACGCCTTTCCCTCCTGGAACTTGAGCAATAGGCGTCGAGTGCCTTCGCCAGCTCGCTGCCGGCGGGGGCGTAGCCGAAAAGATGCTCGAGCGAGTCCTTCGCCGTGAGCCGGTAACAGCGCCAGCGCTCCGGATCTGAAAACTCGTGGCTGAAGTGGAGGTCGCGCTTCGCCCAAATCCGGAAGTCGAAGCTCCGGTCTGCCGGCCTCGTGGTCGCGTATCGGTCCCAAGACATCGGCTGGTGGCCGACCTGCGTCTCCCAATCGACCTTTAGCTCCATCGGTCCGGTTTGCTCCAGCAGCAGGTTCTCCGGTTTCCCTTCCTCGACCTCCGCCCGGACCACCCAGAAAGGCTTTCCTTCCGGCAGGGTGGGCTGGAACAATGTCATGCGTTTGAATTTCAGGGACTTCTTCGGCCGGGCTTTCCACTCCTCCTCGATCAGCGGTCGGACGCGCTCCGGATGGCGGACCAGCGGGAGGAGCGATTCAAGCGTGTCGGCGGCCAGATAGCGGCGGACCACGGATTCCACCTCCTCTACCAACTCCCGGGCCGCGAGGTCATCCTTGGCGTCCTGCTCGATTTTCTCGCGCAGGACCTCGTGAGATGCTTCCACCTTCTTCTCACCCTCTTTCATCGCCCGCAGCGACCAGAAGCCCGCACCGGCGAGAACGAGCACGATCAGCAGGAACCAGCCGTAGGGAATGCCCGGAAGGCGGTGGCCGGTTCCGCCCCAAGGCTGCTCGACGCTTCCAAGGCTTGCTTTTTCGCCGAGGATCGCCTCGAGGCCGGGTTCCACGCTGCGGCCGTCGAAATGCTCGCGGGAGACGCTTTCCAAGCGTGCCGCAGGTTCCTGTCCGGCAGCGGGCCAGGAGGGCGGTGTACCGGGCTGCGCCGGCTTTTCCTGTCCGAGGCGCACCACTTTTTCCACCGCCGGGTCCTTGTCTTCAACGACTCGCAGTTTCGGTATCGGATCTTGGTCGGCCAGGAAAGGAGAACGCGGACCGAGAAAAGCCGTAAATGCCGTTCGACGCAATGCCCGCCTTTGCCTATGAACCGCGCGACGCCGCCGATGCCTGCACGGATTCTCATTTGCACCGCCGCCTTCGGCGAAGGTCACAACAGCGCCGCCCGCAATCTGGCGCTCGCCCTGCAGGCCGCGGGTGCCGAGGCCCGTGTGACGGATCCGTGCATGCTGGGAGCGCCGGTCAGCACCAAGTGGATCTGCAAGGCCTACCGGATCATCACCACCCGCGCGCCGCGCCTGTGGTACCGCGTTTACCTGAAGACGGACGAGGTGGATTTCACCCGCCAGCGCTTCCCGCTGATGCGCAAGCCGGAGCGCAAGCTCGGCGAGCTGGTCGCGGAATGGAAACCCGACGCCGTGGTGGCGACCTATCCGCTGTACCCGTATTTCCTGGAGCGGCTATTGGACGGGCAGGCGGACCCGCCGGCGATCTTCACGGTCGTCACCGACTCCATCGAGATCAATGCCGCGTGGCTCAAGGCACCCACCGGGGAATGGATCGTTTCCGATCCCTACACGCGCACGGCCATGATCAAGTCCGGCTTGCCCGCCGAGCGGCTGATCGATACCGGGTTCCCGGTCCATCCGGACTTTTCCCGTCTGGAGCCGGTGCCTGCGGATGATCCCTGCGAGCCCTTCCGCGTCCTCTATTTCACCACCGGCCGACGTCTCCAGGTCCGCCGCATTTCAAAGGCGATCCTGCAGACTTCACCGAGGACGCAGATCACCATCGTGCTCGGCAGGAATGTCCGGCACCTGTGGCGCAAGGCGAAGGAGATCCGCGATGCCTTCCCCGGCAGGGTGAAGCTGAAGGGCTGGACGCGCAAGGTGCCGGCGCTGCTTACCTCCCACCATCTGGTGGTCGGGAAGGCCGGGGGAGCCACGGTTCACGAGGCCATCGCGGCCCGCTGCCCGATGCTCGTCCATCATCTGGTACCCGGTCAGGAGGAGGGCAACCTGCGACTCTTGGAAACGATCGGCGCGGGATCCCTGGCGGAGAGCCCGGAGGCCCTGCGCAGTGCGGTGGCCGATCTGCTGGCGGACGACGCCGCCCTCTGGCGCGCCATGAAGCGCAAGCTCGCCGTCCACGGTCGCAATGCCGGCGCGATCGCCGCCGCGCGCCATATCCTCGGGCGCTGCGGGGATCCCTAGCCGCAATTTCCCATGACCTTCCTGTTCGATATCGGCCGCGTCCTGCTCGACTTCCATTTCGAGAAATCCCTGGCCACCTTGCTCCCGCCGGACACGCCGGATGCGGTGGAGCGGCTGATGGTCCTGCTGGAGAGGAAGGACGAATTCGAAAGCGGACTGGTCGAGAGCGAGGTTTACGTCCCGTGGGCGATCGAGCGGCTGGGAGGAGAGATCGATGCGGAGAAATTCACCCGCGCCTGGCGGAATATCTTCACGCCGGTGGAACCGATGTGGCGGGTGGTGGAGAGCCTTTCGGCGGCAGGACACCGGCTGATCCTGTTCTCGAATACCAACGGGCTCCATTGCCCGTGGATCTTCGAGAACTACCCGATCTTCCGGCACTTCCCGGAGGCCGTGCTTTCCTACGAGGCGAAGTCGATCAAACCCGACGAGGCGATCTATCGCCACGCCATCGCGAAGCACGGCCTGAAGCCCGCGGAGACCCGCTACATCGATGACCTGGGCCCGAACATCGAGACCGGGAAGCGCCTCGGGTTCCGCTCCTGGCAATATGACCTGAACGATCATCCGGCTTTCGAGCGCTGGCTCGCGGTGGAGCTGATGCACGGGTAGAGCCCGGCCACTTTTTCAACTGCCCGATAGGGGATTCGCGGGCCGCGCGGTGGGGACGATCTCCGCGAGATGGAGGCCCGCTCCGCCCTTGGTCTCCGCCATGCGTTTCTTCCGCGGCATCTTCTCCACCGGCAGCCACGCGTGGAACACCCCGGAAAGCGTCAGGGCGAGCAGCATCTTCGAGACGATGCGGGTGGGGGCGATGGCTTTCACTGCCGCCAGCTTCCCATGGAAGCGGGGACTTCGACCATTACGCCATGACGTGGGGGCGATTTGGGGGTTGAGTCCGTAACCGCCGTGCCCCACAAACCGCTCCGGAAATGAAGATTGTCGTCGTGGGAAAGGGCGGGCGCGAACATGCGCTGGTGAGGGCATTGTCGGAGTCCCCCGGCAGCCCGGAAATCTTCTGTTTTCCCGGCAGCGACGCCATCTTGCAGATCGCCAAGCGGGTAGCCGCGAACGGCCTCGAATCGCTGGTGCTGTGGATGCAGGCTAACCGGATCGACCTCTGCGTGGCCGGGGAGGAAAGCTATCTGGTGACGGGCGAAGGCCTGGCGAACCTGTGCGAAAAGGCGGGTATCCCGTGCTGGGGGCCGCATCTCCAATCCGCCCAACTCGAAGCGAGCAAGGAATTCGCGAAGCAATTCCTGCTGCGCCATGAGATCCCCACCGGCAAGGCAATCGCCTGTGCGAACCTTAGCGAAGCCCGCGATGCCATCGGCGGGGAATACCCGACGGTCTTGAAATTCGACGGCCTCGCCGCGGGCAAGGGCGTGGCCGTATGCACCACGGAGAAGGAGGCGGAGGATTTCCTCGAGGAGGTCTTCGTCGAGGAGCGCTTCGGTCCCGGGCGGCTGTTGGTGGAGGAATTCCTCACCGGCCCGGAGGTTTCGATCTTCGCGGCCATCGTGGACCACAGATTCATGATTTTCACTCCGGCCCGCGACTATCAGCGGATCGGCGAGGGGGACACGGGGGCGAATACCGGGGGGATGGGTGCCGTGGCCAGCCGCAAGCTGATCCCCGCGAATCTCCTCGCGGAGATCGAGTCGAGCATCGTCGCGCCGACCGTGAGAGGCCTGCGCAACGACGGGCTGCCCTACCGCGGTTTCCTCTACTTCGGCCTGATGCTCACGCCCGGGGGGCCGAAGGTGATCGAGTATAACTGCCGTTTCGGCGATCCCGAGTGCCAGGCGGTAATGCCGTTGGTGAAAGGCGATCTCGCGGGTTTCTGCCTCGCGGGAGCGAAGGGCGAGCTGCGGGAAGACCTCATTTCCTTCGACGAGGGCTGGAGCGTCTGCGTGGTGCTCGCCTCCGCCGGCTATCCGGAAAGCTCGCGCAGCGGGGATGTGATCCGCGGTCTCGATGACCTTGGAACGGGGCGTGTCTATCACGCGGGTACCCGCCGCAACCGGGAGGGCGAATGGGAAACGAACGGCGGGCGCGTTTTGGCGGTGGTGTCCGGAGCGGATTCCCGGCAGGATGCGGTCGCCGCGGCGCATTCCGCCGCGGACCGGGTCTCCATCGATGGCATGCAGCGCCGCAGGGACATCGGAATCATGCATTTCAACGATTGATTGATGAGCCGCATTCTCGGAGCCGACGACATCGAGCGGGGCATCGTCGCCCTCGCCACCGCGATCCGTGAACGCACCGCGGGCAAGCCGATCGCGCTCGTGGGCATCCGCAGCCGCGGGGACGAGGTCGCCGAGCGCCTGTGCAATCATCTTGCCGCGGAGGACCGCGAGTTGGCCTTGGGCATCCTTGATATTTCTCTCTACCGCGACGATTACGAGCACCTGCGGGAGAACCCGAAATTGCAAGAAAGCGATATCCCGTTCCCGGTCGATGATGCCCACATTATCCTGGTGGACGACGTTCTTTTCACCGGCAGGACCATCCGCGCCGCGCTCGATGCGCTCTCCGACTACGGCCGGCCGGCGAAGGTGGAGCTGGCGACGCTGATCGACCGCGGCCACCGCGAGATGCCGATCCAGCCGGATTATACGGGCATTCTCCTGGAGACTTCCCGTCATGATCACGTGCATGTTTCCTTGGAAGCGTCCGATGGAGAGGACAAGATCGAAGTCGTAGCACGAACCCCGGACTGATCCATGCTGCCAGAACGCCGGAAAACCGCCGAGGAAATCGCGAAACTCCGCGAGGACATGGGTATTCCCGGCGCGACCGCCGCGCCGGTGGAAACCGCTCCCGGACCCGCCGCCTCCCGTCCCGAACCGGACGACGGTGACGCCGCAGGCGAAGGGGGCGAGGCTGCCCCGCGGCCCGCGGCAAAGGCGGTGCGCTCGCTCCGCAAGTCCGAGCAAGCGCCGGCAGTGTCCGCCAGTAGCGCGCCGCGCGAGAACGGCGGGGCGATACCCGCCCGCCGCCGCAGCGAACGCGAGCTGATGGAGCTGCGGCGGACCCAGGCGACGCCGCCCGACCAATCGATCGCCTACATCCGGAATCTCGCCGTCCCGTGGCCCTTGGTGGCGCTGGGTTATCTCCTGCCGCTGACGGGTGCCTTGCTGGGCTGGCTGTCGGTATGGACGCCCACGGTGATGGAACCGGATTTCCCGGCCATGTGGATGGCCGATCTTTCGCGCGAGCCCTGGCTTGGCAGCGCGGGTTTGGGCGCGCTCCTCGGACTCTGTCTCGCGGGCTTGCTGCTTGCCGGGTGGTTCGGCTGGAAGAAGCCGCGCTCCCGCCATCATGCGGGCTTCATCGCGGTCATCGCCGTTTTGATCATCGTCTTCGCTCTTGTCCTCAAGTTCGCACCTGCCGCGCATGGCCCGTAAGGATCTTCTCGATATCAGTTCGCTCGACCGGGAGGAGATCGATCTCCTTCTGGATCAGGCGGTTCCTTTCAAGGAGCTCTTCACCCGCTCCGTCAAAAAGGTTCCCGCCCTGAAGGGGAAGTCCGTGCTGATGCTCTTCTACGAGCCGAGCACGCGGACCCATTCCTCCTTCGAGGTGGCGGCCAAGCGTCTCTCCGCGGACGTGACGAATTTCGATGTCCCGCATTCCTCCGTCGTGAAAGGGGAGTCGGTGCGCGAGACGATCGAGACGCTCCAGGCGATGCGGACGGATTTCATCGTGGTGCGCCATGGCCGCAGCGGCTTGCCCGGCATGATCGCCGGAATGACAAAGGCGAGCGTGATCAATGCGGGCGACGGGGCCCATGCGCACCCCACCCAGGCCTTGCTCGATGCCTTCACGCTGAAGGAGGTTTTCCCGGACCTGAGCGGCAGGAAGGTGCTCATCATCGGTGACATCCTCCACAGCCGCGTGGCGCGTTCCACCAGCACGATCCTGAAGCGGCTGGGCGTGGAGGTCGCTTACCTCGGGCCCGGCTCGCTGGTGCCGAGGAGCGGACCGGAGAACATCCGGCGCTTCACCGACTATGAGGAGGCGATGAAGTGGAAGCCGGATGCGGTCTATCTCCTGCGGGTCCAGATGGAACGGCAGGACGTGCAGTATTTCCCGAGCCTGAGGGAGTATCACAAGGTGTATGGGATCACCGAAGAACGCCTGAAGCGGATCGACGGGGAAGGCATGTATCTGATGCACCCCGGACCGGTGAACCGCGGCGTGGAGCTCTGCGACGGAGCGATGGATTATTCGCGATCGCTCATCAACCGGCAGGTCGAGAACGGCATCGCCGTCCGCATGGCGGTGCTTTATTGGCTGAAGCCGGCGGAGGAGTAGCACGACGTTCCACGTCGTGTGGGGGTGGACGGAGGGAGAGGCGTCGCCTTTGGGAAAGGGGCGGACGGGAGGAACGCGACATGGAATGTCGCGCTACTAAAAACCCCGCCGCGGCGGATGGCCGGGGCGGGGTTGATGAGAAATCAGCGAGATCGGCCGGGCTTACCAGGTCTTGATGTCGTCGCCTTCACCCAGCTTGCCATCCTGGCCATAGCTGTAG
>CAMPGU010000165.1 GCA_946885645.1 uncultured Haloferula sp.
CGGCGGCGGTCATGTGGGCTGGCCTGCTCGTGATCTGCTGGCGGCCTTGGCCACGGCGCGCCGCACCGCTCGCCCTCCTTCCGATCGCAGCGATCCCCTTTCTCCTGCCGGCAAAGGAGCTGGATCGGGATGCTCTGAGGAAAAGCTATGTCGCGGGGATGCGGGGATTCGAGGGCTGCTCCTACGTCTGGGGCGGCGAGAGTGCGCGCGGGATCGACTGCTCCGGCCTTCCACGGCGGGCGCTCCGGGATGCGCTGCGAATCCAGGCATTGCACGGAAACGGCACTGCCGCCCGCCTATGGCTGGAGCAGTGGTGGTTCGACACCAGCGCCCGGGCGCTGAAGGCGGGATACCGCGATTTCACCCGGCCTACCGGGGTCGAAGGATGGCTTCAGGAGCTTGATTTCGAGAGCATCGAAGCCGGCGATCTCGCCGTGACGGATGACGGCCGCCATGTCCTGATCTATCTCGGCGAGGGCGAGTGGACCCAGGCGGATCCGGGACCTGGGCGCGTGCTCACGGCGAGACCGCACCGGGATGACAATCCGTGGTTCGCCTCGCGCGTGAGCATCCATCGCTGGATGATCCTGGACCCGCCCGTATCGCTATAAGCTCGCGGCAATCATGCACCGCGACAGGGCTGCCGCTTCAGGATCCCGGTGATCTCCATCACCCGCTCTCCGGCGGGAGTCTGCCACGAGATGCGATCACCGATCCCCCGGCCCAGCGCCGCTAGCCCCACCGGCGTGAGCGTGGAGATCCTGTCGGTATCGAGATCCTCCTCCTGCGGCATCACGATTTCCGGCTTGTACCAATCGCTACTGTCCATGGCGGAAACCAAAGTAATGCGGTCGGAAATGCCGACCCTCGACTCCAGCTCGACAGGGTCCCGGGAGACGGCGGTTTCGGCCAGCATCCGGGCCAACGCGGTTTTCTGTTCTCCGCCCAGCCGGGGCAGGGAATTGGAGTCCAGCAGACCTTCGAGGCACGACAGATCGGCCTCGTCTAACAAACGAAGTGCTTTCATGAAAAAAGAGGAGCATGCGGGTCCGGCAAAAAGACCGGAGCCGCGGTTCAAGAACCAAGAAACGGATTGCAGGGACGGCCTCGGAAAAATCCTCCTCAAGGAAGCCGCCCGCTTAGACCCGGAAAGCAGCCATTCGGTGGGCGCACCACCCCTCCGTGCACCCCGCTGCAGAGCGGGTGCGAGGAAGATTCATGGTGATGGCTCGAACTGGCATGGAAACCACGAGCTTAAGCGTTGCCCGCCGCGCTTCAACCGGAAACGACACCCATTTCACCTGAAAGATCGCGCCCGCGGCTCCAGCGGACATTGCGCCGCGAGATCATGGTTGGACGTCGGCCTCCCGATGTCCGACGCTCCGGCCAGATGCCCGCCGCCCGCGTCCTCATCGACGGCCCTTCCGAGCTCGTCTTCGACTACGCCATCCCCGAAGGCCTTCCCGTGGTCGCGGGCTGCCGGGTGCGCATCCCGCTGCGGAACAAGCTTTCCCACGGCACGGTCCTGGACGTGGTGGAAGCCCCCGGCGACCTCGGTTTTTCCCTCAGGCCCTTGCATTCCCTCAGCGACCCGGAGCCGCTGATTACCCCCAAGCTGCTGGAGGCGGGCAAGTGGATCGCCAGCTACTACGGGTGCAGTATCGAGAGCGTGATACGCGCGCTGCTCCCGGAAGCGGTGCGGACGGAGGACAATTCCGCGAAGGTGCGGAAGACCGTGCAGATCGAGCGGGAGCCGGAAGCCGAGGTGCTCGCCAGGATCACGAAGCGTGCGCCGAAGCAGGCGGCGATCCTCTCCCTCCTGAGCCATGCGCCGGAGGGAAAGATCGCCTTGGCCGATCTGGGCGAGGGAGCTTCCGCCGCCGTGAAATCACTGGCCAAGCAAGGACTGGTCACGCTCCGCGAGGAGGAGGTCCGCCGCGATCCCGAGGCGGACGGGATCGAGGAAATCGTCCCGGATTCTCCCCTGCCGCTCAATGAAGAGCAGGAAGCGGCACTCGAGGTCGTCCTCTCTTGCCTGCAGACGCCCGCTTCGGAGACCCGGCCGCCGATCCTGCTTCACGGCGTCACCGGCTCCGGCAAAACCGAAGTCTATCTCCAAGCGGCGCGCCGGACGCTGGACCTGGGAAAAACGGTGCTGGTGCTGGTTCCCGAAATCTCGCTGACCCCGCAGACCGTCCGCCGCTTCCGCGCGCGCTTCGCGGCGATGCAGGATCAGGTGGCGGTGCTGCATTCCAATCTTTCGCAAGGCGAGCGCTTCGACGAGTGGCACCGGATCCGGAAAGGCAAAGCCCGCATCGTCATCGGCGCGCGCTCGGCGGTCTTCGCTCCCCTGCCGGACCTGGGCCTGATCCTGGTGGATGAAGAGCACGAAAACTCTTATAAGCAGGACCAGATCCCCCGCTACCACGGGCGCGATGTCGCCGTCCTGCGGGCCTCACTCGAAGGCTGCACGATTGTCCTGGGCTCGGCCACGCCTTCGCTTGAATCGTTCCGCAATACCCTCGACGGCAAATACAAGCTGGTCCGGCTGATGAAGCGGGCGGATGGCCAGTCGCTGCCGCTCATCCGCGTGCTGGACATGCGCCTGGAGTCGAAGAAGCACAAGGGCGGCATGGCGATCCTCTCCGACCGGCTGCGGACCGCGCTGGAGCAGCGGATCGAGAAGAACGAACAATCCATCCTTTTCCTGAACCGCCGGGGTTTCGCGCGCTCGCTCCAGTGTCCCTCGTGCGGGCACGTGTGCATGTGTCCCCACTGTGCGGTCTCCCTGACCTACCATCGGGACGACGAGCGCCTGATGTGCCACATCTGCGGCCACCAGGCCGTCGTGCCGCGGAAGTGCCCCGAATGCCGCGATCCCGCGATCGCGCTCCAGGGATTCGGCACCCAGAAGGTGGAGGAAGTGCTGGCAAAGGTGCTGCCCTCCGCGCGGATCGCCCGCATCGATGCGGATGCGATGCGGAAGAAGCACGCGCTGCGCGACCTGCTGAATGCCTTCCAAGCGCGCAAGATCGACGTGCTGGTGGGGACCCAGATGATCGCCAAGGGCCTGCATTTCCCGAATGTCACGCTGGTCGGCATCCTCAATGCGGACATCGGCCTGCACGTGCCGGACTTCCGGGCGGGCGAGCGGACCTTCTCGCTGCTCACCCAGGTAGCCGGACGGGCGGGGCGGGGCGAACTGGAGGGCGAAGTGATCGTCCAGACCTTCACGCCGCACTCCCCCTCGATCCAGTTCGCGCGGCATCACGACTTCGATGGCTTCGCCGAGCAGGAACTGGAGTTCCGGCGGCAATTCGAATACCCGCCCTTCTCCCATTGCGCGATGCTTACCAGCCGCTCGACCCACGAGCGCCGGGCGGAATTCACGCTCCAAACACTTCACCGCCGGCTGAGCGAGGATTGCCCGCCCGGAGTCATTTTAGGGGAGCCTTTGCCGAGCCCTCTCGTGAAGTCCCACGGGCAGTTCCGCTTCCAACTGATGCTCCGCAGCGCCAAGGCGCGTCCGCTGACGAAGCACGTGCAGCAGGTGCTGCAAAAGACTCCGCTGCCGGAAGACGTGACCGTGGTATTCGACATGGACGCGTGGAATTTCACGTGACCCGGGATCCCCGGGAAAGAGCTCCCCACGCGGCGCGGCTCCTGCTAAAAGGCCGCACATGCCTTGGAGCATCGCCCTCGCCGGAAAGAGCCACCACTTCGCCGACCTGCGGACGCTGATGGCGAAGGCCACCCCTTTGCGCTCCGGGGACATGCTGGCGGGTCTGGCGGCGGAATCGGCGGAGGAGCGGGTGGCCGCGCAGTATGTGCTCGCGGACCTGCCGCTCGCGCATTTTCTGGAGGACCTGCTGGTTCCCTACGAGGAGGACGAGGTGAGCCGCTTGATCGCGGACCGCCATGACAAGCAAGCCTTCAACGTGGTGGCGGGTCTCAGCGTCGGTGAATTCCGGGACTGGCTCTTGTGCTACGAGACCGATGCCGCCACGCTGGCCGCTCTGGCACCGGGCCTCACTCCAGAGATGGTCGCAGCCGTCAGCAAGATCATGGCGAACCAGGATCTGATCCTGGTGGCTTCGAAGTGCGAGGTCGTGAGCCGCTTTCGCAACACCCTCGGCCTTCCCGGCAGGCTCTCCGTCCGCCTCCAGCCGAACCACCCGGCGGACGATCTGCGGGGCATCGCCGCTTCAATGCTCGACGGGCTTCTGCTCGGTTGCGGCGATGCCGTGATCGGCATCAATCCGGCCACCGACCAAGTGTCCACGGTGTGCTCGCTGCTCGACCTCATGGACGGGCTGATCTCGCGTTACGAGATCCCCACCCAATCCTGTGTGCTCGCGCATGTGACCACACAGATGCGGGCGATGGAGGAAGGAGCGCCGCTCGATCTTGTATTCCAATCCATCGCGGGTTCGGAGGCGGCGAACAAGAGCTTCGGGATCAATCTCGCGCTACTTGCCGAGGCACGGGATGCTGCCCTATCGCTGAAACGGGGCACGCTGGGAAACAACGTGATGTACTTCGAGACCGGGCAAGGGAGCGCTCTCTCGGCGGACGCCCACCATGGCGTGGACCAGCAGACGATGGAGGCCCGGGCCTACGCGGTGGCGCGGGAGTTTCAACCGCTGCTGGTCAACACCGTCGTCGGATTCATCGGGCCGGAATATCTCTACGATGGGAAGCAGATCACCCGCGCCGGGCTGGAAGACCATTTCTGCGGCAAGCTGCTCGGCCTGCCGATGGGCTGCGATGCCTGCTACACGAACCACGCGGAGGCGGATCAGGACGACATGGACAATCTGCTCACCCTGCTGGGGGTGGCGGGTTGCAACTACATCATGGGGGTGCCCGGTGCGGACGATATCATGCTCGGCTATCAGTCCACCTCCTTTCACGATGCCCATTACCTGCGGCAGGTTTTGAAGAAGCGGCCCGCACCGGAGTTCGAGCATTGGCTGGAGAAAGCCGGCATCGCGGACGAGCGGGGCTGCCTGCTGGAAAACCCGCGGGCACTGCCGGGAGCGCAGCGGCTGCTGAAACTCGAAGCGGCGGGCTCATGAGCGGCGACTCCGGCTCATTCCTGCGGCAGTGGACAAGCGCACGGGTGGCGCTCGGCAGATCCGGCGGCTCGCTGCCCTGTCACGGGCTGCTCGACTTCCGGTTGTCGCACGCGCGGGCGCGGGATGCGGTTCACCGGCCCTTTGACGCCCGCGCCCTGGCCGCGGAGGTCGATGCACCGGGCCATCCCGTCCGTTTCGTCCGTTCCCGGGTTTCCGACCGCTCGGTTTTCCTGCACCGTCCGGATCTAGGCCGGCGCCTTGCGCCGGAATCGCGGGCGGAGCTGGAAGAAATGAGGAGGCCGGAGGGTTTCGATCTCGCGGTCATCCTCGCCGACGGCCTGTCCGCCGCGGCGGTCGAACTGCAGGGCCCTCCCCTCCTGCGATCCCTGTTTCCCTTGCTGCCGGGATGGGCCTTGGCTCCCCTCGTCATCGCCTCCTTTGCCAGGGTGGCGCTTCAGGATGAGATCGGCCAGGCACTGGGCGCGCGCGCCGCGCTCATCCTGCTCGGGGAGCGCCCGGGGCTCGGCTCGCCCGATAGCCTCGGGGCCTACCTCGTCTGCAACCCGATGCCCGGCAACACGGACGCGCAGCGCAACTGCGTGTCGAATATCCGGCCCGCGGGGCTTCCGCCGGATCTGGCGGCCACCCGCCTTTCCTGGCTTCTCCACGAATCGCGGCGGCTCGGCTTCAGCGGGGTGGACCTCAAGGACCGTAGCAACACGCCCGCCATTACTCCGGGTCTTTGACCGTAAGTTATTCGCATCCAGGATCGTTCTGGCTGGCATCCTTTTCATCTATTCTTCACCTTCCCTCCACTCTCTCCGCTCTTCGATACCTGCTCCTTGCCGCCATGAACGTCCTGCTCGTCGAAGACGAACCCGCGATAGCCGATACGCTCGTTTACGCTCTCAAGACGGAGTGCTTCGAAGTCAGGCACGCCCTCACCGGTCAGGAAGCGCTGGATGCCTTTTCCGAAAAGCCCTACGAATTCGTGATTCTCGACATCGGGCTGCCGGACATGACGGGATTGGATGTGTGCCGCAAACTGCGGGAGACCTCGACGGTGCCGGTGCTATTCCTCACCGCGCGGAGCGGCGAGGTGGACCGGATCCTCGGTCTGGAGCTGGGCGGCGACGACTACGTGACCAAGCCCTTCAGCCCGCGCGAGATCGTGGCCCGCATCCGCGCGATCGTGAGACGATCGGCGGCGCCGGCCGCGGGCAATGGCGCGCCACAGGCCGCACCCGCGGGCCCGCTGCATCACGACGCTTCCGCCATGCGGATCCACTGCCACGGCACGGAACTGGAACTCACCGCACACGAGTACAAACTGCTGCTCGTCTTTCTCAAGAATCCACGCCGCGTGCTGACGCGGGATCAACTGCTGGACCATGCCTGGGCCGATCCCGGCGCCGTGACGGACCGCACCATCGACGCCCACATCAAATCGATCCGCGCCAAGCTGCGCACGGTCAAGGCCGGGGCCGAGGATTTCATCCAGACCCGGCGCGGGCTCGGCTACCTGTTCGTGCCGTGAGCGGGACAAGACGGCACCGCGGGTAGGGAGAAGCCGGCTTTCCACGACTCAGGTCTTGCGTCTTCCGCCCTGAGGCCCTCTGTCTCCGCCCATGCGCCTCACCCGCGTCACGCTGCTTTTCATCGCGCTGATCATCGGCGCGGGGCTCTACCTGCTGTTGCGCCAGCAACTGTCCGTCGTAGAGCCCCAGACTTACCAGGCGACGGAGGAGTCGATGGTGGATGCCGCCCAGCTGCTCGCCTCCATGGTCGCCACCGATTTGCGGGCAGGAGGCTTCGACAAAGAAAAGTTCCGCTCCGCCTTCGAGGGGGCCTACCGGAAGAGGTTCAAGGCGCTGATCCACGGACACCTGAAGGGCCGCGTCGGTATCGGCGCTTACCTCACCGACTCCCGGGGAATCGTGATCTTCGATTCCGCAGGCAAACTCGAAGGCACCGACCTATCGAAATCCAGGGACGTCTTCCTGACCATGCAGGGCAAGTACGGCGCGCGCAGCAGCCGGACGGATGAAGATAATCCGCGGTCCTCGGTGCTGTACGTGGGCGCGCTCGTGGGACCGCTGCAATCGCCCTTCGGCGTGCTAACCGTGTACAAGCCGCAGGCGGATGTCCTTCCCATCGTGGACGCCCGGCGGCGGGGCATTTATTGGGGCACCGGCCTGATCGGTGCGGGCATCCTCTTCCTGGTGACGGCGGTATTCATCTGGCAATATCTGCCGGTGGGCCGCCTCACCGAGTATGCCCGCGATATCGAGTCCGGCAAACGGCCTCCGCTTCCGAAGTTGGGAGCGGGAAAAGAAGTGAACACGCTGGCACGCGCGCTGGAGTCGATGCGCGAGGCGCTGGAAGGCCGCCGCTACGCCGAGCGGTACGTCCAGACGCTCACCCACGAGATGAAAAGCCCGCTGGCGGCCATCCGCGGTGCGGCCGAACTGCTCGACGAGGAGATGCCGGAAGCGGACCGCAGGCGCTTCCTCGGCAATATCCGCGCCGAATCGGGACGGGCGGAGCGCCTGCTAAACCGCCTGCTCGAACTCTCCGCCCTGGAGGGACGCAGCAGCCTCGACGCCACCGAAAATATCGACTCCGAGCTGATCCTCGCCCGTGCAGTCGATCAGGCCCGGCCTCCCGCCGATCTGGCTTCGGTCATCCTCGAGGTTTCCACCCCGGCGACGGCGCTGCTGGTGCGCGGAGATGCCTTCATCCTCCGCGCCGCCGTCACAAACCTGCTGGAAAACGCGATCGACTTCTCCCCCGCGGGCGGGACCGTGGATATCGTGCTGCGCGGCCATGAGGGGAAGGCTGTCATCGAGATCGGCGACCGGGGGCCGGGGATACCCGAGTACGCGAAGGAGAAAGTCTTCGAGCGCTTCTACTCCCTGCGCCACCATTCCTCCGGCCGGAAGGGCACGGGCCTGGGCCTCACGCTGGTGAAGGAAGCGGCCGAACTCCATGGCGGCTCGGTGGCTTTGGAAAAGCGGGAGGGCGGCGGCACCTTGGCACGGCTGACCCTGCCGGTGGTTTCCTGACAGGCGGCTTGCTTCACGCAAGCGCTCCTCCGTTTTCACCGGGGGTTCAACATCACTTCACGGCCGGTGGTTTCACTCCGGACACGTGATCCGCCGCCTGCTGCAACCCACCGCCGAATTGCTGGACCATCCTTCCCCCGAAAGGATCGCCAGGATCGCCGCGCTGACTGCCGCCGCCCTGGCCGCCTACGGATTCACGACGGGCTTCTGGCGCTCTCCGCAGATGGGCCTGTTCGTCGCGATCAAGATGCCCCTGCTGGTGGCCTGCACCCTGGCTTGCAACGGCATGCTCAACGGCATGCTGGGCCTCCTGCTGGGGGGCATCGGTTTCCGGGAATCCCTGCTCGCGCTGCTAAGTGCCTTCGCTTCGGTCGCCCTGATCCTCGGCTCGCTTTCGCCGGTGACGCTGATGCTCGCACTGAATGCTCCACCCCCGCACTCGCCCCACGCGGGATCCGCGCATGCGGGATACCTTCTTTTCCACGTGCTCCTGATCGCTGTCGCGGGAATCGCAGGCACCTTGTCGTTGCATCGCATCCTGATCCAACGCTGTGCGTCGCCGGGAGTCGCGACGCTCACCATGCTGGCGTGGCTGGCGGGGAATGGATTCCTAGGCGCGCAGTTCTCCTGGATCCTGCGGCCCTTTTTCGGCTCGCCGGGGCTCGAAGTCGCGTTTCTCCGGAAAGACCCGCTGCGGGGAAGCTTCTACGAAGCGGTGTGGCGGTCCCTCGACCACGCCACCGGCGGAAACGCCCTCTTCACCGCCCTCGCGCTCGTTCTCGGCGCAGCCGTCCTGGCCCTGCCGGTCTTCCGTACCCTCTCATCCCGAATGCCACGAACATGAATGCCGACAC
>CAMPGU010000166.1 GCA_946885645.1 uncultured Haloferula sp.
CGCTAGAACCCCGCCACCCCATGGCCGGCTTTTTCAAATCCCTCTACAACAAGATCGCGAACAAGGCGGAGATCGACTGGGACGAGCTCGACGCCGACCTGGTGACCGCCGATCTGGGGCCGAAGCTGGCGATGGAGATTATCCTGGAGCTGCGCGATCTGGGCCGTCAGGTGAACGCGGAGGACGTCATTGATGTCGCTCGTCGCCACGTTTCGGACCGGCTGCCTCCCGACTCGCCGCCCCTGCTGCCACGCCTGGACGGCAAGCCCTTCGTTTTCCTGGTGGTCGGCATCAATGGCGTGGGAAAGACCACCTCCTGCGCGAAACTCGCCCACTGGCTGCAGCGCCGCGGCCAGCCGACGGTGCTCGCCGCCGCGGACACCTTCCGCGCCGCCGCGGTGGAACAGCTCGAGCGCTGGGGCCAACGCCTCAACATCCCCGTGGTGAAGGGCCAGCCGAATGCCGATCCTTCCTCGGTCTGTTTCAACGCCCATCAGAAAGCCATCGCCGACGGCTCGAAATACCTGATCTGCGATACCGCCGGACGCCTCCACACCCGCCATAACCTGATGGAGGAGCTATCGAAGATCAAACGCACCCTGGCCAAGAACGACGAGACCGCGCCCCACCTCACCCTGCTGGTGGTGGATGCCACAACCGGGGCAAACGCGCTGCAGCAAGCGAAGGAGTTTCACAAGGCCTGTCCGCTCGACGGCGTGATCGTGACCAAGATGGACGGCTCCGGGAAGGGCGGCGTCGCGGTGGCGATCCACGACCAACTGGGCATCGTCCCGCGCTTCCTCGGTACCGGCGAGGAGCCGGACGCCTTCTCGCTTTTCAACAAGCAGAAGTTCGTGGAAGAGATGCTTTAGAGGGCGGCCGCATCGGACTCCCTGCGGTCCCCCCTCCCGGCTTGCCACTTTTCCATTTCCTGCTTCAACAGCGCCGCCGATGACGACTCCTTCACCGATCGACTGGGCGAGCTGGCGGGCGGAGATCCATGCCACGCTGCTCTTCATCGTGCGCGACGGTGAAATCCTGCTGATCGAGAAGAAGCGCGGGCTGGGCGCGGGAAAGATCAACGGGCCCGGTGGCAAGATCGACCCCGGCGAGACCCCGCTGGAGTGCGTGGTACGGGAGACCCGCGAGGAGCTGGGTATCACCGCCCTGCGGCCGAAGAAATACGGCGAGCTCCATTTCGCGATGTCGGACGTGCCGGATATCCTTTGTCATGTCTTCCTCGCCCGCTGCTTCGAGGGCGACCCCGTGGAGACGGAGGAAGCGAAGCCTCTCTGGTGCCGCCTGGGGGACATCCCTTACGACCGGATGTGGAAGGACGACATCCACTGGCTGCCCCATCTGCTGGACGAGCGCGGTTTTCACGGCCGGTTCATCTTCTCGGGGGAAGATGTGGTCTGGCAACATTTGGAATTGGACGTCCATTGGCCCGCGGCTTGCTGACAAGCCCGTAGCGCCAGTAGCGACCTCCGCCAGCTGCGCCGGAGGGAGACTATCCCTCGGCTCGACCTATTCCGGCTTCATTGAGGTAAGTCAAGGGTCGTAGAACTACGAAGTTTACTATATCCTTTGTAATACACTGGATCTATTGAGAACATGTCTCAAAAGCAATCGCGAGCCAAATAAAACGCCCGTTTCCTGCCGGAGGAAACGGGCGTTTCGAGATTGATCCGAGTTCGGGTTAGAGGGCGGATTTCAGGGAATTGAACTGAGCCTTCAGCTTGGCCAATTCCTTCTCTGCCTTCGCGATCTGGTCGTGCAAAGCCTGGAGCTTGGAGAGCTTCTTTCCGATCGGGCCCGCCACCGCGGCCCCGTTGTTGCCAATGGCTCCACCGCCTGCGCCGGAACGAATCCAGCTCGAAATGGTAAGCGGGGAGATCTTGTATTTCTTCGAGGCGGCACTTTGCCCGCCACGGCCCTTTTCTGCATTCACCTTGTCGACGAAGGCAATGATATCCGCCTTCTCCTTCGCGGTGTACCGGCGGCCTTTCGCCGCATTGACATTGGTGTTGCTCATGACTCCGGAGCTT
This sequence comes from uncultured Haloferula sp., assembly GCA_946885645.1. The sequence goes on from CAMPGU010000166.1 coordinate 2,049, forward strand.
TAATGTCGAGGGGGGTGATCCGCAAGCCGAAACTTTAATCAAGACAGGCTTTTTTCATATATGCGTATTTCTACGGCATGAATCACATCTAGGTTCCAGATCTTAAAATGCTGACATTCTCAAAATCGGACACAGCAGCTTCCGGCTACGTCAGCTCGTTGAAAACACCGTGAGATCAGCTCATTGGAAAGACAGGCATGACTTCCGGGATACAAACCATCGCTGGAAAAACACTGCCGGGGACTCCGCAACGCTCCCCGGTCTCCTCCATCTGCCGTCGCTCTCCCGGAAACAAGCGCCTCCTATCCACCTCTTGGAACCGGTTTCCCTCAAGCTTCAATGGTTGCATTCGACCCTATACCGCACATTGTAAATCAGACCATTACAACCACGCGATTAACACTCCGTTTGCAAAAAGGTTAATCAAAAGGACGGTCACCGATCCCCGCGATGGAAGGTTATCACATCGTCCATCAAGAGCCCCTCAGGCTTTGCCCGATGCTCCTGCCGGAAGGTCAACATTTCCAAAATCGGCCATGGTGGTCAGCCAGACGTGCGACCCCTGCCTCACCGCCTCGCGCGGGACAACCCCTCCGAAGCCGATGAAAAGATCCACCTCCCCCTTCGCCTCGAGATCGGAGACGCCGTCCCCCATCATTGCCGTGACTTCCGGCAGCAGGGCCTGCTTCCATTCCCGGATGATCTCCGGCTTCCCGCCGTTGCGCGTGGTAGGGTAATCCGTGCCATAACCGGCGTACTCGCCCGCCTCGTTGAAGTGAAGCGGCACGGCCTCCACATGATCGATCCCCAGGCGCTGCGCCAGCGGCTGTATCAGCGGCGCAAAACCGCCGGAAAGGATGACAGGCGTCCAGCCCTCCGCCTTGAGACGGGCGATCACCTCCGGCGCGCCCGGCACCATGGTCTCCAGATAGCGCTGCGCCACCGCATCCGCGGTCGCCCGGTCGGGGCGGATGATCTCCATCCGCAGCCCGAAGACCTCGCTGATCGGAACCTCGCCGTTCATCGCTCGGTTGGTAAGTTCTTCCACCATTTTGAAGATCTCCGACCCGCGGGCCCGCCCGAGTTCGTCGATCCCCTCGATCGAGGAGAGCGTGGAATCGCAATCGAAGAAGAAGAGTTTCCCGCGCGGGCGGACGGGCGGCAGGATCTCGACGATTGTTCCCGGCTCCACCAGGTCGTGGAGTTCCATGATATCGCGGTTTGAGAGCCGGATGCATCCGCAGCTCGCCGGACTGCCCAGCTTTTCCTCGTGATTGGTCCCGTGGAAATAGATGAAGCGGTCGAAGGTATTCGCGTTCTCGGGCTGCAAGCCGCTGATGCGGAGGATGCGCGTGAGCACGCGATCCTTGCTTTCTGCATCGCCGGCTTGCCAATGGCCCGCGGGCTCCCGGGCGATGAATATGGTGCCCTCCGGTTGGTCGCCGCCGATTTTTTGCACCACCACGAAGCGGCCCGTCGGCGTGCGGTGGCTGCCGGGTGTGAAACCGATACCCTTGGCCGCGGTGGACACCGGCCACTCTTTTTCGAGTTCGGTCCCGCGATAGAGCCGGACGGTCTGATCATCCACGGAGACTTCGAGGCGCGGGTGGTTCATAGAGGTGTTTGAAGAGCGATCAGCGAGTTTTTTCCGCCCAGGGCGGAAGCGAGTTTGAAAATCGTGGTTCCGGGGACGAGCTGTCCCGATGCCACGGAAAGCCCCTGCGGGCAAGCGAGTCCCGCCATCGCGGGGGGCAGTTCCCCTTCTCTCATGCCCGCGGCGAGCAATGCCGTCTCGAGCAAGCCTCCGCCGCCGATGCCATGTCCGGTCCACGGCTTCAGGAGGCAGAGGGAAGTTCCCTCGCCCAGGCCTGCAAGGATCGCCGCCGGTTCCAGCATGGCGTGGGCCGCCGTGCCGCTGGCATGGGGACACAGCACGCGCGGGCGGCCATAGCGGCTCTTCGCATCCCGCAACAGGGCGACGATCCCCGGCGCACCGGAAGGCATGCCGATGGCATCCGCTGCATCGGAATTCGAAAGATAGCCGCAGATCCGCGGGGCTCCTGCCACCTCGCGGGCTTCCAATGCTACCGCCGCCGCTGCCTCCGCCGGAAGAATCCCGGATGTCCGGGGGGAGTAGGGGTCGTTGGTATTGTCATGGGATAGAATCCCCGTCGCCGCGTAGCTATCCAGCAGTGAAGGCGAAAGCGGCAGATCCACGGCCACTACCAGCGCACGCCGCGCCAAACCGGCGGAAAGCCACAGCGTTGCCATGCCCAGGGCGTCCAGTCCGGCTGCGCAGCCGCTGGCCTGCACCTGCCACGGCCCGCGGATGCCCAATGCGATGCTGACGGCCGCGGCCGGTTCGCTGTGCAGGGAATTGCTCGCTGCCATCAGCGGGAAGGCCCGGCGCTCCGGCCACGGATCTACCCACCCTGCGGCGGTGCCCCGGCTGGTGCCGAGAAAAAGAGCAGCATCCGCCAGCTCGTCCTCATCCCACCCGGCCTCATCCGCGGCCTGCCGGGCCACGTGCAGCGCCGCCATGGTCGCGGGCGACCATTTACGGTGGGTCAGGAGCTTCCTTCGCCCGATCCATGACGCCTCGAGCCCCCCGTGAGGGCTGCCGTGCCCTAACAAGCCTGACAGCGGCTTGAAATTCGTCCGTCCTTCCCGGAGCGCGGCGAGATGCCCGGGCATATATTCTCCCAACCCGGAGAGAGCCCCGAGGCCGGTGATGGAAAGCGGCGTGTCGATGGACGGGGACTAGACGCAGCGGAGCCCGGATGCCAACGCCGAATTTTCAGATACTAGGCTTTGGCCCCGCAGGCGGGACCGGGGGAAAAAGCTGCTGGAGCGGCGCAGGCAGCTTGCGGATCACTTCGGTGGGAATCCGCGGTGCCCCGTTCTGGAGATTACCACCCGAAATCGCCTGTCCGCCGGAACTCACGTGCTCGTCCTTGACCGTGTAGGCAAGGGTGTCGCTACCATTGAAGAACCACAGTCTCGTCGGCGACTCGGCGAAAACGAACCACGGGTCGGCAGGGCTGTTGAGCTGGATCGCTCCCCCCGCGGAACTCTTATTCAGGCCTCCCGAAGGCAACTGACGCTCCACCCGGAAGCTCCAGTGCACGTCCTTCCCCGCGGGTATCAGTTCCAGCTTGGTTGATTCCCGCGCGTCGGAGGCTCCATAGACGCCCGGAGTCGTGATGACGCTTCCTGCGGCCAGGGTGTTCGCCCCGGTCCAGAGGCCGGCCCGGGGTGTCCGGATGAGCCGGGACTTCCCGCAAGCGCCCAATGCGAGCGGGATGACCAACAACAGGAGGAAGAGGCGCATGATGCCCCTTCTCCATCGATTTCTCGGGGATGAACAGGAGAAACCCGCCCCCTCTTTACTTCTGCGCGGCGGCATAGGCCTCCACCGTATCGCAGGTGCAGACCAGGTTGCGGTCGCCGTGGACGTTGTCGATGCGTCCGACGGAGGGCCAGAACTTGTGGTTCCGCAAGTAAGGCAAGGGATAGGCCGCCTGTTCGCGCCCGTAGGCGTGCGTCCACTCGTCCGCGACCACGCTGTCCGCGGTGTGCGGAGCATTCTTCAGCACGTTGTCCTCCGGGTCCGCCTCGCCGTTTGCCACCGCCAGAATCTCGCCGTGGATGGAAATCATCGCGTCGCAGAAGCGGTCCAGCTCTACCTTCGCCTCGGATTCGGTCGGCTCGATCATCAGCGTGCCGGCCACCGGCCAGCTCATCGTGGGAGCGTGAAAACCGTAATCCATCAGACGCTTCGCCACGTCTTCCACCGTGATCCCGCTTTTTTCGGAGAGCGGGCGCACGTCGATGATGCACTCATGGGCAACCAGGCCGTTTTTGCCGGTGTAGAGCACCGGGAAGAACGGGGACAGGCGCTTGGCCACGTAGTTGGCGTTCAGGATCGCGAGTTCGGTGGCGTCCTTGAGACCATCCGGGCCCATCATCGCGATGTACATCCAGGAGATCGTATTGATCGAGGCGCTGCCCCAGGGGGCCGAGCATACCGGGCCTTCCGCCGAGTCCAGCTCGCGGTGGCCGGGCAGGAATGGAACGAGCTGCTCCGCCACGCCGATCGGGCCCACGCCGGGACCGCCGCCGCCGTGCGGGATGCAGAAGGTCTTGTGGAGGTTCAGGTGGCACACGTCCGCGCCGATCCGGCCCGGGCTGGTGAGGCCCACCTGCGCGTTCATGTTCGCGCCGTCCATGTAAACCTGACCGCCCGCCGCATGGATCGATTCGCAGATATCCGCGATCGTCTCCTCGAAGACACCGTGCGTGGAGGGGTAGGTCACCATCAGCGCGGCGAGATTTTCCCGGTGCTCCTCGATACGGGCCTTCAGGTCGGGAATGTCGATGTTGCCCTGATCGTCGCACTTCACGCCGACGACCTTCATCCCGACCATCACCGCGGAGGCGGGATTCGTGCCGTGCGCGGAGACGGGGATGAGGCACACGTCGCGGTGCGTGTCGCCTCGGGAAAGGTGGTAGCGGCGGATCGCCAGCAGGCCTGCATATTCGCCCTGCGAGCCGGCATTCGGCTGGAGCGAGACGGCGGCAAAGCCCGTGACATTCGCCAACCAGCCTTCGAGCAAGGCCAGCATTTCACGGTAGCCCGAGCTCTGGTCCGCCGGGACGAAAGGATGGATCGAGGCAACCTCCGGCCAGCTCAGCGGCATCATCTCGGAGGTGGCGTTCAGCTTCATGGTGCAGGATCCCAGCGCGATCATCGATTCATTCAGCGCCAGGTCCTTCGACTCCAGGCGCTTCAAGTAGCGCAGCATCTCCGTCTCGGAGTGGTAGGAGTTGAAGACCCTTTGCGTCAGGAAGTCCGACTTGCGGGAAAGGCCCGGATTCCAACCCTCGGTTTTATCCCGGGAGACGGATTTCGCGCCGAGAACTTCCGCCACCGTAGCCAGGTCCGCGTCCGTCGTCGTCTCGTCGAAGGAGACGGCCACGTGCTGCGCATCTAGCTTCCGCAGATTGATCCCCCTCCCCACGGCAGCAGAGAGGATGGCATCCGCATCGGCCACGGTAACGGTCACAGTGTCGAAGAAGCTCTCGTTCACCACGTTCACGCCCGCGGCGCTCAGGGAGGCTGCCAAGGTGGCGGTCTTCGCGTGGACGGTGCGCGCGATGTGTTTCAAGCCCTCCGGGCCGTGATACACGGCATACATCGATGCCATTACCGCCAGCAGCACCTGGGCGGTGCAAATGTTCGAGGTGGCCTTGTCCCGGCGGATGTGTTGCTCGCGGGTCTGGAGGGAAAGGCGGAAGCCCGGCTTGCCCCGGGAATCCACCGACACGCCGATCAGGCGGCCCGGCATTTTCCGCTTCAGGGCGTCCTTGCACGACATGAAGCCTGCGTGCGGGCCTCCGAAGCCGAATGGCACGCCGAAGCGCTGGCTGTTCCCCACACAGATGTCCGCGCCGAATTCACCGGGGGCTTTCAGGAGGGTCAGGGCGAGCAGGTCCGCGGCTGCGATCGTCACCGCCTTCGCCGCACGCACTTTTTCAAAGAAGGCGGTGTAGTCCGCCACGCTGCCGTAAGTGTCCGGATACTGCACCAGGACCGCAAAGAGACCCGTGCAGGAGGCGGGATCGAAGGTGCGCCAATCGCCCACCTTCACCTCGATCCCCAGCGGCTCCGCGCGGGTAATCACCACATCGACGGTCTGCGGGTGGCAGGCATCGGAAACGAAAAAGACCTTCCCTTTGGGCGCGCCCGCGAGCGCCAGGCTCATGGCCTCCGCGGCGGCGGTGCCTTCATCGAGCAGGGAGGCGTTCGCCACGTCCAGCCCGGTGAGCTCGGTGATCATCGTCTGGAAATTCAGGAGTGCTTCCAGGCGACCCTGGGCGATCTCCGCCTGGTACGGCGTGTAGGCGGTGTACCAGCCGGGATTTTCCAGGATATTCCGCTGGATCACGCCGGGGACATGGGTGCCGTGGTAGCCTTGGCCGATGAAGCTCTTCAGCACCTTGTTCTTGCCCATGATCGATTTCAGCCAGCCGAGGGCCTCGGGCTCGGATTTAGCGGCCGGCAGGTCCAGCGCGGCATGCGAGCGGATCCCCGCGGGAACGGTATCGGCGATGAGCGCATCGAGCGAATCATAGCCGGTGGCCTTGAGCATTTCGTCGCGATCGGAGCCGATGGCCCCGAGGTGGCGGCTGCGGAAATCGGTATGGGCAGGCATGGCGTGGAGGCGTGGTCGCAACGGGGAACGCTGCGGCGACCGCGCCCTCATAAGGCAAAACCTCCGCGGTGCAACCCCGCGGGCGCGGCGGTCATGCAAATCTCACTTTTTTGACCGAAAACGGCACCGCCACCGGAGAGGCGCGCATACGGAAAGGGCTCTCCGGTCTCCTCTCAGAGCTTGGCGAGGTATTCCGTGCTTTCCTTGATGCTCTTCAAGTGGTCCGGCGAGTGGTCTTGCTCCACATGGCAATGCTTCACCCCGGCCTTTTCCGCCGCTTCGAGGATCGGCTCCATGGGGATCATCCCGTTGCCCAGCTCCTTGAAGGCATCCTGTGGCAGGCTGCCGTATTCGGGCACCTGGGTTCCCTTCTTCAAGTCCTTCAGGTGCAACTGGGACACCCGCCCTGCCAGCTTTGCGATCAAGTCCGCCGGATCGTGGCCGCCGACCTTCACCCAGAAGACGTCGATCTCGAAATGCATGTCCGGCGAGAACTCCTCGATGAAGATGTCGTAGCCCGTCTTGCCGCCCTCCTTCGGCTGGAACTCGAAGGCGTGATTATGGTAGGAAAGCCGGATCCCCGCGGCTTTCGCGAGCACGGCCGCCTTGTTCGCATTCTCCGCGACCTTTTTGTAGTCGTCCAAAGTGCGGCGGTTGCCGTCCTGGAGATAAGGAATCACCAGATGGGTCAGACCGATCTCTTTCGCCCGGTCG
>CAMPGU010000167.1 GCA_946885645.1 uncultured Haloferula sp.
GGCTGGGCCGGCGGCAGAGGGGTAGGCGCGGGCATCGGAGGCAGCGCGGACGGCGAGGGCGGCGCGACCGCCACCACCTCCTTCTTCGGCTTCGGCGGCTCGGGGGCCACCGTCACGACCTTTGTCACCACTTTCTCCTCCACGCGCACCTCCTGCGCGCGCTCGATGCGGACGGCCACGGCGACTCCCGCGGCGAGCAATTGCCCGAAGGCGATCATGCCCAGCACCCAGCAAGACAGGCGGAAGGCGAGGGCGGATTGGCGGATCGTGCTACCCATGAACGGCAAATTATGCGCCCGCCGCAGGCGACGCAAGGCGGGAGGCAGGCGCATACGGCGAACTTCGCACTTGGAAAATGCGCCGCCGGCCGCGATGGGTGCGGCCGTGACAGGCGAGACCGGCACGCGCGGAAGCCACCCGGCCCTCGACGGCATGACGCCGCCGGAGGCGGCCGCGGCGCTACGCCACCTGCCGGGCCTCGTCTTTTTCGACACCGCGGGCCACCTGCCGGCCAGCTACGGGGCCCCGGTTTCCATCATCGCCGCGCGGCCGCGCCGGGTGCTGCAGGGCTCGCTCCACTCGCCGGAGGACCGCAGCCGCCTTGCCGCCGCCCTCGCGCAGGGTGCCGCCGGGGCAGCGCCGGACCGCGGCTTCCCGCTGGGCGGTCTCTGCGGCTGGACCGGCTACGAAGGAGACTTCGTCTTCGGGGACTATCCGGAAATGCTCGTTCACGACCATCGCAGCGGACAATGGCAGGAGGTGGGGAATCTCGCGCGGGAGATAACCATAGGAACGACCGGACCCGCCGGCGTCGGCGAATTCCGACCGCTGATGGCGCGGGATACCTTCCTGGCGGGCGTCCGCCGCGTTCACGAATGGATCGCCGCGGGAGACATTTATCAGGTCAATCTTGCCCAGGCCTTCGAGGCTCCGGTCCACGGCGGCGATCTCTTCGCCCTCTACGAGACGCTCCGTGAATGCTCCCCTGCTCCATTGGCCGCCTACCTCTCCCTGGCAGGCATGGAAATCCTCTCCTCCTCCCCGGAAACCTTCCTCCGCATGTCCGGGAGGGGGATCGAGACCAGGCCGATCAAGGGAACCCGCCCGCGTTTCGCGGATCCCGACGAGGACCGCCGCTCCGCCTACGAACTCCAGACAAGCCCGAAGGAAATCGCGGAGCTGGTGATGATCACCGATCTCCTGCGCAACGATCTGGGCCAGGTATCTGAATTCGGCAGCGTCCAGGTGGCGGAAATGCTCCAGCTCGAAACGCTGGAACAGGTGCATCACCTCGTCTCCACCGTGACGGGTCGATTGAGGGAGGGAGTCAGTCACGTCGATGCCTTGGCAGCCTGCTTTCCCGGCGGCAGCATCACCGGAGCGCCGAAGAAGCGGGCCATGGAAATTATCCGCGAGCTGGAAGAGATCCCGCGCGGGATCTACTGCGGGGCGATCGGCTACCTCGGCTATCACGGCGAAAGCCAGTTCAGCATCGCCATCCGCACGCTCGTGCGGGAGGAGAGCCGCCTCCGCTACCATGTCGGTGCGGGTATCGTCGCGGATTCAGACCCGGAAAAGGAGTACGAGGAGACCCTGCACAAGGCGGCGGGAATCCGCATGGCGGTGGAAAGATGTCAGGCGCTCGGCTAGGTTCCTCCGGGCAAGCCCGGCACTGGCACCGTTCACTTCACCAGCACCGCCCTGGGGATCTTCTTCTTTTGCCGCCTCAGCGCACGGATGATCTTCGGTGCCGCCGTCACGCGGAGCTGGATGCGGTCGCTCGCGTCGCGGGACCATTGCAGGAAGAGATCGCTGGTTTTACCCGCCACCACGACCGGGAACACTGCTTGGCGCACTTCGTCCGGGCGGTGGAAGTCGATGCGCTCCAGCAGCGAAAGCATCTGCTTGTCGTCGAAGCCGGTCTCCGCGATCTCGCGGATGCTTTCAAAAACGAAGGGCAGGTACTCCGTCTGCGTGCCGATGCGGACGGTCTGCCGCGGCGAATAGGCGGATTCCAATTCATCGAGCATCTCCTCCGAACTGGATTCACCCAAGCGCTCGTATTCCGCCATGATCCGGCGGCGGATCATCCAGCCGAGAAGCACAAGGAGCGCCCACACCGTGAGAGCGGCCGCGCCGAGGAGTCCGGAGATAGCGAAAGGGAAATCCATGAAAAAACTTTCCTGCCAGTATAGCCGCAACGGGCCGGAGGGAAAGGACGCAGTCTCCGGGCAACGCAAAAGGACTCTCATCCGATCGGACGGAGCACGGCCGCAGCTGTCCGGATGACAGCATCCGCTAGGGGGGCATGTTGACACATCGAAACCTATTTAGCTATAGGCAGGAGTCATGTTCCCTCCCTCCCGCCGGACCTTGGGCGTCCTCTGCATCATCGGGTTCACCCTCGCGGCCGCGGGTTGGTTCCAGGTCTTGAAACAAGAGGGGCCGTCCGCAGCAGCGGGAGACGTGTCTGCCAGGGATGGCGCCTCGTCCACCAAGGCGGGCGCGCGCAGGACCGGTTCCGCGGACGCGAAGATCATGAGCGACCCCCGCAGCATCCGCTTGGTCGAGCTGATGGAGGAAATGGACCAGAGTGCTGAAGCGGGGAAGCCGAACCCGGCGTTCATCAAGGCCACCGAACTGACGCTGAACGATTCCCTTTTCCAGCGCCGCCAGCGTGACTTCCGCATGCTGATGGAGAAAATGAGGCCGGAAGACGCGGAGGCGATCCACCGGCACTTCAAGGCACTGGAACGGGAGGGACGTTATTTCGGGCCCGAATACGGAGCCTTCGCGATGCGCTGGGGCCAGATCGACGGCGAGAGCGCTCTCGCCAATTGGGCGGATCGCCCGCCCCACGAAAAATCGGTTCACGATCTGGCGAACTTCGTCACCGGCTGGGCGACGGAGGATGCCGAGGATGCCTTGGGCTGGATCGAAGGAAACAAAGAGCTTCTGGGTGAAGCGAATGCTTATCCGCATCTGCTGGCGGGATGGCTGGTCAAGGATCCAGTTGCGGCCACCGCTTGGCTGACCAATGGAAATCTCGATCCCCAGCAGTACCGCCAATGCGTGCAGGCGGGAGTACTGGACAAGATTTACTCCGATGGCCTGGACGGCGCGAGCGAATGGCTCGCCTCCCTGCCCGACACCAGCGAAGAGCTTTCGACCGCGTCCAAAATGGGCTGGGCAACCCACATCGCCCACCTCGGGAATCTCGATCCCGCCTTGGCCGCCACCACCTGGAGCAAGGTCGGGAGCCAGCCTTGGATGGGTCCGGAAGATTTCCAACGCTTCTGCGGATCCGTGGCCGGGGGAAATCAAGGTAGCTTGGAAAGCTTCGCCGAACAGCTTTCAAAAAGCTGGCCGGAGGCGGAAGCAAGCGCGCAGTTCGGTCGCTGGACCGAGCAGAATCCCGCCGCGGTGGGAGCCCTGCTATCCCAGCTCCCCCCTTCTAGGGTTCGCCAAGCCGGCATCGACGGCATGCTGCAGGTGCTGGATCGCTCCGATCCGGGGCTGGCAGAAACGTGGCGGGGACAGCTCGGGCGATAGGCCCGGGGCGGTTTCCTGAAACCCCGGCTTGCCCCATGGCGTAAGATGGGCCCCAAACTCATGCGTACTGCTGTCTTCCTCGCCCTGCTCGCCGCCTCGGATGCTGCCGAATTCGAAAGCACCTTCTTTGCGGAGCCCCTGAGAGATCCGATGGAGATCGCGCTCGCTCCGGACGGCGATCTCTTCGTGGTCGAGCGGGAAGGCCGCATCCTGCGGGTGCGCCCGTCCACCGGCGGGGTCTTTGAAATCGGCAATCTCGAAGTGACGGCGCTGCGGGAGGCGGACAAGGATTCCGCTTGGGCACGCGAGGATGGCATTCTCGGAATCACGCTGGACCCAGCCTTCTCCCGGAACCGCCGCCTTTATCTCTACTACAGCCACCCGAAGGAGTTGTTGAACCGTCTCTCCCGTTTCGAGCTCAAGGACAGCAAAGTCGATCCTGCTTCGGAGAAGGTGCTGCTCGATGTGGTCACCGACCGGCGCAACCGGGTCTGCCATCAGGGCGGATCGCTCGCCTTCGGCCCTGATGGACTGCTCTACCTGAGCACCGGGGATAACACCAACCCTTTCGAGAGCAATGGCTACGCACCCATCGATGACCGCGAAGGCCACGATCACGCCAACGCAATGCGCAGCGCAGGAAATACCAGCGATCTGCGCGGCAAGATCCTGCGAATCCGCCCGACGGAGAGCGGTTACGAGATCCCGCCGGGAAACCTCTTCCGGCCCGGCACCGCCAGGACCCGCCCGGAGATCTACGTGATGGGCTTGCGGAATCCCTTCCGCATCTCGATCGATCCGAAAACCAATGTCCTCTATTGGGGCGAGGTCGGCCCGGATGCCGGCAAGGAAGGCCCGAAAGGACCGCGCGGCCATGACGAGGTGAACCAAGCGAAAGCGGCCGGGAACTTCGGCTGGCCCTTCGTCATCGCGGACAACAAACCGTACGCCATCGTCGATTTCGCCACCCGTCAGCCGGGAGCAATGACGGATCCCGCCGCCCCGAAAAATCCCGGCAAGCACAACAGCGGCCTCGCCGATCTGCCCCCGGCAAAGCCGGCCTTCATCTGGTATCCCTACGCGCCCAGCGAGAAATTCCCCGCGCTCGGCAATGGCGGCCGCAATGCGATGGCCGGTCCCGTCTTCTACCACGATGCCGGCAGAAAGTACAATCTGCTCGGCCCAGAAGACGACCACACCCTGCTGGTTTACGATTGGATCCGCGGAAAGATCTGGAAGGCAAAGCTGGGGGTGGAGGAGAAGCTGCAATCGCTGGAGGTGCTCATGGGCGATCTAAAGCATCCCATGGACATGGAAATGGCGGCGGACGGCACCCTGTGGCTGCTGGAGTACGGGACGGAGTGGTACTTCAACCGCGACGGCCGCATCCGCCGCATCCGGCCTGCCGGTAGCAACCAGGCTCCTCAGGTAACGGCCAGTGCTGCCGGGGCAACCTACACCGCAAGCGCCACCGATCCGGACGGGGACCAACTCGAGATTTCTTGGTGGGTGACGGAAGGCGCGGACGAGCGGAAGATCGGCAGCGGCCCGGTTCTCGCGCTTTCATCGCCGGGAGGCACGGAGCTACGCGCGGTAGCCACCGATGCAAAGGGTGCCACGGCCTTCGCGCGGATCCCGCTGGTAGAAGAGCAATCCGCGCCGCCGCTGGAACTGGAATTCGCCGGGGAGCCGAAAGGCCTGGGCTTCGGGGAGGAACTCCGCTTTTCCGTCAAAGGTCAGGCCGACCCGGCAAAAATGGTGGTACGCGCCCGCTATATCCCTCCGACGGGCCACGACGCAGGCGGCGTGCAGTTTCCGGCGGACATCGAGAAGCTGGTGGTTTCCAAGCAATGCTTCGCGTGCCATCAGGTGGACAAGACCTCGGTGGGACCGGCGTATCTCGACGTGGCAATGAAGTACCGCCTCGATGCGGGGGCGCAAGCGCGCCTTGCCGCCAAGTTGAAAGCGGGCGGCGGCGGCGTGTGGGGAGAAGTGCCCATGCCTCCGCAAGTCGCCGTTTCCGATCCGGAGGGCGAAGCCATCATCCGCGCCGTGCTGGGCCTGGCCGAAGGAATGGCGGAAAGCCGCGGCACGGCGAAGGGCCTGCTGAAGCTCGCCGCGCAGCCGCCCCACGCGGAGTCCGGCGGGGCTTGGGAAATCACGGCCGAAGCTCCGGGATATCGCACCGCACGTACGCGCATCCCGGCGAAATAACCGGGGATACCCGGCGGGCCGCTATCGGGCGGGGCCGGGCAAGCGGAACGAGGCGGAAAGGGACCCGCCTGCATGGAAGCTCCCATCATCCAATATCTCCACCCAGACCTCCGCGGGACCCGCCGCTTTCTTGCCGGGACTTACCAAGTACTGGGCCGTCTGCGCACCCGCCTTGAACTTCACCCGCCGCTGGCTCGACTGCACCCGGCCGTCGGCTTCCTGGCGAGTGATCAGAAGCGTCACGGCGACCGGTTTCGGATTCCCTCCGGAGCGTAGCAATTTCACCGCCATGGCCTTGTTGAAACCGGAGACGCCCGCGACGGACACGGTCGGTTCTCCATCGAGAATAGTCACCGAGGCCACCGGTTCCGTTTCGGAAATCCGATACCCGATGGTCGGAAGCAAACGCAGCATCACGGATTCATCATCTTCCGCCTTATGGTCGGAAACCGGGACGACATTCACCACCATCACATCGCGGCCTTCTTTGAACGTCACGCTGGTTTTCAGCTTGCGATAGTCCGCGCCCATATCGGCTGAGCCCTCCATGCGGAAGTGGACCTGCAGCGGCCGGGACAGATCGCCGGTCCGGGTGAGGGTAAAGGTTCCCTTGTCCGGCATGCGCCCGGAGACTGCCTCGTCCGCGGTCGCGTCGCCGGCCACCACGGAAATCACCGGTTCATCGTCGGAGATGGAGAGCATCGCCATCATCGGCGAGCCTTGGAAGTAGCCATGAGCGGATCGGATCTCGGCGCGGATGATCTCAGTTCCCTCGGCGCTGGCGTCCTGAAGCACCCCCAGGGTGACACTTTGCGAGAGCCAGCCTGCCGGAATCACCACGCTCCAGCGCCCGTCCCCGAGGGCTTCGGCTCCGGCGATGGTGAAGTCCTTGTCCACCTCGGCAGCCCCGTCCACCTGGAATACGACCGTGGTATCCGCATCGCTCGTCCTATTGCGGGCAAATGTCAGTGTCGCCTCCCCTTCGCTGCCCTCCTCCAGGCTCCCTTCGCTTTCCAAGCTGACCACGGAGAAGTCGGCATCCCCGCCGATCTTGAAACCGCCGATGGCATGGGAGAATGCGGCGTACATCTCCATTCCATCCTCAGCCTCGTGGAATGCCACCCTGCCCGCCGGGGTTGCCAGGGAATCGCTGGACCAGATAGGAGCGACGGCATCCGGCCAAAGATAGATGCGCTTGCCCGTAACCACCCAAAGGGACTGTCCCAGCCCGGGCGTAAGCCCCAGGATAGGCTCCGCTGACGCTTTCCAAGAAGCACTCTCGGTGTAGGCACCCGCTCCGTCCGGGAGATAGCGTTTGATCTCCCCGTTTCCGAGCCCGGCGGAGAAGCCTCCGTTCCCCACCGCTACCGACCGGAAATCTCCCGGAATCGTGAGCTCGTGCAGCCGGGACCGGAGATCGAAGATAAAGATACCCTCTTCCGGTACCGCCACCACGGCTTCGGGACTCCCATCGCCATCCACATCGGCGACCCCCATGGAGTTCACGCCTCCCCATGATCCGTCGAGATTCGGCGAACGCCATTCTTGGCTCCGGGTCGCCAGATCAAAGACCCTTACATACGTGCCCTCGGAGCCCGAATGCGCCCTGTCGTTTGCCGTGACAACTTCCAGATCGCCATCCCCATCGACATCCAGCACCTCGACCTGAGTGAATGGCGATCCGTCCGCCCTGTCGGCGGTTTCCCACTTCAGCTCGAATTCCCGCGCATCGGTAAAGCCGTAGATCTCGACGATGCCATCATAGAGCCAATCGGCGGCAATGACGATCTCCTGGCGGCCGTCGCCATCGATGTCCCGCAACTTCAGATCCCGGAGGCCGGTCCACGAATAGTCGCGGGCGATGGGGCCGGAAATCCCGAGGAGTGCCAGGGTTTCCGGATCGAAGACCAGGATACGGCCGCTCCCGTACCCGGACCTGGACTCCCGGCTGGCGGTCACCAATTCCGGCTTGCCGTCTCCCGTCACGTCTCCGGTCACGGGACTGATAAAGGGGCCATCAAGATGAAAGCTCTGCCACTCCCATGAACGGGTGAAGGGATCGACGATGTTCAAGCGGTCCTCGCCCGTGGTGTTGGAGCCGCCGCTCCAAATCAGTTCGGCGACCCCGTCCTCGTCCGCATCGGCTACCGCGATCCGGGGGATGCCGGAATCGGGGTTGGAAATCTTCCATTCCTCCACTGGATTACCCGCGCCGAGAGTGAGAACATGGACGTTGCCATGTTGCCCGTCGCCGTAGATCAACTCCGGTGCAGGATCGGCATCCACGTTTCCGATTTCGATGGCGCTGATATCGAGGCCGGCGCGGTACGACCATTTCGTAGCCTGGGTATCCACGTCGTACGCATAGATGTCGTACCAGGCATTCGCGGCGATCAGTTCGTCGCGTCCATCGCCATCGATATCCGCCGTGCGGAGATTCGCACCGAAGCCTCCGCTTCGGGTCCATTGGATCGCGCGGGTGCCTACATCGACTACATGCCCGGAAGTCGTGGCGATCTCCAACGAAGGATCACCATCCATCTGGGCCACCACCACATCGGTTCCAGTAGGACCTTGCACGTTCCACAGCGCCTGTCCCGCGGCGTCGAAGACCCTCAAGCCGCTGCCGGTCAGCACGATGAGTTCCGCGACCCCGTCGCCGGTCAAATCCGCGGGGCAGAAGTCGCTGAGGCTCGTGACCGGTCGAAAGGCGGCGATCTCCTTGAAATCGGCGAGGGAGTGGTAAAAAAACCGCCCGTCCTCCAGCCCGACCACCAGCTCGCGGTCCGTTCCGCCGGTGACGTGGGCCGACGTCATCCTTGCCATCTTCGGCCCGTAATAGGCTCCGTCGATCGAAGGGTAAGGTGTCTGTACGTGCATCTGCTGGTATCCCTTCGTCGAGGGATCGTACCCGAGGACGTACCAGAAATGATTCCCGCCGAACCCGCCGTTCGCGGTTGCCGAAATGAACAGCTCCGTACCGTGCTCTCCTTCCACCGGCACCAGGCCTGCTTGTCCGATCTGCGTACCGTAAACGCCGTAGCTCCAAAAGGGCGACCCTCCGGGATTCGCTGCGATAGTCCACGGCTCGCCCGCCTTTGCAGAGACATCGGCCGGTGCCGCCATGGGCGCTTTACCAGTCTCAACGGGAGCCCCGGGACTATCGTAGAAGAGGGGTTGTGAGC
>CAMPGU010000168.1 GCA_946885645.1 uncultured Haloferula sp.
GTCCATCGCGGCGGAGAGGGAAACGCATCTTCCCGGGCTGCCGTTCTTCGGGGCCTCGGTGGTGTCGCTGGCGGCGGCGTTTTTCGCGTGGCGTGCCTTCCGCAGGGCGGGGGAGCCTGTCACCGGGTGACCCGGCGGCGGGCAAGGGTAGTTACAAATCCTTGGCCACCGGATTTCGCGGCTTAGCATCGCCCCATGATGCCGCGATCCGAGAAGGAGAAGATGCTCGCGGGAGAGCTCTATCAGGCCTTCGGCGAGGAGCTTTTCCAGGAAAGGCAGCGGGCCAAGCGCCTCTGCCGGGCCTTCAACGCGACGACCGAGGAGCAGATGGCGGAGCGGGATGGAATCCTGCGCGAGCTGCTGGGGACCTGCGGCGCGAATGCCTTCGTCGAGCCCGCCTTCCGTTGCGACTACGGCTACAACATCCACGTCGGCGAGAATTTCTACGCGAACTACGATCTAATCATCCTGGACGTCTGCGAGGTCCGGATCGGGAAAAACTGCATGATCGCGCCGCGCGTTTCGATCTTCACGGCGGCCCATCCGCTCGATGCGGAAACGCGGATCAGCGGCCTCGAGTTTGGCAAGCCGGTCACCATCGGCGACAACGTCTGGATCGGCGGCCACGCGGTGATCAATCCCGGCGTGACCATCGGCGACAACGCGGTCATCGCGGCGGGAGCGGTGGTGACGAAGGACGTGCCCGCCAATGCCGTGGTAGGCGGCGTGCCCGCGAAGGTACTACGTCTGCTGGAGTAGGGGGGGCTCCCCGACGTTCACTCCGCCGCTTTCCGGTGATCCATCCGGCAGTCCGGATCCGGATTTCCCCCGCTGCGGGAGTTGGCGAAGCACGCATGACGGGAATGGCCGCAGGGCGTGAGGAACCGAACGGCGCCGGGACCGGCTTCCTGTTACCGCTTTCTTGCGGGCGGGGCTTTATCCGCCGATGCTCGGGCATGGCACCGAAGGCCAGGGGTATCAGCGAGAGCGCGCTCTATGTGGAGGACGTGCCGCATTCCGCGGAGTTCTACGGGGGCCTGCTGGGGAGTCCGGTGATCCACCGGGACGAGAGCTTTTGCGCCCTGCGGGTGGCACCGGGGCAAGTGCTTCTCCTTTTCCGCCGCGGGGCTTCCAAGGACGCGACGGATATGGGCTTCGGCACGATCATCGGCCACGATGGCTCGGGCCCGCTCCATGTCTGCTTCGGCATCGGGGCAGGGGAGGCCGCCGTTTGGGAGGGGCGTCTCGCCACCCTCGGGATCCCGCTTGAAAGCCGCGTCGATTGGCCCTCCGGCGCCATCAGCCTTTACTTCCGCGATCCGGACGGGCATGCCGTGGAACTGGCCACGCCCGGACTCTGGCCGGATGAAGCATGAACGCCCCGCCGCTCCGCATCCTCTACCTCGACGAATACCTCGTCGCCATCGACAAGCCGGCCGGGATGATCGTGCATCCGGGGCGCGACGAGGATGCGCCGGAATGGATCGCGATGAAGCGCGTGCGCGATGAACTGGGCCGGCCGGTGCAAGTGCTGCACCGGCTCGACCGGCCGACCTCCGGCGTGCTGATTTTCGCCCTCGACAAGAAGACCTGCGGCATCGTCCAGCAGGACTTCGAGAAACGCCGGGTGGAAAAGACTTATCTCGCCGTCGTCTGCGGCATCACCGCGGAGCAGTGGCTCTGCGAGACGCCGCTACAGAAGAGCCCCGAGGAGCCCGCGCTGCCGGCACGCACGCATTTCGAGCGCGTGGCGATTGCGCCGCCGTCCTCCTTCGCGGCTGACCCTGCATTGAGCCTCTCCCTGCTACGGGTGTCCCCGACCACGGGCCGCTTCCACCAGATCCGCCGGCATCTGCTCCAGGCGGATCTCCCTATCGTCGGCGACTACCGCTACGCGGGCCGGGACCGCAGCGATGAACTGGGTGCCACGCTCGGGACCGGGACGCGCATGCTCCTCCAGGCGAAGGAACTCCGGCTGAGCCATCCCTACACCGGGCAGCCCTTGCACATCGCGGCTCCCATGGATGCCGACATCTGCCGCTGCTTCCCGGAGCTGGCGGAAGAAGCCGTGCCACCGGCGGCGGTGTCGTAGGACGGGCGCGGAGGGACCGCTCAGTGCGTGCGCTTCCAGAGATAGACCCAGCGCTCGGAGACCACCTTGCCATTCTCATCCTGCAGCTCGCAGGTCATGTCGATGTCGTGGACATCCTTGGACGGATCCAGGACGAAGAAGGCGCGCAGCACTTGCGGCATGTGCAGATCCTTGCTGCGGCCGAGCCCGGCGGGGAGGTCGTCCACGTTCGCCATGCTCAGGTCCGTCAGGCCCACATGGATCAGCTTCACGCCCGGCTGGTTCACGGTGACCACGGGCTTGAACTTGGTGGCATCATCCCACTTCGGGTCGCCCACCTTCTTTTCCGGAGTGAGCGGCTTGGCGAAGTCGATGCTCATCAGCACCTCGTCCGGCTTCTGGACGGGATTGCCGGCGCGGGTGGCGCGGACGGTGAAGAGGCCGGAGGGCTCGGGGTCGCGGATCCACTTCAGGCGGTAGTGGAAGCGGAAGGGCTTGCCCACCTCCGGCGCGGGGGTGGGTTCCCACACCAGGATCACGTTGTCGTTGGTCTCGTCGATCGTCGGCATCTCGATGAGATGCAGCTTGCCATTGGCGAAGCCGGATACGGGCTCCACGATCACGCTCGGGCGATCATGGTATCCCGCCTCCACATCCTGATAGGAGGCGAAGGAGCGATCCCGCTGGACCAATCCCCAGGAGCGCGGGCTCTCCATGGTGAAGACGCAGTGGCGGAATTGGTCCTTGGTGTGCTCCAGCGGCCGGTAGTGCAGGTTGCCGCTGCCCAGTTCCATCAGGAAGCCGTCGCTATCGTGGACCTCCGGGCGGAAATCGTAGGGACGCGGATGCGTGTTCTCGCCGAACCAGAACATGCTGGAAAACGGCGCGAGCCCGAGCTGCTGCACCGGGCGGCGCAGGGTCAGCTCCGCCTCCACGTCCATCACCGTTTCCTCGCCCGGAGTCACCGTGAACTGGTAGGCGCCGGCCACGCTCTCGCCCTCCAGCAGCGCGGTGGCGGTGAGGGTCTTGGCGTCCTTCGCCGGGCGCTCCAGGTAGAATTCCGTGAAATCCGGGAACTCCTCCGCCACACCGGGCAGGCCGCTGTTGATCGAGAGCCCGCGCGCGGACAGGCCGTAGGGTGCGCCCTTCGGAATCGCCCGGAAGTAGCTCGCCCCCAGGAAGACCAGGAACTCGTCCATGTACTTGGGCGAATTCAAATGCGTCCGCGCGCGCCAGCCCGCATAGCCCGGAGGCGGCGGCGTGCCCGCGGGGATCTTGTTCTTGCCGTAGTCGAAAAGGGCGGTGTCGAATTCCAGCGGCGTCTCCGCCCCGTCCTTCACCTCGTGGATCGTGACGGTCTTCTTTGCCGTCCAGCCGGGGTGGAAGAAATCGATCGAGAAGGGCCCCTGATCCCACCACAGGCCGGACTCCATCTTGAAGCGGATGTCCCGGTGCTGGTCGTAGCTGAGATTCGCCCAGTAGTCGGCCAGCTTTCCGGAAGCGGGGGCGTAGGGCTTCGCGGCCAGCGCCCGGGCCTTTTCGCGCAGGACATCGAAGGAAAAGTCCCCGGCCGCGGGAGCGACGGATGGCAGGCCGGCCAGGAGGAGCGCCGCGGTAAAGGATCGGTGATGGAAAATCATCGGATGCGAAGGATCGGACACGGATTTCTGGCATTAGCCGGGGAAGGATGCAAGGGTCGCCGCAGAGCGATCCCCGTATGAGCGAAGCAGCGTGCCCCATGTGCGAGATGACAGAGGTGGCGGTCCATCCCGACCGCCATGAATGCCTCACCTGCGGCCACGAGTGGCAGCCGGAGGAAACCGCTGCGGACCGGGTGGTGAAGGACGCCTACGGCAACGTTTTGGCGGATGGCGACGTGGTGGCCATGATCAAGGACCTGAAATTGAAGGGCTCCTCCCAGGTGCTCAAGGTCGGGACGAAATCAAAGCCGATCCGCCTGGTGGACGGGGATCACGAGATCTCCTGCAAGATGGACGGCATCGCCATCGGCCTGAAAGCCTGCTTCGTGAAAAAAGTGCCGGTTTGAGCGCCGGGAGCATCATGGAAGCCTGGCAGGAAGAGCGCCGCACGCTGGAAGAAGAGCTCGGCGAGCGCATCACGCTCGACGCCCTCACGGGCCCGCAAGGCCTCTCCGGCCGGGAACCGCTGCTCGATGACGCGGGAGGTGTGGCCGGCTGGCTGATCGCCCAGCGGAAGAAGGGGCACCGCCACTCGATCGACGACGTGCTGACCGCCTGGTACGCCTTGGAGAACTCGCCGCAGGTCGCGGAACATCTGGATCTCGGTACCGGCATCGGCACCGTCGGCCTGCTTACTCTCTGGGGCATGGGACCTGCCGCCCGCCTCACCTGCGTGGAGGCGCAGGAAATCAGCTACCGGCTCCTGCAGGCGAATCTCGATGCCAACGGGCTCCGCTCGCGGGTGGACTGCCGCCACGGCGATCTGCGGGAGCTGGCGCTGGACCGGAAACTCCCGCTCGTCACTGGCAGTCCGCCTTATTTTCCGGCGCATGCCGGCGTGGTTCCGCAGGATTCGCAGAAGGCCCACGCGCGCTTCGAGCTGCGCGGGGATGTCTCGGACTATGCCCGCGCCGCGGTGCGGCACCTCGCGCCCGGCGGCTGCTTCGTGCTGTGCTTTCCCTTTCCCCAGAAGCAGCGCGCGCTCGATGGCATCGCCGCCGCCGGACTCGCCACGGTGAAGCTGCGCGACGTGATCCCGCGCGAGTCCCTCGCGCCGCTTTTCACGCTCTTTGTCTGCCGTCATGCCGCGGAAGCGGGCGGGGGAACCGAGGTCGAGGAACCATTCGTCGTGCGCGAGCAGAGCGGCCGGCTGACCGCGCAGATGGCCGCGGTCCGGCGGCGCTTCGGCTTCCGCGACGGCGCGGCCCACGGGGGACATTGAGGCCGCTCAAGGCAGGGACGGCTCTCCGAGCCGTCTGGCTTCTGGCGGCCGTCGCCGGATTCCGGCCGCCCCAGCCGGCCTTTTCGGCGATAGGCCCCTGCCATGCATGGCGATAAGGAGCAGCGACATTCTTGTCGCTGGCAGGGGGCGCGCCGAAGCACCTCAGGGACAGGAATGTCCCTGCTCCTTACGGCTTCGCGTGAGCAGCAGGATGAGAAGCAGCGACCCGCTACTTCACCGCTACCTTCACGCGCTCCAGCACTTCGGCGTAGGCTTCCATCACCCCGCCGAGATCGCGGCGGAAGCGGTCCTTGTCCATCTTCTCGCCGGTCTTGAGGTCCCACAGGCGGCAGCCGTCCGGGCTGATCTCATCCGCCAGCACGATCGTCTCCGGATCGGTGGCGAGACGGCCGAACTCCAGCTTGAAGTCCACCAGCTTCAGCCCGCATTCGGCGAAGAACTTGCCCAGGATGGCATTCACCTTCAGCGCGGATTCGCGGAGAAACGCCAGCTCTTCCGGCGTCGCGAGCTTCAGTTCGCGGATGTAGTCGTCGTTCACCAGCGGGTCGCCGAGTTCGTCGCTCTTGATGCAGAACTCGATGATCGGCTGTGAGAATTCGCGGCCCTCCTCGATCCCGGTGCGCTTGCAAAAGCTGCCGGCGGATAGATTGCGGATGATCACTTCCACCATCAGGATGTCCACCTTGCGGACCTCCACGTTGGTGTCGTCGATCTGGCGGACGAAGTGCGTCGGCACGCCTTCCTTTTCCAGGAAGCCGTAGATGAGGGTGCTGATGGCGTTGTTGAGCCGCCCCTTGTTTTCGAACTGCGCCTTCTTCTCGCCGTTGAAGGCGGTGGCGTCGTTCTTGAACTCCATGCGCAGCACGTCCGGGTCTTCGGTGGCCCAGAGGCGTTTCGCCTTTCCCTCGTACAGCGGTTCCATGCGCGAGAGGTATGGAGCCGCGGCGCGGGGGTCAAGCGGGCGTCTCATTCGCCGCTCGAAAAGTCGGCGTTGGTCACGATATTTTTCGGTCCGGCGTTCGCTGTCGCGGTATTGCCGGCGTAGGCGGAGGCCTGCAGCCCTTGCTCCAGCGCCAGCCCCGGCCCCTGGTTCTTCTCCAGCTTGTTGTTTTCGATCATCAGGCGGGCGGCGGCGAAACGCACGGCCATGCCACCGAGGAGGTTTTCCCGGCAAAGGTTGCCGTGGATGCGCCCGGACACGGCGGAAAAGGCGACGATGCCGTACTCGCGGTTCGAGCGCAGGTCGTTGTTTCCCAGGACGACGTTTTCACCGTCGGTGTCCACGAGGATGCCGTTTCCGCTGTTATCCCGCGCCAGGCTGTCGTGGATGGCCCCGGAGCCGCCGTCCCAGAGGTCATAGCCGTGGCCGAAATTCCCGGTGGATTCGCACCCGGTGAATTCCACCCGGCTGCCGGCCCCGCGCACGGAGACCCCGTCCCAGCCGTTGTTCTCGAAGGAGCAGCGGCTTGCCACCACCCGGCCCGCCTCCACCAGCGCGAGGCCGTGGCCGGCGGAATCGGCGATCCGGCAGTCGCTCATCGTGATCTCCGCGCCGCGCACCAGCACGGCGGAAAAGCGGTCCTGCCCTGCATCGAAGCCGCGATGACGGAAGGTGATGCCGCTGACCCGCGTGCCCCCGGCCTTCCGGCCGAAGGTGGCCGCGGTGCTTTCGGAGGCCTGCACTTCCAGGATGGTTTTGTCCCGGCCCGCCCCTTCGAGGATAACCGGCTTGTCCACGATCAGGGGGCCGGTCCAAGTGCCCTCGCCGACCACGATCCGATCCCGCTCCCGCGCGGCGGCGAGAGCTTCCGCCAGGGTGGAAAAGTCCCCCGGCACCTGCAGGGTGCGGGTGTAGGAGGCCAGCTTTTCGTGGAGCGCCGCGATCTCCGCATCATCGGGAGCAAGCGCAACGGCCTCCCGCAACCACTCCAGCGCATCGCGGTCGAAGCTTCCCTGGTCGCGGACCTTGGCGGCATTGAAAAGCTCCCGGGCCCGCTGCCGGTCCCGCGCTTCTTTCTCGCGGCCGGAGCGGATCTCGGAAAGCAGCAGGTTTCCCTCCGGATCCTGCGGGAACGATTTCACCAGCTCCCTGGCCTTGCTCTCGGCCTCATCCCAACGGCGCTTCTGGATCGCGGCCGTGGCGGTGGCGACGAGGGACTCCCGGGCCTGGGTGCTGCGGGCTTGCTCGATCCTTTCGAGCAGGGCGCGGGTCTTCTTTTCGTTCGGATACTTTTCCAGGACGTTGCGCGCGGCGTTCGCGGCATCGTCCAGACGGCCGGCCTCGAATTCCGCCAGCGCCTGACCCGACCAATAGCCGACGAACTGCCGCTGCTCCTCTTCCATCCCGGCCTCGATGCTGCGGCGGCCGATGAGCGCGGCGACCGAACCGGGGGCCAGCTCCTCGATCTCGCGGTAGGCGAGCCCCGCCTCGTCCCAGCGGCGGGCTTCCACCATCTTTCCTCCCAGGCGTTCCAGGAAGGTCAGGCGCTCCTGCACGCGGAACCGCTCGTACTCCCTGTATTTCGTATAGGCGAATCCGCCGCCCGCCACGGCAAGCATCAGGATCACGAAAATCGTCCCCACCAGGCGGCGGTCGGGGGGCTTGTCCCGCAGTTCGTGGTGCTCGAATTCCTGTTCCGCGAGCGCCTCTTCCGGGGGCGCGGTTTCCGGGGCCGCCGCAGCCCCCGTGACTTGGGAGGCATCGCCGCGGGAGCCGCGTGCCGCGCGCATCCACTCCTCGCGCTTGGCGATCTCCGGATCTTCCTTCTCCATTTCCTCGCGGAGCGCGGCCAAGGCCCGGTCGAAGTCGATCAGCCCGTCTTGGTAACGCAGCGCGATCGTCTCGTTCGGGGCTGTGCGGACCAGTTCCGCGATCCGCTCGCGCGCGGCTGCGAATCCGGCCATGTGGACCTGCGGATCCTCGTCCGCCGCCAATCCGAGTATTCGCCGTGCCTCCTCCAAGGTCATGCCGGGACGGCTGTAGCAGCCGCGCGACGCGGGGGGAAGAGCGCTTTCAAGAAAAGCCCCTAACAGCGGGGCGGGTCGCCTCACTCCACCTTTTCCACTTCCACGGTCACGCTCATCTTCGCGTGGCCGCTGCCGTGGTAGGTGCCGCGCACGGGGGCCACGTCGTCGTAGTCCCGGCCGACGGCGATCTTAATGTAGCGTTCGTCGGCGAGGGTCTCGTTGGTGGGATCGAAGCCGATCCAGCCGACGCCGGGAAAGAAGACTTCCGGCCACGCGTGGGAGGCCTGCGCGCCCACCAGGTGATCCCGCGGGCCGTTGTAAAGGTAGCCGGAGGCGTAGCGCGCGGGGATGCCCACCGCGCGGCAGAGGCCCAGCATCACGTGGGTGAAGTCCTGGCAGACACCGCGCCGCAGGGCGAAGGCCTCTTCCAAATGCGTGCTGACGGTGGTGGAGCCGGTCTCGTAGCGGAATTCCCGGTGCACCCAGTGCATGATCGCCACCGCCTGGCCGAAGACCGGCCCGATCCCGGCGGTCAGGTCGAGCGCCTGCCGCCAGATCTGCGGGTGTCGGGAGACGAAGCGGCTGTCCTGCAGATAGGCCCAGGTCCGCTCCGGAATATCGCCGCCGCGGTAATCCTGCAGCGTCGCGTTCTGCGAGCCCTCCGGCACCACCAGGGGAAGATTCTGGATGCGGATACGGCTCTCGATTTCCAGCCGCCGGTGCTCCCCGGGGATCTCGAAGTGGTGGGTGATGTTCTCGAAAAGATCCTGAAAGCGCCGCACCCGCGTGGCTGGCAGCACCTTCACCAGGGCGGAGAGCGTGCGCTGGAAGGGGAAGGTGCGCGGCTCCAGATGGAGCGTGTTCATGCTGTCCCGGACCGGGGCGTCATAGTCGAAGACAGTGCGGTGC
>CAMPGU010000169.1 GCA_946885645.1 uncultured Haloferula sp.
ATGCAGGAAGGCCTCAAGCCGATCGTCGTCGTCAACAAGATCGACCGCCCGCTCGCGACGCCGATGAAAGTCCACGACCAGGTGCTCGAACTCCTGCTCGACCTCGACGCCGACGAGGAGCAATTCAATGCGCCCTTCGTCTATGGATCCGCGCGCGACGGCTATTTCATGGACAGCCCGGACGACGAGAAGAAGGACTGCGTCCCTCTTCTCAAGAAGATCATCGAGCACATCCCCGAGCCGAAGGCGGATCCGGACGCGCCATTCCTGATGCTGGTTTCCAACATCGAGTGGGACGAATACGTCGGCCGTGTCGCCGTGGGCAAGGTGCTCGGCGGCAGCGTGAAAAAGGGCGACACCATCTATCTTCTCCGGGGCGATGGCTCCAAGGTGCAGTCCAAGGTGATGAAAACCTTCAGCTACTCCGGCCTCGCCACCACCGACTCCGAAGGCTGCGGTGCAGGCGGGATCGTCGGCATCGCCGCCGGCATTGAAAACGTGGACATCGGCGAAACGATTGCCGGTTCGCCCGACCAGGAGCCCCTTCCTTTCGTCGCGATCGATCCCCCGACGGTTTCGATGCAGTTCTCCATCAATGACGGCCCGCTGGCCGGCAAGGAAGGCAAGCACGTCACCTCCCGCGCAATCCGTGATCGCCTGATGCGCGAGCTGAAGACGAACATTTCCATCACGGTGGAAGACACGGATGTCTCCGGCGTCTTCAACGTTTCCGCCCGCGGCGCGATGCAGATCGCCGTGCTGGTGGAGCAGATGCGCCGCGAGGGCTTCGAGGTCCTCGTCTCCCGCCCGGTGGTGATCTATCGCCGCGACGAGAACGGCAAGCTGCAGGAGCCCTTTGAAACGCTCTACGTGGAAGCCCCGGGCGACTACACCCAGGGAATCCTGAAGATCCTCATGAACCGCAAGGGCATGATGGAGCACATGGATACGGAGGCCAGCGGCCGCGTCTTCATCCAGGCCACCATTCCGACCCGCGGCCTCATCGGCTTCGAGACCGAACTGGTCAACCTCACCTCCGGCCACGGCATCATGAGCCACCTCTTCAAGGAGTACGGCCCGCACGCCGGTGAGATCCAGAACCGCACGACCGGCACGCTGGTATCGATGGATTCCGGCACCGCGACCCCCTACTCCCTGCAGATGCTGGAAGAACGCGGCGTCCTCTTCGTCGCCCCCGGCGATGCCGTTTACGAAGGCATGCTGGTGGGTGAAAACCCCCGCATCGGCGATCTGCCCGTAAACCCGGTGAAGGAAAAGCACCTGGATAACATGCGTTCCTCGGGCAAGGACAAGACCTCCAAGCTCACCCCGGCCATCCGTTTCTCCCTCGAGCGCGCCATCGAATACATCGATGCCGACGAACTCGTGGAAGCGACCCCGCAGAACATCCGCCTGCGCAAGCGCATCCTCGACGCCAACGCCCGCAAGCGCGCGGCCAAGGGCGTCAGCGGTGCCGAGGACCGCAGTAACCGCGGCTGAGGAAAACCCATCTTCCCAACAACCTTCCCCGCACGGGCCGTCTTTTCACAAGGACGGCCCGTTGTCTTGGGAGCTGCATCCGGAAAACCGGAACACGGATTGACGGATTTCCGTCTTTCCGTATCATGAGAACGATGAAAACCACCATCGACATCCCGGAGCCGCTTTACCGGCAGGTAAAGGTGAGGGCAGCACAACACGGGATCACTCTGCGCGAGCTACTGCTCACGGCGATCGAGAGGGGTCTCAATTCTCCTGAGAGGAAGAACCGCGAGCCGCACTTTGAAATCGATGAACTGGGAATTCCGGTGCTGAAACGGGCCAAGGGGGACTCCTTCGTCGTTACGGAGGAATACCTGAACCAGCTTCGCGAACAGGAGGGTATCTGAGCCATGATCCGCCTGGCCGATATCAATGTCCTGATCTCGCTCGCGGATCCGAACCACGCGCATCACAGCGCCGCCCGCTCCTGGCTCGGAGCGCATCGGCGTGTCGCCCTGGCTACCTGTGCTCTTACGGAAAACGGCTTCCTCCGCATCTACGGGCATCCCTCCTATCCCGGAGGCCCCGGCTCGCCTTCGCGGGCACTTGAGGACTTGCGCGCTTACCGTCGGCGCAAGGGACATTGCTTCCTACCTTGCGACCTGTCCTTCGACACTCCCGCTTTCAAGGACCTCAAGGGAATAACACCCAAGCAATTGACGGACCTGTACCTCGTGGCGCTCGCCGGGCACCACGGGATCCGCTTCGCGAGCTTCGATACCTCAATTCCCGTGGAACGCCTTCACCAAGCAGCGGGCGCGCTGGAAGTGATCCCGACCTGAACCCTCCGATCAGAACAAATCCTTCAGCCGCTGCGCGTCGATGTTCTTCTCGCCCATCAGGACGAAGACCCATTCATCATCGGCCCAGCGCGCGACCGACCATTTGCCGTGCTTGCCGATGTCGGGCTCGCCCTTCTTGGGCAGCCGGCATTTCACATCGCAGCGTTTGAAGGCGACCAGGTGGACGATGTCGTCCTCCTGCTTGAAGCACACCAGCGCGCCGCGCTTGCCGCCAATCTTTAGCTCGCGGCAGCCTAGGCCGGGGATTTCCTTCAGGCCCTTCGGCAGGCAGGCGTTCGGACAGGGCAGCTTGGCGCCCTTCAGGTGCTCGAAAAGCGCATGATGATCCGGATTTTTCAGATCCAGGGTAAAGCCGGGATCCTCGAAGGTATTGATAAATCCGGATTCCACCCTTCCGATGCTGATCGGGATCGCGACGCCGTTCTGCGGGGAAAGGGCGGGGATTTCCTCCGGTCTCCGCGTCTCCGCTTCCGCCAGATCCCGCGGCTGTGGAGCCGGGGCTTCGGGCGTTGAGATCACGAACGCCACGACGATGCCCGCGGCGGCGGCCACCGGCGCACCCCACTGCCAGGTCCAGCGCCAGGAGCGGCGCGGCTGCACGGTCCGCTGCATGGCGGCCAGAATCTCGCAGCGCAGGTCGGCAGGCGGCAGAATGCCCGCCATCGCCCCGATCACGCAGGCATCGAAATCGTCAGGACGGGGTGTCAGGTCGCCGCGTTCCAATGCAAGCCCGGCCAGGATCTCCTCCTTGAGAGAAGGAGGAATCGCCACCGCATTCAGCGCGTTCGCGAAATCCGCATCGCTGGAGCGCTCGTGGGCGAGCCACTCGCCCAATTCACGATCCTTCGCGGCCCAGGCGAGCGCCTCGGCAAAATCGGGGTTTTCCGCATCCGCGCCGTCGGGGCGGAAGCAGCGGAGAATGAAGCGGGCTTCCTCCTTATCCATGGCTTGATCGGAGTGCCTCCGGTTGAAGTTGCAGGATGTTCTTGGGCGCGGTGGAGGGCTCCGCGGTCATACGGCGGCGGAGCATTTCCTTGGCTCTCGAAATACGGGACATGACGGTACCGATGGGGACGTCGAGGATTTCGGCGATTTCTTTGTAGCTGTGTTGCTGGAGGTAAAAGAGGGCGAGGGGGGCGCGGAAGGTCTCATCGAGTTCGCCAAGAAGCTCCAGCGCCCGCTGGCCGTCCATCTGGCGTTCGGTGTCGTCTTCCTCGGAACAAATGCGGCCCGCCACGGCCTCGGTCAGCTCCTCGTCCGTATAGCGCTTCGCTTTCCGCGCGTGGGCTAGGAATTCGCGGTGCAGCGTGGTGAAGAGCCACGTCTTCGCTTTGTCCCGATCCTTGAGCTGGTGGCCTTTCTGCGCCCAAATGCAGAAGGTCTGCTGGACCAGATCGGACGCCGTGTCCGCACTTTTCGAGAGCGACATCGCGAAGCGGTAGAGCGCCTCGTAATGCGAATCGACAAGTAGCTGGAATTCCGACATTTGCTGATCTTGGGAGACCTACTCAAAGGAGTTATTCCACAATTTTCCATCGCGCCAAGCACCGTCCTTGTCCAGCCTTTCGGGATGCCCAAATCCGCGCTCCTCGCCGTGCTATTTGCCCTCCCCGCCTGCGCGGCGGACGGCTTCTCGATCACCCCTGCCGGGGACAAGGTCACGGTCATGCTGGACGGCAAGCTCTTCACGGAATACCGGACCGACTCCCGCGTCCCCTACTGCTATCCCCTCCAGTCGGCCTCCGGCGCCTGCCTCTCCCGCCATTGGCCGATGAAAAAGGACGTCGAGGGAGAAGAGCGGGACCACCCCCACCACCGCTCTTTCTGGATGAGCCACGGGGCGGTGAACGGCCACGACTTCTGGGCCTGGACGACCAAAAAGAGCGATCCGAAGATCGAGCACAAGGGAGTGCGCGATTTGAAGGGCGGGGCCTTCACCGTGGATCTCGCCTGGACAGCCGGCGGGAAGACCCACCTCAGCGAGGAACGCACCTACACCTTCACGAAGCTGGACGACAAGACGACGGAGATCGGGGTCGTGTCGAAGCTCACCGCGGCCGATGGCGACGCAACTTTCGGCGATACGAAGGAGGGCATGTTCGCCGTCCGGGTCGACCGCACCCTGCGCCAGAAGGGTGCTCGGGCGAAAGGAGGCATCGCCGACTCGGAAGGGCGGAAGGACGCCGACGTCTGGGGCAAGCGCTCCAATTGGGTGGCTTTCCACGGACCGGATGAAAAGGGCGAACCGGCGGTTGTCGCGGTTCTCGACCATCCCTCGAACCTCCGCCACCCCACCTGGTGGCATGCCCGGGACTACGGCCTCCTCGCGGCGAACCCCTTCGGCATCCACGATTTCGAGGGTAAAAAGGACAAGCACGCCGGCGATCATGTCCTGAAGAAAGGCGAGACCTTGGTCTTCCGTTATGGAGTGGTCCTCCATCACGGCAGATTGGAATCGGCCAAACTTGGCGAACGATGGACGAACTTCAGCAAATGAACCGTCGTCACTTCCTCGGCACCTCCGCCTTCGCGGGGACATGGTCCCTGCTCGCTCCCCGCGCCTCCGCCCAAGGGGCGAACTCCGAGATCCGCGTGGCGGTCATCGGGCTGAATCAGCGCGGCATGGCTCATGTCAGCGGTATTTTGGAGGCCAAGGGCGCCCGCCTGGTAGCCCTCTGCGATTGCGATTCCAAGGTGCTCGCCCGGGCAAAGGAATCCGCGGAGAAGAAAGGCGCGAAGGTTTCCACCTACACCGACTACCGCAAACTCTGCGAATCGAAGGACATCGACGCCATCACCATCGCCACGCCGAACCACACCCACGCGTTGATCGCGATCACCTCGGCGGCGAATGGCAAGCACGTCTATGTCGAGAAGCCGGTCTCCCACAACGTCTGGGAAGGCCGCATGCTGGCCGATGCCCAGGCGAAATACGGCGTCATCATCCAGCATGGTTTCCAACGCCGGTCCGAAACCTCCTGGGCCGAAGCCTTCGAATGGATAAGAGGCGGCGAGCTGGGGAAGCTTAAACTGGCACGCGGCCTCTGCTACAAGCCCCGCCCCTCGATCGGCAAGGTCGCTGCACCCGTGAAACCGCCCGCGGAAGTGGACTACGACCTCTGGTGCGGGCCGCGCGAGATGGCGGGGGTCCGCCGGCAAAAGTTCCACTACGACTGGCATTGGCAATTTCCCTATGGCAATGGCGACCTCGGGAACCAAGGCCCTCATCAGCTCGATGTCTGCCGCTGGGCGCTCGGGGATCCGCAGATGCTTCCGCCCGCCGTCGTTTCCTGCGGCGACCGCTACGCGCACGACGATGACGGCGATTGGGCGAATACCCAGCTCGTGCTCCTGCGCTACGATCCCGCACCCATCATCTTCGAAGTCCGCGGCCTCCCGAAGAAGGATGTGGATTACAAGACCGGGATGGATTCCCTCCGCGGGCGGCAGGTGGGCAACATCATCGAATACGAAGGAGGCTCGCTCACCGGCGATCATGCGGGGAACTGCGCGGTGTTCGACCCCGGGGGGAAGGAACTGAAGAGCTTCAAAGGAACGCGCTCGCACCTTCAAACGTGGGTCGATTCGGTGCACTCGAAGAAGCAGGACCCGATGCTCTCGGCGGAAAGCGGGCATCTCTCCTCCGCCTTGGCCCATATCGGTAATATTTCGTGGCAGCTCGGCGAAACCGCGGCGCTGGACGAAGTCCGCTCCTCCTTCGATCACCCCGCCGCCATCGAAGCGTTGGAACGCATGGAAGCGCATCTCGCCGCGAACGGTGTGGACGTGGTGAAGAAAGGCATGCGCCTCGGCCCGGTCCTGGAGCGGGAGCGCGAAGGCGAACGCTTCACCGGCAACCAGGCCGAAAAGGCAAACGTCTTGCTGAAAGGAAGCTACCGCAAAGGCTTCGAAATCCCGACGTAGCATCGGCTCTGCCGCGGCATCCTCCAGGATGCC
Organism: uncultured Haloferula sp.; assembly: GCA_946885645.1. The sequence goes on from CAMPGU010000169.1 coordinate 6,303, forward strand.
GCTACATGTCCCCGAAGAGATCGAGCTGCGGCGGATTCGCCTGGGGCATCGGCTCCTGCCGGGTGTTCTTCGCCTTCGGCCCCTGTTTCTTCGCATCTGGCTTCGTCGAATGCAGCTCGAGATGGGACAGGATCGATTTCGCGCGTTCGATGATGGGCTTCGGCAGCCCGGCCAGACGCGCCACCTGAATGCCGTAGCTCTTGTCCGCGGCCCCCGGCAGGATCTTGCGGAGGAAGATGATCTCGTCGTTCCATTCGCGCACCGCCACGTTGAAGTTGGCCACCGCTTGCCTCGTGTTCGCGAGGTCCGTTAGCTCGTGATAATGCGTCGCGAAAAGCGTCCGGCAGCCGATGACATCGTGCAGGTGCTCCGCCACCGCCCATGCGATCGAAAGACCGTCGAAGGTGGCCGTGCCGCGGCCGATCTCGTCGAGAATCACCAGCGACCGGTCCGTCGCATGATTCAGGATCAGCGCGGTCTCGTTCATCTCGACCATGAAGGTCGATTGCCCGCGGGAGAGATCGTCCGAGGCGCCCACGCGGCAGAAGATACGGTCCACCATCCCCACGATCGCGCTCTCCGCCGGGACGAAGGCCCCCATCTGCGCCATCAGCGTCACCAGCGCGACCTGGCGGATATACGTCGATTTGCCTGCCATGTTTGGGCCGGTCAGGATCTGCAGCAGGGAATCGGCGGGGTCGAAGCAGGTGTCGTTGGGCACGAACTTCTCCTCCACCAGCGTCTGCTCCAGCACCGGGTGCCGGCCGTTGGTGATCACCAGGCCGCGCGAATCTTCCAGCAAGGGACGGACATGCCCGTGGAGCTGCGCGGTTTCCGCAAGACCGCATAGCACGTCGATCTCCGCGATGGCGGCAGCAGCCTGCTGCAAGTCCCCGAGACGCGTGCAGACCTGCTGGCGGAGCTGGAGGAAGAGTTCATTCTCGAGCTGCTTGGCACGCTCCTCCGCGCCCAGCACCTTGCTCTCCATCTCCTTCAGCGCGGGGGTGATGTAGCGCTCGCAGTTCGCCATCGTTTGCTTGCGCGTGTAGTCGTCCGGGACCTTCGCGAGTTTCGAGGAGGTGATCTCGATGAAGTAGCCGAAGACGTTGTTGAACTTCACCTTCAGCGAGTCGATGCCCGTGCGCCTGCGCTCGTCTTCCTGGAGCTTCGCGATCCAGGATTTGCCGTCGCGCGAGAGCGACCTCAGCTCGTCCAGCTCCGCCGAATACCCGTCGCGGATCATCCCGCCGTCGCGGAGATTCGACGGCGGGTCCTCCGCCAGGGCCGTCTCCAGCAGTTCCACCAGATCGGGAAAAGGCCGGATTTCCTCGGCCCGCGCCACGTTCAGGCACGCGAGATCCTCCAGAAGCGCCGGAATATGCCCGAGCGAGATGGCGAGCGACTGGAGATCCCGGGCATTGCCCGCACCCTGTGAAAGACGGCCGACGGTCCGCTCGATATCCCGGATTCCCTGGAGGGACTCGCGGCACTTCGAGAGGATGAAGGGCTGCTCCAACAAGCCGCCGATGAAATCGTGCCTCGCGGCCAGTGCTTCCCGGTCGCGCAAGGGGTGCAGGATCCAGTCCCGTAGCAGGCGAGCACCCATGGGAGTCTTCGTCCGGTCCAGTGCACCGAGCAGGGTGTGCTTTTTTCCCGAGCGCGAATCGACCAGATCGAGGTTCCGCTGCGAAGCGGCGTCGATCAGGACGTGCCGCGCGCTCTCCCGCATCCGCAGCGAACGCATGTGGTCGCACGGGCGCCGGAGCTGGTGAACCAGGTAGTGGAGGATCGCTCCCGCCGCCGCGACAGCCGAATGCGCATCCGCACACCCGAAGCCGTCCAGGGAATGGACGCCGAAATGATCGCACAGCATCTGCCGCGCGGGATCCGGCAGAAAGGCGTAGCCATCGTAAGGTTGGGAGGAAGGCAGCGCGCCGAAGACCGCTAGCTGCTCCTCCGAGACGAGGAGCTCGGACGGCATCAGGCGCGCGAGTTCATCGTCGAGCTGCGCCTGGTCCGGAAACTCCGCGACCGTGAATTCACCGGTGGAATGATCGACGCAGGCCAAGCCCCTGTGCTTCCCGTGATGGAAGATCGCCGCCAGATAGTTCGGCCGCTGGTCGTCGAGCAGGTGGCTTTCCACCACCGAACCCGCCGAAATGATGCGCGTGATCTCGCGCTCGACGATTTTTCCCGGTTTCGGCTCGCTCGTCTGCTCCGCGATCGCCACGCGTTTCCCCGCGCGCACCAGCTTCGCGATATAATTGTCCGCGGCGTGGTAGGGCACGCCGCACATCGGCACCGTGTTCCGCTTGGTCAGGGCGACATTGAGGATCGGCGCGGCGGTCTTCGCATCCTCGAAGAACATCTCGTAGAAATCCCCGAGCCGGTAGAGGAGCAGCACGTCGGCGGGCAGCGAGCGGCGCATCGCCTGGTACTGCGCCATCATCGGGGTGAGCGTCGGTGCGGACATCTGGCCGGAGTTTGGGAAACCCGCGGCGCGGAGGCAAGGGGCGGATCATGCCCTCTTGGAGGCTCTGGCCGGGGACGAGCGACCCTCTACCC
>CAMPGU010000170.1 GCA_946885645.1 uncultured Haloferula sp.
CCCGACCGTGGCGGTAGCAGCTCCCGCCGTAGGAAGCGCTGCGGAAAAGATCGCCGCGCTGGCGGCTCAGGCGGAGAATTGGGAACCCGCGCGGCGGCTTGGCACCCTGCGGAGCACCATGGTTTTCTCCACCGGGAATCCGGAAGCGGACCTCATGTTCGTGGGGGAGGCCCCGGGCTATCAGGAGGAACAGCAGCGCCAGCCCTTCGTGGGCGCAGCGGGCCAGAAGCTCAACGACATCCTCAAGGCAATGGGGCTCGAACGCGAGGCCGTGTACATTTCAAACATCGTCAAATTCCGCCCCGGCATGCCGGGGCAGACGACGAACAACCGCAAGCCCACGCTGGAGGAGATGGCGTCCTGCATGTCCTTCATCCGCGCGGAAGTGGAGATCGTGAAGCCCCGCTGCATCGTCGCCCTTGGCGGCACCGCGGCGGAGGGCTTGCTCGGTCTCACCGGTGCGGTTGCGGCAATGCGCGGGAAGTGGCACGAGTTCGCGGGGATTCCCGTGCGCGTGACCTATCACCCGGCCTATTTGCTCCACAACAACTCCGGCAGCCAGGACAAGCGCCGCGTCTGGGAGGACATGCTGGAGGTGATGGAAAAGCTCGGCCTGCCGGTCTCGGAGAAGCAGCGTGGCTACTTCCTGCCGAAGGCTTGACCCGCAAGTTTCCATGCAGCCTTCCGTCCTCGTCCTCAGCACCGGCGGCACCATCGACAAGGTGTACTTTGACGCCTCCTCGGAATACGAGATCGGCGAGCCGACGGTGCCGCACGTCTTCCGTGAAGCGGGAGTCCAGCTTCCGTGGCGTCTGCACGGCCTGCTGAGAAAGGACAGCCTGGAAATGACCGGGGAAGATCGCGCGGCGATCCGGGCTGCATGCGAGGAAGCGCCGGAATCCCGGATCCTCGTCACCCACGGCACGGATACCATGAGTCTCACGGCCGAGGTGTTGAGGGGCATCGAGGGGAAAACGATTGTTCTAACCGGAGCGCTCGCTCCCGCCCGCTTTCGCGTGACGGATGCCGTCTTCAATCTCGGGCTCGCCCTCGGCGCGGTGCAATCGCTTCCCGCCGGAGTTTATCTCGCGATGAACGGAACGATCTTCGAAGCCGGGAAGGTGCGGAAAAACCGCGAGGCGGGCAGGTTCGAGGCTTTGTGACGCTTTCGTTTCCCCGGCTCGCAGGGTGGGGGTCGATCTTTCCTTGCGGGGACGGGGCTGAAGCGGCAGTTTGCAAAAATCTGCAGAAAGTTGTCCCGAGGGGGGCGGCTTCGTTCGTCGTCCTGTGAACTCCGTACGACATGAGCACGCAAACCGTAGAACCCGAGCGAGCCGCCACCCGGCCGGATCATCCCGTTGTCTCCCGCGAGGAATGGCTGAAGGCCCGCAGGGAGTTGCTGGACGAAGAGAAGAAATTCACCCGGCAGCGGGATACCCTCAGCGCCAAGCGGCGGGAGCTTCCCTGGGTCAAGGTGGACAAGGATTACGTCTTCGAGGGACCCGGGGGGCAACGCTCCCTGGCCGATCTCTTCCAAGGACGCAGCCAGTTGATTGTGCATCATCTGATGTTCACGCCGGGCGACAAGGAAGCCTGCCACGGATGCTCTTTCCAAGCCGATCACATTGGCGGCCCGCTGATGCACCTCAAGCATCGCGATGTGATGATCGTCGCGGTTTCCCGTGCGCCGTGGACCGATATCGCGCCTTTCAAGCAGCGCATGGGCTGGGAGTTCGATTGGGTGTCCTCGTATGGGACGGACTTCAACCGCGACTATCGCGTGACCTTCACGCCCGAAGAGGTGGCGAGCGGCGAAACCGGCTACAACTACGGCACCTCGCCGTACCTTCTGGAGGAACTGCCGGGCGTTAGCGTCTTTTTCAAGGACGGGGCGGGAGACATTTACCACACCTATTCCACCTACGCCCGCGGTCTGGATGAGCTCCTGGATGCGAACCATTATCTCGACCTGACGCCGAAGGGCCGGGGCGAGGAAGACCCGCAGGTCTGGCCGCGCTATCACGACCGCTACGAGAGCACGGAAGGCAAGACCTGCTGCGGCGGTGGCGGCAGCTGCTAGAAAGATCTCACGTCTCCGGGGCTCTTTGTCCCCGCAACTAAACTACCCGAAAAAATATCGTCATGTCACATTACGTTGATGGATTCGTTCTGCCGCTTCCCAAGGACAAGGTGGAAGTTTACCGCGAAATCGCCGAAAAGGCCTCGAAGATCTGGATCGAATACGGCGCCCTGGAATACCGGGAATGCGTTGGCGACGATATGGAAGTGAAGGATTTGGTTCCCTTCCCGAAACTCGCGGGTGCCGGAGCAGAGGAGACCGTGGTGATCGCCTACATCGTCTATAATTCCCGGGAACACCGGGACGAGGTGAATGCGAAGGTGATGGCGGATCCCCGCCTTCAGGAAATGTGCGGGGCCGAGGGAATGCCCTTCGATTGCTCGAAAATGGCTTACGGCGGCTTCAAGTCGATCGTGTACGCGAAGGCTTGAGGGAAGGATCCCGACGAAGCGTCAGGCCGGGAAGGACGGATCGCCGAAAAAAATGAGGCGGAAATGTCCCGGAAAGCGCCCGTCGTTCGTCATGCTGATGACTCCCACTGAAAACCAATCGAATTACAGAAAATGAACGCGACTCTTACCACCACCAAGATCGAGCCTTACCTTCAATTCGGCGGCCGTTGTGAAGAGGCCCTCGAATTCTACCGCCAGGCCCTGGACGGCCAGGTGGAGATGCTGATGCGCTTCAAGGATGCTCCCGACGGCCCTTGCGAAGGCGCGCCCGAGATGGATGGTAACCAGATCATGCACGGTTCCGTCCGTATCGGCGAAACCATGCTGATGGCCACCGACTTCGGCTGCATGGAAGGCGGCGGCTCCGGCTTCGGCGGCTTTTCGCTCTCGCTGAGCGCGGCCGACGAGGCGCAGGCCAGGAAATACTTCGACGCCCTCGCCGAAGGCGGCACGGTCCATGCGCCGCTGAACAAGACCTTCTTCTCGCCGTGCTTCGGGGTGGTGCAGGACAAATTCGGCGTGAACTGGATGGTGATCGTGCCCGCCTGACCGCCCGCCGGATTCCAACCACCGCCCCTCCCGGATCATGTTTAAGAAAATCCTCATCGGCCTGGTAGTGCTCCTCGTCCTGCTCGCCATCGTGGTGGCGCTCCAGCCGTCGGATTTCAGGATCAGCCGCTCGGCCGCCATCAGCGCGCCGCCGGAAAAGGTCTTCGCCCAGGTGAACGAACTGCGCAACTGGGAGGCGTGGTCACCATGGGCGAAGATGGATCCTTCCATGAAGCAGACCTATGAAGGTCCGGCCGCGGGAAGCGGGGCCGTCTCCCGCTGGGCCGGCAATAACGAGGTGGGGGAGGGCAGCATGACCATCACCGAAAGCAAGGCCCCCGAGCAGGTGCGGATTCGGCTGGAATTCATCAAGCCGATGGCCGGCACCAGCGATGTGAATTTCACCTTCAAGCCGCAGGGAAGCGAGACGCTCGTGACCTGGAACATGGCCGGGAAGAGCAATTTCGCTGGCAAGGCTTTCGACCTTTTCATGGACATGGACAAAATGCTGGGCAGCCAGTTCGACCAAGGTCTGGCGCAGCTCAAGGCGGTCTCCGAAACACCGGACGCCCCGCGGAATTGAATCTCAGACAACCATCATCATGCCCCTGAAACATCACTACCCCGTCGGTTCGGAAGCCAATCCGGAGCGCGAACCGAGCCAGTACATGTTCCTTTTCCGGCACGGAAAGTGGGATGAGGGCCTCTCCGCGGAGGAGATCATGAAGATCATGGAGGACGTCCGCACCTGGTTCGATGCCCTGGCAAAGGCAGGCAAGGTCGCGGGAGGAAGCCCTCTCATGGAAGGCGGGAAAACCGTCCGTATCGGGAACGGCGGTGCCTCGGTGAGCGACGGTCCTTTCGTCGAATCCAAGGAAGCCGTCGCCGGGTACCTCCTGCTCAGGGTGGACAGCATGGAAGAGGCGGTGGAAATCGCGAAGACCTCGCCTCTTCTCAGACATGACGCCACCATGACCACCGAAGTCCGGGAAATCGCCCCCGAGTGTCCGGTCTATGTACGGCTGCGGGAGATGGCTGCCGCCGTTTGACGACGCGGCTCCCGCTAGCGCCGGATCGGCGAAGCGGGAGATTTTCCGTCGGTCATGACGACAGGGCGGATCAGGCCCTGCTCGTCGTACCCGATCTTCTCCACCGCGATCTTCCGGCCGCCGCGGAAGGGGGCGGCCTTCCTGGCGGTTTCCCAGCGGTGATAGACGATGAACCATTCCTTGGTGGCCGGGTTTTCCACGAAGGAGTGATGCCCCGGCCCTTGGTGTTTGGCGTCGCTTTCAAGGATGCAGCCGCGGTATTTCCAAGGACCGGCCGGCGAGGGGGCGGTAGCATAGTGGACGGAGTAGGAGGAGTCGTTCCACCTGCCGTGGCTGTAGGAGAGGTAGTAGGTTTTTCCCCGCAGGTGCATGAAGGGGCCCTCGGTGAATTTTTCGGGCTGTGGAATTTCCACCTCCCGTTTCAGGGAAATCATGTCGGCACCCATCTCGAAGACCCGTAATTTCGCTCCGGCGCTTCCGCCGGCGTAGAACCAAGCTTTTCCGTCGGCGGGATCCACGAAAACCATCGGATCGATGGCCTCGAAGCCGTCCCCGCCCGTCAGAAGCGGCTTGCCGGAGTCGCGGAAAGGACCGGCGGGCGAATCCGCCGTGGCGACTCCGATCCGGCTCGGGGTAGGGTTCTGGGGCCCGACGGAGTAGTAGAAGTAGAACTTCCCGTCCTTTTCGGCGAGCGCGGGAGCCCATGCCCCGTGCCACGATGCCCCGTCCTCCTTGACCCAGGGAACCTTCCTGAGCTCGAGGATTGTTCCTGCCCGTTTCCAGGAGCGGAGATCGCTCGAGCGATAGGCGGCGAAAACCGGCTCCCGGCTGCGGGGCTCGGTGGGGTAGAGCCAATACTCGCGGCCGCTGACGCAGGCGTGGGGGTCCGCCCCGTCCATCACGGGATTCGCGGCGAGGGGAGGGAGGTGAAGCAGGCCGATCAGGGCGAAGCGGACGATCATGAGGCCGTTATTACCACCACCGGACGCCCGGATCTTGCGGATTTTCCATTTCCCGCACCGCCGGCGCTACACCGTCATGGGAATCGCTCCGTGGGGGTCCCGCAGCTGGTGGAGGCGGGACATGCCACCCCGCACCTCGCGGAGAAGCTCGCCGACCTCGTGCCGGAGATCTTCATCGGTGGCGGGATCGTTCCATAGCCGCAGGAGCACGCGTTCCAGCCGGCGGTCGCTGCGCTCGCATTCGCGGGGCAGGCCTTCCCGGAAGGTGGGGAAGCGGCGGTTCACCAGACACATCCAGATCTGCTGGAATCCCGCTTCCCGGCTGAAGCCGAAGTCCGGGGTGCCGCCGCCGGTGCGGATCAAGGTGGCGATCCGGTCTGCCTGCGCGTTCCGCTCCGCCGCCAGCTCCCGGCACAGCTTCGCGAGCATATCGGATTCCGAGATGCTCATCGCCTGCTGGTAGGAACACACCGAATCGAGCGTGCGGGTCAGGGCGGTCTGGAGGGACACGGAGGAAGCTTGAGTCGGAAGCCGAAGCTCGTTCATCCCCGCACGTTTGCAGGTGCCATGCCGAAAGTCATCCGGGGGGAAATCCTGAGGGGAAGTCTCGGCGCTGCAAGTGTTCCACGGAAGGGCACCTGTTAGGGAATACCCGGGAAACCGAAGCAATCTGCAATCCCTCGCGCTCCCGCGTAGCGCTTTGCAATCTAAATGCCCTCGAGTTGGGAGACGATTCCCTCCGCCGCTCGGGACCAGGCTTCGGCGAAGGTGGGGTGGTAATGCGGGATGGCCAGGTAGCCGGGAGCGGTGAGTCCCAGTTCGATGGCTTCTTGCAGGAGATGACCGGTTTCCGCCACCTGCGGCCCCGCCCCGCTCGCGCCCAGCAGCCTGCCCTCCGCGGCATCCGCGATGATCTTTACGAATCCCCGGCGGCACCCGGCGATCATGCCTTTCCCGTGGTCGGCGTAGTCCGCTTTCGCCGAGAGGACGGGCCTTCCTTGAGCCGCAGCTTCCTGCAAGGACAGGCCGATCTGGACGCACTGCGGTGCCGTGAACCAAGCAGTCATCGCCGAGCGCCGGTTCCACTCGGCCGGCGCGTCGCGGACGCCGTCCTTCACCAGCCGTACCGCGTTCTTTCCGGCGACTTCGCCTTGGATCACCGCCAGATGGACCACCGGCACGGGACTGGCGCAGTCTCCCGCAGCGAAGACATCGGAACGCGAGGTCGCACAGCGTTCGTCGATCACGATCCTGCCCTTCTCCGTCGCGATCCCGATCTCCTCCAAGCCCAAGCCGGAGGTGGAAGGCGAGCGGCCGGTCGCCATCAGGAGGGCATCGCTTTCCAGCGATTCCGCGGCACCTTCCAACTCCAGCCGGAAGCCGCCCTTTCCGTGGTTTACCGATTTCAGCGTGGTCTCCTTGAGGAAGCGGATCCCGCGGGCCATACTTTCCGCCTCGATCACGGCGGAAATTTCCGGGTCCAGACCGCCCATGATCGTGCCCCCCCGGGCGATCACCGTCACCTGGCTGCCCAGACCCTCGAAAAGGTGCGCGTACTCCATGCCGACCGCTCCTGCACCCACCACGGCCAGGTGGCGGGGAAGGAATGGGAGGTGGACCACGTCGTCGCTGGTCCAGTAAGGCGTCTCCGCCAGCCCGGGAATTTCCGGGATCGAAGTGGCAGACCCGGTGGCGATGACGTAGGCGTGCGCGGAAAGCAGGCGGGCGCGGCCGTCGGGAGCCGTGAGTTGGAGCTCATGGGGCGTTTTGAAGGCTGCGGTGCCGCGGAGCAGTTCGTACGCCCCGGTAGTCATCTCGTGTTCCCTGGCTTGGCGGAATTCAGCGATCAGGTCCCGGACCCGCTCGCGGAGTGCCTCCGGGTCGAGTTCCGGCGGCCCCACGCGGATGCCGAAGCGGGAGGCATCCCGGATCTGGCGCATGCGGTTCGAGGTTTCGATGAGAATTTTGGAGGGCATGCAGCCGCGGAGGACGCACAGCCCGCCCAGGATGGGGGCACACTCGATCAGGGCGGTCCTCGCGCCGAGACTTGCGGCGGTTCTTGCGGCGGCATGGCCACCGCTGCCCCCGCCGATCACGATCACCTCATGCGATGCGGCTGCTTTCATGGCGGGTGGCACGGTCGGCGGCCATCCATCCGGAGTCGCCCCGGACGAAGTTGAAAACGGCATCCGCTTCGAAGGAGTCCTCCCGATGGACATGCCGCTCGATCTCCACGGAATCTTCTGAAATCCGGATGAAGTGGAAGCCTTGGGGTTCGCCTTGCAGGCGGGTGGAGCAGACCGTCGCCGCTTGGGAAACGATGCATTGCCATCCATCCCGCGCGCCGAGGACGCCGAGGTGGGACCTGTGGAAATGGCCGCAGAGCACCAGATCCACCCGGTGCTTCCCGATCAGCGCGAGCAGCTCCTCCAGCGGCTGCACGACGTCCCGCCGGTGATCCTCCGGAGCGATCAGCGGGTGGTGCAGCACGAGCACCCGGAAGGTGCCCGGAGCCCCGGCGAGCCGCTGGTCGAGGCGATGCAAGGCGTCCCGCGTGAGATGACCGGTGGACCAGTCTGCATGCAGGCCGAAGGGCTTCGAACTATTGATGCCGGCAACGTGGAGGCCGGGGGCAGTATAGACAGGCTCGATGTTCGAGCCGAAGGTTTGCCGGTAGCGCTTGAAAGGAGCGAAGAAGCGATGGAAGGGCTGGTTCAAGGCCGGGATGTCGTGATTCCCCGGAATGACGAGACGCGGGCGCGGGAGGCGCTCAACGAAGTATTTGGCTTCGGCCAGCTCCGCGCGCCGCGCCCGCATGGTAAGATCCCCGCTCAGGATCGAGAGGTCGGGCGCAAGCTGCTCCGCCCTTGCAAGAAAGGAGGAGGCAACCACGGGATCGGCCGCGCCGAAGTGGGGATCCGAAAGATGGAGAAGACGGATCATGCTGCGGTTTTCTCTTCGTCGGCCAGATTCTGGCGGGTGGTGAGGACATGGAGGTGGCCCGGCTTGATCTCCATCCGGATCGGAAAACGCATCCGGAGGATCTCGCCGTCCAGCATGACCACCGTGTCCTTCCGGCTACCGCCGCGAAGCTCCAGCCGCGAGGCTTGGAACCGGAGCAGTTCCGGATTCTCCTCTTGGCGGCCGAAAACGTAGTCGAGCATCCCGCGCACCGCCGCGGCGGCACTCCGCTGGGTACCGATATAGGCGGTGAAGCTGCCGGACCGGAAGTCCGTGCGCGCGGGGACGATGCCGCGCGTCGCCTTGTAGCGCCCCGGCACGAAGGCGGCGAATTTGGTGCGCGCGCTGCCCCGTGCATCGCCATCCCATGAAAGCGGGATCGGGCGGGCTTCGGAGAAGTAGCGCGGTAGCCCTGCGGCCAGCCGCAGGGCTTTCTTCCACCACAGGCCGCCGTGGTCCCGGCGCTCGAAGGTGCGGGCGAATTCCGGGTAGAAGCCGAGGATGAGGGTGCAGAGGCAGGCGTGGCCGCCGACATCGAGCACATCGACCGGCAGCGCCTCCGCGGAAGCGAGGAAGCGTACGGCTTCCTCCATTTCCAAGGGTACTCCGACGTCGCGGGCCGCGAGATTGAAGGTGCCCATCGGCAGGATGCCGAGCGGAGTGGCGGAGCCTCCGAGCTGCCGCGCTGCGGCTGAAACGGTTCCGTCTCCTCCCGCGATGAGGATTGCCTGCGGCCTCGCATCCATCGCCGCTTTCAAGCTGCGGTCGATGGCTCCCGGTTCGACCATGGAG
>CAMPGU010000171.1 GCA_946885645.1 uncultured Haloferula sp.
ATCATGGAAGCGTCCCCACTGCGGGGAATCTGCGGGATCAGCGACCACGGTCCGATCGCCAAGCGACTGCGTTCCCGGATGGACCTGATCAACCGGCTGGCGGGCGATCATCCCATCTACAAGCGGGTGGATTTCAATGATCCGGGGGATCTGGGATTCGCCATGAGCGACTACATCCCGCCCGCGGAGTATCGCGAAAGCGAGTTCGTGAGGGAAGTCTTCGGCGAGCTGGCGATGAACGACGTCCTCTTCGGGATGCTGGTTCAGGGGCAGCGGAGGAAAGCCTACATCAACTGCTATCTCCGTAACCGCACCTATGCTTTCCAAGCCCGCGAGCGCTTCGACGCGATCCTCCTCACCGCGCGGGGGGTGCTCGACCGGATGGAGGCGCACAATGTCGAGATGGCGGTGCGGCGGCAATTGCTCATGACGCGCTCCGGCGCGCATATGGCGGTGCTTATCACCAAAAAGCCCGGCGAGATTTTCCCGCTAAACCACGCCGCGGTGAGCCTGACGGAGACGTGGTGGGGGCCGGACGAGGCCACCTTCCAGCTTTCCGCAGCGCGACTGGAGAGCTTGGAAGCCGAGCTGGACGGCGCTTGGGAGAATCCCGTCACCGCGAACTGGACCGAGGTAAAGCTAGATCTGGGAGGCGGCGAGGTCTCCGTACAGGTCCTGCCGAAATTGAGCGGCGAGATGATCCTGATGTATCAGATGAAAGGGGCTGAGCCAGCAGGGGAGGAGGAGATGTCGATCCTGACACGGCGCCAGCGCGAGATCATGGATTGGATCGCGGAAGGCAAGACCAGCGCGGAAGCGGCGATCATCCTCGGCATCAGCCCGCGCACCGTGGAGAAGCATCTTGAAGCCGTTTTCCAGCGGCTCGGCGTGGAGAACCGCATCGCGGCGATGAGGCGCTACCTGGATCTGAAACGCGGGGTGTGATCCGCGGTTTGGAGGACCAATCCGCTTACTGGTAGCCCAGCCAAGGTCCCAGCCATTTCTCCGTTTCCTCCACGCTCATGCCCTTGCGGCGGGCATAGTCTTCCACCTGATCCTTCTGGATTTCGGAGATGGCGAAATAGTGGCTCTCCGGATGGCTGAAATAGAGCCCGCAAACCGCCGCCCCGGGATGCATGGCGCAGCTCTCGGTCAATTCCACCCCGGTGGCTTCCGATGCTTGCAGGAGATCGAAAAGCAGCGGCTTCTCCGTGTGGTCGGGCTGGGCCGGATAGCCGGGTGCAGGACGGATGCCGCGGTAGAGTTCCTTGATGAGCTCGTTCGGGCCGAATTCGTTCGTGCGTTCGTAGCCCCACTCCACCCGGGCGCGGTGGTGCATCAACTCGGCAAAGGCCTCGGCAAGCCGGTCGGCCAGCGCCTTCGCCATGATGGAGTTGTAGGGATCGTGCGCCTTTTCCAGTTCCGCGGCCCACTCGTCCGCCCCGTGGATGCCGACCACGAAACCGCCCACGTAGTCCCTGCCAGCCCCTTGGGGCGCGACGTAATCGGAGAGTGCCTCGTTCGGCTTGCCGCTTTCCTTCTTCACTTGCTGGCGCAGCGTGTGGAATCGCTGTCTCTCCCGGGTGCGCGTGTCGTCGCTCCAGACGATGATGTCGTCTCCGTCGGCATTCGCCGGGAAGAAGCCGTAGATCCCCCGGGCGATGAAGCGTTTCTCCGCGATGATCTTCTCCAGGAGTTCCAGGGCCTCGCCGTGCAGCTTCGCGGCTTCCTTGGCGCCTTCCTCGTTCTTCGTTTTCAGCACGCCTGCCTCGCGGTCCCACACGCCGCGCAATTCCCAAGCGTGGAAGAAGGGCGTCCAGTCGATGTATTCCATCAGCTCGCGCAGGGATTGATTGGCGAGGACACGGGTGCCCGTGAAGGCGGGAACCGGGGGCGTGTAGCCGGACCAATCGGTAAGCCGGGCCAGCGCGCGGGCTTCCACGATGCCCAGCGTCTCCTTCTTCGGCCCCCCGGTGAAGGCTTCCCGCGCCTTGCGGTGCCGTTCGTTGTTTTCGGCAATGAAGGCGTCGCGCTGATCGGGCGAAAGCAGCGAGGTGGTCACGGGCACGGAGCGCGAGGCATCCAGCACGTGCACGACCGGCCCCGAGTAATGCTGTGCGACCTTGACCGCGGTATGCGTCGAGGAGGTGGTCGCCCCGCCGATCAGCAGCGGCACCTTGAACCCAGCCTTTTCCATCTCCTTCGCGACATGGATCATTTCATCAAGCGACGGGGTGATGAGGCCGGACAGGCCGATGACGTCCGCGCCGATCTCCTTCGCCCTCGCGAGGATCTTGTCGCAGGGCACCATCACGCCCATATCGGTGACCTCGAAGCCGTTGCATGCCAGCACGACACCGACGATGTTCTTGCCGATGTCGTGGACGTCGCCCTTCACCGTGGCGATCAGGAAGCGGCCGGCCGAGCGGCGCCGTCCTGCCAGGGCGATGGCCTCGTCCTGCGTCAGCGCCGGGTCGGCAGCCATCAGCTCCGCGATATCTCCCGCGAGAAACTCGGCTTTTTCCGCCTCCATGAAAGGGGTGAGCCACGCGACCGACTTCTTCATCACGCGCGCGGACTTCACCACCTGCGGCAGGAACATCTTGCCCGCGCCGAAGAGATCGCCGACCACTCCCATGCCATCCATCAGCGGGCCCTCGATCACCTTGAGAGGGCGGCCGTATTTGAGGCGGGCTTCCTCGGTGTCCTCGTCGATGTATTTGTCGATCCCCTTCAGCAAGGCGTGCTCCAGGCGCTTCTCCACGCCCGCCTCGCGCCAGCTCAGGTCTTCCTCGAGCTTCTTGCCGTCCTGGCCCTTGAAGCGCTCGGCGAATTCCAGCATCCGCTCCGTCGCATCCGGGCGCCGGTTGAGGAGCACGTCCTCCACATGCTCCAGCATCTCTTTCGGGATCTCGTCGTAAACCTCGAGCATCCCCGCATTGACGATTCCCATGTCCATGCCCGCCTTCGTGGCGTGGTAGAGGAAGGCGGAGTGCATTGCCTCGCGAACCACGTTGTTGCCGCGGAAGGAGAAGGAGATGTTCGAGACGCCGCCGGAGACCTTCGCGTGGGGCAGGTGGGTCTTGATCCAGCGCGTGGCGTTGATGAAATCGAGGGCGTAGTTGTTGTGCTCCTCGATCCCGGTGGCGACGGTCAGGATATTCGGGTCGAAAATGATGTCCTCCGGCGGGAAGCCCACCTTGTCCACCAGTACGCGGTAGGCGCGCTCGCAGATGCGGCTCTTCTCCTCGTAGGTCGCGGCCTGCCCGTTTTCATCGAAAGCCATGACGACGGTGGCGGCCCCGTAGCGGCGGATGTGCCGCGCCTGCTCGATGAACTTCTCCTCGCCTTCCTTCAGGGAAATCGAGTTCACGATCCCCTTGCCCTGCAGGTATTTCAGGCCTTCCTCGATGATCTCCCATTTCGAGGAATCGACCATGATCGGCACTTTCGAGATCTCCGGCTCGCTTTGCACGAGCTGGAGGAAGCGCGCCATCATCGCCTTGCCGTCGATCAGGCCGTCGTCGAAGCAGATATCGATCACGTTCGCGCCGCTCTCGACCTGCTGGCGGGCGATCTCCAAGGCATCGTCCAGCTTTCCCTCGCGGACCAGCTTGGCGAACCTGGGAGAACCGGCGACGTTGGTCCGCTCGCCGATCATCAGGAAGTTCTTGTCCGGCGTGTGGTTGTACGCTTCTGAGCCGGACAGTCGGAGGACGCGGGGAATGGTGGGCATGGGCAAGTTGGTTGACCGCGGAGACGCAGAGAACGCGGAGGATCGCAGAGTGTTTTATTTGAGGAAATTGTGAACGAGGCGCTTCAAGCCGTCGCGCAAGAGTGGGACATGGAAGTTGATGAGCAGCCCCAGAGATCTTCTGCTCATTCTCAGGTAGGTTAGGACCTGTGCTGCGTGAACGGGTTTGAGGGATTCGACCGTTTTTACTTCGACGACGATCTTGTCTTCGACCAAGAGGTCGATCCGATAGGAGTCAGGAATGACCAAATCCTTGTAAGTCAGGGGCAATAGTACCTGACGGGTCGAGGATATCCCGCGAAGAGCAAGTTCATGCTGGAGAGCTGCTTCGTAGGAATGCTCGAGCACTCCCGGACCCAGCTCCCGGTGAACCTCGATCGCTGCACCGATGACCTGTTCACTCAGCAAATTCAATTCCTCGCTCATACTCTGCGATCCTCCGTGACCTCCGTGACCTCTGCGA
Source organism: uncultured Haloferula sp. (assembly GCA_946885645.1). Next base: position 4,218 of record CAMPGU010000171.1, read on the forward strand.
CTCAGCGGTTCATGTCTCCAGAACCGGCACCTCGCGCGGAGCGATTCCCTTCACTCCCTCTGCGATGGCCGCGACGTGTTCAGGGGTGTTTCCGCAGCAGCCGCCGGCCAGATTGAGCAGCCCGTCGAGGGCGAATTCCTTCATGTAGGCATTCATGTGCGGCGGCTCAAGGTCGAAGCCGGTGGGAGCCAGGGGGTTCGGCAGGCCGGCATTCGGGTAGCAGGAAATGTGAGCGGCCGACACCTTCGCCAGCTCTTCCAGATGCGGCTTCATCAGGTCGGGGCCAAGGGAGCAATTCAGGCCGACGGCGAGCGGGTTCACGTGCGACACCGCGTTCCACATGGCCTCCACTTTCTGGGCCGAAATCATTGTTTCCCCGCCCCGGCCAACGGCGGCGCTGACGATGATGGGGAGGCGCAGGCCGTCCGTATCGAAAACCTCCTGGATCGCCACGAGTGCGGCTTTCGCGTTCAGGGCGTCGAAAATCGTCTCCACCATCAGGATGTCGCAGCCGCCCTCGATCAACGCCCGTACCTGCCGCGTGTAATCCTCCTTCACCTGATCGAAGGTGACGGTGCGGAAGCCCGCGTCGTTCGCATCCGGCGAGGTGCTCAGCGAGACGGTCAAGGGGCCGACGGCACCGGCGACGTAGCGCTTGATACCGGTATCGCTGCCGACGTTGTCCGCCCATTTCCGGCACAGGCGGGAGGATTCCACGTTCAGTTCCCACGCGAGATCGCGCAGCATCGGGTTCTCGATGATCTTTTGGAAGAATTCCGGGTCCTTGATGCCGCCGTGCTCGCGCGGGTCGTCCACGAAGAACTCGCTCTGGGCGATCGAGGTGGCCGAAAAGGTGTTCGTCTCGCAGATGTCCGATCCCGCCTCGTAAAAGCGCTTGTGGATGTCCCCGATCACGTCCGGGCGCGTGATCGAGAGGATGTCGCCGTTGTTCAGCAGGTCCTTCTTCGAGTCGCTGAAACGCGGGCCGCGCGCATCCGTCTCGCTCAGGCCGTAGGTGCGGATGGTCGTGCCCATCGCTCCGTCGAGCACGAGGATACGCTGGCGCAGGGCTTGCTGGAGTTCGGCCGTGGGATCGGGTCGCCGCATGCCTCCGAGGCTAGGTCCGCCCCGGAGTTTCGCAAGAGTCAAATCGTCGTATCAGGATGCGTTGATGGGAAAATTCCCTTACTTTGGCAGCTCGTTCGCCGTGTAAAAGGCGAGCCGGTTTTGCAGGGGCGATTTGTCGTCGGCGGATTTCAGATCCTTCGGCAGCTCCAGCTTGTAGATCTTGCCGGGGGAGAAATCCTCCAGTTCCACCTCCACGCTGCGCTTGCCGTTGATCTTCAAGCCTTTGACCTCGTGATCGCGCTGGTTGTCCTTGTCGCTGCCGTAGGTCCACTTCGGCTGCAGGGTGAAGGAGGAGAAATCCCAGGCCTTCTTGTCCTTCAGTTTGTCCGGGAGGTCTTTGGTGAAGGTCAGGGTGAAGCCCTTCCGGGTGATCTTGAAGCTTTCGATATCAAAGGGGATGCCGCCTTTCCAGGTGATCCGCTGCAGGCCCTCCGCGGGAGTGCCCCAGCCCCGCACGGTCTGGCCGACGTACATCTGCTTCCCATCGGGCGAGAAGCGGAGCCGGTGATTGCCGGAGCGCAGGCCGCGGCCGTTGATGAAATGGGTGGCTGCGCCTTGGAACTTGCCGTTCACCTTCTCCAGCATCACGCGGGAGATGCGTGTGTTGTTGTTGTCCGGGACCAGCAATTGGCCGGCGAAGGGGCCGAAGGACCCGTTGCGAGGCATTTCCATCGGCTCGCCGGCGGAGCGGTTGATCTCCTCGTTGGGAAGTTCCACCGCGGCCTTGGTCCGGTGCTTGTTATAGGCGTCCAGATCGTTCCGGTAGGTGGCGAGCGGGTCCTTGCCTTTCCAGGAGCTGTCCCACACCAGGCTGCTGGGGTGGCCGTAGAATTTGCCCTCCTCCACGTGGTAGAGCGGCGTCACGGCTTTCCAATCCCCCTGGTTGTCCCCGGCCCAGATATTGCCATCCGGATCGCGGTAGATCCCGTTGTGCATGCGGAAGCCGCTGGCAAAAGGGGTGAGCTTGCCCTTGGCGTCGGAGTGCATCACCCAGCCGCGCCACTTTACCGAGGAGAAGTTCCGGCCGCGCCTGCCCGCGGGGGAATAGTCGCCCAGCACGTGCTCGAAGACCGGCCCGTTATGGGAGGCGGTGCCGATCGCGAGGTAGTAGCCGCCTTCGCCGTCGTCCGTGAGGGTATTGGTTTCGTGATAATTTCCGCTGAGACCCCAGCCGCTCGCGAAGCGGGTGTAGCGGTCCGCCTTGCCGTCCTTGTCGGTATCCTCCGCTTCGATCATGTCCGCCATCTGCGTGATGCGGACCTTCGTGGCGCTGATCGCGTCGATCCCGCAGCCATTGTGGAAGCCGGTGGCAAAGAGCTCCCACTGGAAGCCTTTCGCGTCCGCAGCGGGTTTCGCCCGGATGACGTCGCCGCGGCGGAGCACGACGTAGAGGGTGCCGTCCGGGGCGAAATCGATGCCGCCTACCTCGGGCGGAGCGCCTTCCGGCAGCTTGATGTCCTCGACCTTGTAACAATCGTCGAAATCGGCAGCCGGTGAAATTGCGGTCGCCAGCACGAGGGAGGATAGCAGCGTAACCGCGAAATGGCGCGGGAAGGTGCGGAATCCTGGGGCCGGGGAGGCCGGAGAAAGATTGATGGCTGGGGCTTTCATTCGGGTTTGCCGAGGGATTGGATGAACAAAATCAGGGAATCGTATTCCACGTCGCGCAGATCGAAGGGCGGCATGTAGTTCGGTGGATAGCCCTTCGCGACTTTGGCGTTCGGGGTTTTGATGGACTCCAGGAGATAGGCCCGGTCCGCAGTTACTTGCTCCTTGCCGCCCTCGATCTCGATCTTGCTGTCGGCCAGTCCGGCCAAGGTAGGGCCGTGTCCCTTGGAGCCGTCGAGCGAGTGGCAGGCGAAGCAGCCGTAGCTGCTGAAGAGGGTTTCACCGGCCTTCACATTGGCCTTCCTGAGATCGACGTCGAGCTTGTAGCCCTGATAGGAGGCGAGCTGGGTGCCGGAGTAGGTAAACGCCAGCTTGCCGTTTCCTTCGGCGGAGAAGTCGCCCTCTTTCCAAGCGAGCTTCGCGGGCGGATTGCAGGTGATCTCGGCGTCGAAGGCCAGGGGCTTGTCGGAAGGCCGCAGCACCATCGAGACAACGCGGCCGCCCGCCTTGAACTCGAAGCGAGGCACTCCCTTCACCAGCGAATAGCCCACATATTCCGGCCCGCCCAGATCGTCCACGCTCTTGCCGTCGATGTAAACGGGATGCTTGCCGGAGGCCTTGTGGAAGAGATTGCCCACCAAGCGGGGCACGTAATCGAAGGAGACGCGGGAGCCTCGCTTCTGATCGCCCCAGTAAGGAGTCATGTCGAGGAATCCACCCTGCCACGCATAGAGCGGCCGGCATTCCACGGTGTCGAAAGCGTAGGCCAGAGCCGGTCCGAAGCTGACTGCCATGGCGGCCGGAATACCGGCGATGGGGATTTCCTCGCCCTTCACGTCCTCGCCCTTGCCCGGGTTGTATTTCGGGGCGGGAAGGCCCTTGTGATGTCGGGGGAACACCTCCGGATCCAACCCCGGGTCGGGCAGGTAGCTGCTGAGCACCAGAGGTTCATCCGGCTTTCCGAGGGGCCGGTTTTCGAAAGTGAGCAGCGGCTGCCCGAGGAGCGGTGGCACGCCGAGGCAAAGGAGGAGCAGGGTTTTTCTCATGAAACGTCCGGATCAGGACGTCCCACGCTGGCAAATCCTGTCGCGGATTGCACCTACCCATTTGAGGCAGCGGCCCGATCTTTGAGGTTCGGTGCCATTTTGAGGTAACCGGAGGTGGCTTGCCCTATGACAAGTTGTGCCACTTCCCCCTTGGCCCGGTGCCCGGGATGGAGAAAGTGAGGGAGCGATGCGCGGCTCCCGCGAGCGATGGAAACTGGAAGAGCTGATCGATTTCGAAGTCGCGCTGGCGGCTTGGAACGGTGAATCGCGTCCCGGTGAACTGCCCGCCACGAAATCCCGCAGCGCGGTCTTCAAGGCGTGGAAGGAGAGCGCCGCGGAAGGCGGGCCCGGCCGGTCCTGGATTTCGTCGCTGAATTGGGCCGGGCGTCTGCTTGCCCTCCTGGCCATAATCGCGGGCTTCGGCGCGGCCTGGGGCTGCTTCGACCCGCGCCGGGAGGGGATCCACGTGGTGGTCTTCCTGTGCGTGACGCTGTTCGTGCCCTGGCTCGTCCTGATCGGCGGAGTGCTGGCGTGGATCTTCCGCCCCGTCGGCGGCGGGCTGGCGGGAACCCTGCTGAAAAACCTGGCGGCGAAATTCACCGGGGAGAAGGGCCGGGAGGTGTTGGAGCGGATCGAGGGCAATCCGGAACTCGCCAAGGCGCTCGGCTGGCGGATCGCGGCGAAAACCCAGGCCGCGGCCGAGGGCTATCATTCGGGTGCCTTCATTGCGCTGGCGACGATGATCTTTTTCCGCCGCGTCGGGTTCTTCTGGGAAACCACCACGCAGACGGCGATGCAGGATTTCCTGAGCGGAGCGGTGAAGGTGCTGTCGCTGCCGTGGAGC
>CAMPGU010000172.1 GCA_946885645.1 uncultured Haloferula sp.
CCCAGACTGCCATGCCTCAAAACCGAGTACCAGTGCCTTTTGAGATAGCTTCTAGAGTGGCACGCCTTGCTTGTGAGGATGGCTCCCAGAGAGCTCAGACGAGCATCAGGGCGGGTTGCTCGATGAGCTTCTTCACCTCGGCCAGGAAGCTCGCAGCGATGGCCCCATCGACCACCCGGTGATCGCAGCTGACGCCCAGATTCATCCGGAGGCCGGGAACGATCTGGCTGTTTTTCACGACCGGCTTCTCGATGGCGGCTCCGACCGAGAGGATCAGGGCTTGGGGAGGATTGACGATGGCATCGAAGCTCTCGATGCCCCATGCGCCGAGGTTCGAGACGGTGATCGTTCCGCCGTCGAATTCGCTCGGCTTGAGCTTCTTCTCCTTTGCACGCGCGGCCATGTCCTTCACTTCCTTGGAGATCTGGAGCACGGACTTGGTCTCGGCTTGCTGGATCACCGGCGTGACGAGGCCGTCTTCCACGGCGATGGCGACCGCCAGGCCGACATGCTTGAAGCTCACGATGTGATCGCCGGCAAAGGAGGCATTGACCGCGGGAACGGCGACCGTCGCGTTGATGACGGCCTTCAGCACGAAGTCGTTGACCGAGTACTTGTTGCCATGGGTCTGCTCGGCTTGCGCATTGATTTGCTTGCGCAGCGCCATCAGGGGCGCGGCGTCCGCTTCGACGTGGAGGTAGAAGTGCGGAATGGTCTGCTTTGAAGTGAGCAGGCGGGAGGCGATGACCTTCCGCATGGAAGAAAGTTCGATCCGGCTGTCGCCCTCCTTTGCCGTTGGCAGAATCGCGGCGGCGGCGGGTACCGGGGTCGCCGCAGGGGCGGAAGCGGGAGTGCTGCCGCCGGTCGCGCGGGCTTTGACCGCCGCAACGAGTCCGGCTGCCGCCGATGCTTCCGTGGATTTCGTTCCCGCCGCGCCTTTCCCGGCGGCTTGCACGTCCGCGCGGACGATGCGACCGGCCGGGCCGCTGCCGCTGAGGGAAGAGAGATCGACACCGAGCTCGCCGGCGACCTTGCGGGCAAGGGGGGAGGCTTTGATGCGGGAACCGTCCGTGGCGGTCACAGGTGCGGACGCCGGTGCCGCTGCGGCGGCAGCAGTTGTTGTTTCCGGTTTTGCCGAGGGAGTCGCGGAAGCGGTGGCTGCTGCGGGTGCCGGTGCGGCACCCGCGCTGTCGCCGTCGAGCACGGCTAGAACCGCTCCGATGGCGGCCTTTTCACCCTCCTTGATCAGGATCTCGGTGAGCGTGCCCTCGTCGAAAGCCTCCATCTCCATGGTGGCCTTGTCGGTCTCGACTTCGGCAAGGATATCGCCGATCTCGATGGAGTCGCCGACCTGCTTGTGCCACTTGATGAGAGTGCCCTCGGTCATTGTGTCCGAGAGCTTCGGCATTTCGATTTGAATGGCCATGGATCTGTAGAAAAGGGAGTGAGGCGGGGCGAGATTGGGGAATCGGAGGGGCTTTTCCAGTCTTTTCCCGACCTTCAACCCTTGGTGACGCGGATCACTTTTCCCGCGGCAACCGAGAAATTCAGGCGGTCCGGCCGGTGATCCATCGTCACGGCCCGCGGGTTCCCGTCTTCCTCCACGATCCGCCAACGGATCTCCGCCTTATCCGCCCGTGCGCTGGCGTCGGCAAGGGTCATTCCCAAGTAGGAATTTACATCGGCCGGGTCTTCAGCGGCGGGAGCTGCTTCTTCGGCTGCGGGTGGGTCGGCAGGCGCGTCCGGCCGTTGTTGGCAGGAGGCTACCGCTGCTACAAGAACGACGGCTACGGTTTTCATCGGAAGCATCGTTGGAGCGGGAGGTCGGTGCCGCAAGGGGAAATGAAAACGGAGGCCTTGCGGGCCTCCGTCTCCGGTTCGGAAAAGGTAATGCGACGTCTTTTATTCCACCACAATCGGTTTCATCGTCGGGATGAGGCCGAGGTGCGGGCTGCCGCTGCCGCCCTGGACGGTCGCCATCTTGCGGGCGGCCTCGCTGCTGGAGCCGCAGCAACCTTCATCGAGGCAGTAAAAGCGGACACAATCCGGGCACTTGATGCGGACCCGCTTGGTCACCGTCTTGTAACGGGGAACCTTGGTCTCTTTCATCTCAGTGAGGCCGCTCTTCGCATCCACCACCACTTCCTCGCGCACGACGTCATAGCCGCAGAGTTTGCGCTGGTAGGTTTCCTCGGTGTAGCCGGCGCTGAAGCTCTTGATGCCGAACATCGAGCAGCATGAAGAGAGGCCCAGGGAAAGGGCGACGAGAGGCAGGATCAGGAGCAGGTTTTTCATAGCAGTTGTGGTTAGAAGAGGCAGCAGCAGGAGGTGGCCGCAAGGCACAGACCCGCGAGTCCGGCAAAGGCAAGAAGTTTGGTCATGATGCAAACATGCTAGAATCGGCCCGTGCGCTGGCAATGAAAAAGACGGGCCGGATCAGCCTAAAGTCAGGACTTTTTCAACGATTCGGCGTGGATTCGGGAGCTGCTCGTTCTCGACGTGCTGCGAGTAAATAGCAGGTGCATCCATTGTGGTTACACGCTTGATCGGCGCGTCGAGGTAGTCGAAGGCGTGCTCCTGGATAAGGTGGGACACCATGGCGGAGACCCCGCCGAAACCCTTCGACTCGTCAACAAGGACCACACGATTGGTCTTCATCACCGTTTTCAGGATGGCATCCTGATCGAGCGGGCGGATCGAGCGCAGGTCGAGAACGTCGGCATCGATGCCGTGCTCGGCCTGGAGCGTTTCCGCCGCGGCGAGAGCATGGATGACCGAGCGGCCGTGAGCGATGATCGACACATCTTTGCCCTCGCGCTTCAGGTCGGCCACGCCGAGCGGCACGACGAAGTCCCCGTCCGCCGGATCCGGGACCTCGCCGGTCATCCCGTAGAGGAGGGTATTCTCCATGACATAGACTGGGTCGTTGTCACGGATGGCCGCCTTGATCAGGCCCTTGGCATCGGCCGGGGTGGCCGGCGCGCAGACCTTCAGGCCCGGAAATGCGGCGAAGAGGCCCTCCGGAATGTGCGAATGGGTGGCACCCACGTTCGTGCCGCCGTTCGCGGGGCCGCGCATCACGATCGGACAATTGATCAGGCCGCCGGACATGTAGCGGACACAGGCGGCATTGTTGACGAGCTGGTCGAAGGCCACGGAGTGGAAGGACCAGAACATCAGTTCCATCACCGGCCGGACGCCGAGCATCGAAGCGCCGATGCCCATGCCGATGAAGCCGGCTTCCGAGATGGGGGTATCGACAATACGCTTGTCGCCCCACTTCTTCCACAGGCCTTCGGTCACCTTGTAGGCGCCATTGTACTGCGCGACTTCCTCGCCCATGATGACGACATTCGGGTCGCGGGCGAGTTCCTCGTCGAGGCCTTCACGGAGAGCTTCGCGGTAAGAGAGGGTGCGGGACATGGAGAATGATGAGTGCTGGAAAAAGAAAGTGATCTACTACAGATGTCGTAGTTCCACTCAGTCGTTGAAGAAGTGGCGGCCGAGCTTGGAGGCGGGGGTATCGTTGTCCGTTTCCCAATAGACATCGTTCATGATGTCCCCGATCGCCGGGGCGGGAGACTCTTCGGCGAATTTCACGGAGGCGACGGCTTCCGCGGCCTCCGCCTTGTCGATGGCGTCGAGTTGTTCTTCGGTGGCGACGCCTTCCTCGACGAGGCGTTTGCGCCAGAGGCGGATCGGGTCGAAGTTCGTCTTGTAGTTCTCGATCTCCTCCGGTGTCCGGTACTTCTTGGCGTTCGCGTCGGCGACGCTGTGGCCATAGTAGCGGTAGGTGGTGATCTCCAGGATGGAGGGCTTGTGCTCCTTGCGGGCCCGCTCCATGGCGATGTGGGTCTTGGCGCGGACCTCATAGAGATCGGAGCCATCGATCACATCCCAGTCCATGTCGTAGGCCTCCGCACGCTGGGCCAGGCAGCCGCGGTAGGCGGAGGAGCGCTTCTGGGAAGTGCCCATCGAGTAGCCATTGTTCTCGATGATATATACCACCGGGATTTCAAAGAGGGCGGCGATGTTCAGGGATTCGTGGAAAGCGCCCTGGTTCACGGCACCGTCTCCGAGATAGCAGAGGGCGGCGCCTTCGCGACCGAGATACTTGAGGCCGTAACCGAGACCCAGGCCGAGGGGGGTCTGGCCGCCCACGATGCCGTGGCCGCCCCAGTAGTTCTTGTCCGGCGCGAAGAAGTGCATCGAGCCGCCCTTGCCCTTCGAGCAGCCGGTGGCCTTGCCGAAGAGTTCGGCCATCAGCTCGTTCATGCCCATTCCTACCGTGAGGGCATGGCCGTGGCAGCGGTAGGCGGTAATATTGTGATCGTGCTCGCCACAGAGGGACAAGGTGCCGACGGCGACCGATTCCTGGCCGATGTAGAGGTGAAGGAAGCCTCCGATTTTACCGCCATTGTAGTACTTCAGAGCGGTTTGCTCGAAGCGGCGGATGCGGACCATCTTGCGGAAGAGCTCGATCTTTTGCTCGGCGGAGAGGGCCTTGTTGATCGGCGAGCCGGCGAAATCGAGGCGCGGGGTATCGGCGGTGGCGGTGGACATGGGCGGGGCGGAGATAGGGTCTGAAGCAGGTGCGGAGCAAGAACTTATCGGGTGTGCGCAAGCGCGGGAACGGGCTTCTTCGCAGGCAGCCATGAACGCCGGGCAAGCAGGAAGAGCGCCGTGAAGAGGAGATTGGCCGCCGCGAGATTCCGGAGGAAAATCCAAGTCGGCATCGGGTCCGCGGGCCGTCCGCTCCAGAGGGCCTGCCAAAGGCCTTCAAGGGATTTCGCATAGGTTGGATCGGCGATCCATGCCGCGGTGTTGGTCACCAGGTGGAAGAGAACTCCTGCCACGAGCCCTCCCGCCAGCATCAATGCAGGGGAGGGGACCTTGCGCAGCGGCAACGCGAGAGCGCCTGTGGCCAGCAGCGCCAGAAACGCCACCACCACTCCGCCCCAGGCTTCAAAGGGAGCATAGCCTTGCAAGGCACTTGCGATCGGGTTGCTGATCAGCCAAGCCGCCACCGGCAGAGCCCAAGCCTTGGTTCCACGCAGGAAAACGATGCTGCAGAGGAAGAGCGCGGGGAGCGGCTGGAAGTTCGGCAAATCGTGCGAGAAGGCGGCACCGAGTGCCCGGAAGCCGACCAGCAGGACGACCAGCACGAGGGCAGGAATCCAAGGGCGTTGCATGCCTTTCGATGCCTCAGGATCACCCGCGGGGCGAGTCGAAAATGCGCGTGCTTGCCATGGAGGCGCCGCCCCCTTTGCCGGGTGGTTCTGCGGAGGTGGTTTGGTGTTCCACGTGGAACGCGGTCCCGGCCTTGTGTCGGAGGCGGGGGCCGGGTAAGGTCCGCGCCCTTGCCCATGTTCCGCTATCCCAAGCGCTACGACGTCCTCGTTATCGGAGCCGGCCACGCCGGCGTGGAAGCCGCCCTCGCCGCCGCCCGGCTGGGCGCGCAGGTGGCTGTCCTCACCCAGAACCTCGATACCGTGGGCCAGATGTCCTGCAATCCAGCAATCGGGGGCTTGGGAAAGGGACACATGGTTCGGGAGATCGACGCGCTGGGCGGTGCAATGGCCCTCAACACCGACGCGACCGGTATCCAGTTCCGGATGTTGAATGCTTCCAAAGGGCCCTCGGTTCGCGCTCCCCGGGCCCAGTGCGACAAGAAGGCGTACCAATTCCGCATGAAGTGGGTGCTGGAGTCCACTCCCGGCATTGAGCTGCATCAGGGGAACGTGGCGGAGATTCTTGTGGAGGGTGATCAGGTGAGGGGGATCAGCACCTCGCTGGGTATGGTCATCGAGGCGTCTTCAGTCGTGCTATCTGCCGGAACCTTCATGCGCGGCCTGATGCACGTCGGGCTTAAGACCGAAAGGGGAGGGCGAATGGGGGACGCCACTTCGACAGTTTCCGACTCCCTGAAGAATCTGGGGTTCCACGTGGAACGTTTTAAGACCGGCACACCCTGCCGTCTGAACGGGCGCTCGCTGGATTTCTCCGTCTGCGAGCGGCAGGATGGGGACACCCCCGCTCCTCTATTTTCCTACCTGGCGGATACCTTGGAGCGGGGCGCGGATGACCTTTTCACGCTGAATCCGTGGGGTCATGACGGGTTCCACGTGGAACAAATGCCCTGCTGGGTGACCTACACGAACCCGGCCACCCACGACATCATCCGCGGGAATCTCGATCAATCCCCCATGTATTGCGGGGTGATCGAGGGGGTGGGGCCACGATATTGTCCCTCGATCGAGGACAAGGTGGTGCGCTTCGCCGAGAAGGAGCGGCATCAGGTCTTCCTGGAGCCCGAGGGGCGGCACACCCGGGAGTATTACGTCAATGGCGTCTCCACCTCTTTGCCTTACGAGGTCCAGCTCGCCTTCCTGCGGACGATTCCCGGCTTGGAGAAATGCGAGATCCTGCGCCCCGGCTATGCGGTGGAATACGACTACTGCCCGCCTACGCAGCTTCATCCCACCTTGGAGACGAAGCTGGTATCCGGCCTGTATTTCGCCGGTCAGATCAATGGAACCTCCGGCTACGAGGAAGCGGCGGGGCAGGGGCTTCTCGCCGGGGCAAACGCCGCTTTGAAGGTGGCCGGGAAACCGGACTTCGTCCTGCGTCGCGACCAAGCGTATTTGGGCGTGATGATCGACGATTTGGTGACGAAGGGCTGCACCGAACCCTACCGCATGTTCACCTCCCGGGCGGAGTTCCGCCTGCTGCTCCGCCAGGACAATTGCGATCTCCGCCTCACCCCTTTGGCTGCGGCCGCGGGACTCGCCAGCGGAGAACGGGTCCGCCGGGTCGCGGAAAAGAGCCAGCAGCTTGAGACCGCCTTCCACTGGGCCCGGCAGGTGGTTCACGAAGGCGTGAAGCTCGACCACTGGTTCCGCCGCGTGGAGAATACCTACGAAAAGCTCCCGGCGGAGCTCCTTGGGAAGTTCCACGTGGAACTTTGGCCCTTGATTGAGACCGAGCTGAAGTACGAGGGCCACCTCCAGCGGCAGCGGGTGCAGGTGGAGCGGATGGCCCGCCACGAGAACAAGCGGATCCCGGCGGATCTCGATTTCTCGGCGATTCGCGGCCTGAAGAAGGAGGCGCAGGTCAATTTCGCCCACGTCCGGCCGGCGACGCTCGGGCAAGCCGGGCGGATCTCCGGCATTACCCCCGCCGATGTGGCGGTGCTGGCGGTGTGGATGGAGAAAGGGGAGCGGCAGGGGGCAGGAGCCGGCGGGACGGCGTGAGGAGCGCCCGCAGGTCCGCGAAAGGGGGCCTCGACGGGTCAACCGCCCACCATCCCCAGCCAGCTACGGAGATTATAGTAGTTTGTCACCCGCGTGATCGTCCCCTCCGCGATTTCGAAAAAGGCACCCACCCGCAGATAGTATTCCTGCCCCTTGGCCTCCGGCAGCCCTTTGTCGGTCGAGAGATACTTCCCCCGGATGTAGAATTCCGCTGCGGCCCGCGTGCCGCTCCCGTCCGTGAAAACCACGAGTTCTTCCACCCGCTCGCGGTAGCAGAGATCCATCCGCTCGAGAAAGGCCCGGAAGGCCTCCCGGCCGGTTTCGGCCCCGCCTTCGTTGATCTCGTGTACCACGTGCTCGTCGAGCATGGCCAGCAAGCGCTCGCGGTCGCCCGCATTGAAAGCGGCATAGTAGTCTTCGATCAGGGATTTCATGGCTTGGGGTCGTGTGGGTTGGAGCGGATCGGCTCAGGCGGATCTGAAATGGTCCCAACCGCCGCTCAGCCGGATGCCTTCGCCGGGCTCGGTAAGTCTTCCGATGATCGTGAGCGGCAGCGTCGGAAACGTCTGCTCCCAGCCAGCCGCCGCGGCTTTCCACCGCCGCTCCGGCACCGTGAGCAGCAGCTCGTAGTCCTCCCCGTCGCCCAGCGCCTGTTCCTGCGTGCAGCCGGGAGTCGCGGGCACTTCACCGATCTTAAAGCCGCATCCGCTGGCGGCGGAGAGACGGGGCAGGTCCTTCCCCAGTCCGTCTGAAAGATCCATCATCGCGCTCGGCCGCAGATGCTCGGCCAGCCATGCCGCTTCGGTCAGCCGGGGATTGAAAGTAAGGTGCTTGCCCTTGATCGATCCGCCCAGACGGCCGCTTACGGCGACGAAATCCCCCGGTTTTCCCCCGCTCCTCAGTATCAAGCGCTTGCGAGCGACGCTGCCCTCGCCCGACGACGACGTCTACGCGGAGACCACGCTCGATCTGCTCGTCCCGCGCGCGTTCCCGTTGAAGGATCGCGCGACGGCGCTCGTGACGTTCAGCGACGCACTGAAGCGCGCGGCGGCGATCCTGCAGCAGTGCCTCGTGCTCGACAACGCCCAGGACATCCGCGCGCTGCTACACAGCACGCTGCTGAAGCTGAATCTGCACGAGTTGATCAAGTAGCGAAGCGGATTAAAACTGAAAGTCGCCCGGCAATGGTTGCAGGTCGGGATCGACCCAGCCGCGCCGGGCCGTTAGCGAAAACAGCCGGTCGCGCGAGTAGTACTGCAGCAGCCAGTCGCTGCGCGCGAGCGGCGTGGATTGCAGCAGTACCAGCGAGTCGAGCAGCGGCAGCCCCGCATGCCGCGCCTGATGGTCGGCAATGCCGTGCAGATAAGCCCGCGTGATCGTTTCGTGGTAGCCGCCCGTATCGGTATTCGCCGTGCCGACGCCTTCGTTATGCAGCCAGATGCGCTCGCGCGTGAGCTTCAGCGCTTCGGCGGGG
>CAMPGU010000173.1 GCA_946885645.1 uncultured Haloferula sp.
TTCAGGTGATGGGAGATCGTCGGCTGACCCAGTCGGAACTGGTCGGTGATGTCGGTGGAATCGAGATAGTTGAGGAGCTCGGACCTGACGGTGGTGGTGCCGCGGAAAACCACGTGGTCCGCGGAAGCCGGCTTGCTGGCTGTGAGGGAAATCGCGCAGATCAGGACGGCGCGGTGTAACAGTCGGTATTTCATGGCATTGTCGGGTTGGATCTTGCGGACGGAGGGAGGCCGGAAAGGCTGTCCGGCGATTCCGGGCGTCGTGTTTCTAGTCCCATCTCCTTGCTCCGGTCAATTCAGGAGTCCCCGCCCGGCCATCCCCCCCCGGGGGCAAATTCAGGAGACGAAATTACGCCTCTGAATTTCAACGGGTTGCACGGAGTCATCGGGCAAAGCGGGCGGATTCTAGCGGGCGTTGACCCCGCCCCGAGCTCCGGTTTACAATCGCCGCATCCGAATCACCATGAAAGCCAGTTTCATCCTCATCGCCCTGCTGCCGCTGTTCGCCGTCTCCTGCACCACGCTCGACGGCACGGTGGCCAACATGCGCGGGGAGTCCCGCTATCTGGCGGGATACAGTAACAAGCGCGAGCATGATTGGAAATCCAGCCCCATCCCGGACGACGTTTCCTACTGGGACGGCGATCACCTGAGCGGGCCAGCCTCGATCAGGATCAACCTGACGCAGCAGAAGGCCTTTTTCTACAAAGGCGGGCAGTTGGCGGGGGTCTCCAAGATTTCCACCGGCAAGGAAGGCCGGGGCACCCCCTCCGGAACCTACAAGGTGAACCAGAAGGACAAGTGGCACCGCTCCTCCAGCTACGGGATGTTCAAGGAGAAAGGAACCGACCGCGTGGTGGACGATGACGCGGAGGCGCACAACGAACCGGTGCCGCCCGGCTGCTACTACGAGGGCGCCCCGATGTTCAACTACCTCAACTTTGCTCCCGCGGTGGGGATGCACACCGGCTACCTCCCCGGCTATGCGGCATCCCACGGCTGCGTCCGCATGCCGGACAAGATGGCACAAAAGTTCTTCGAAAACGCCGAGATCGGAACGCCGGTGATCGTGGAACGATGAGCGCCCTCCTGCCGCACCCGGAGTCCGGGATGGAACTGACTCCGGCGCAGGTTGACGACTTGCTTCCCGCCATCCGCGCCGGCGAGATCGAGCTGATCGATTGCCGCGAGGACGACGAGTGGCGCTTCAACCGGATCGAGGGGGCGCGGCTCGTGTCGCTCTCGCGGTTCGCGGAGGCAGCCATTCCCGAGCGTCCTGCCATCGTGTATTGCCACCACGGCATGCGGTCGCTGCGCGCGACCGCTTACTGGCGCTCGCGGGGTCAGGACCGGGTGTGGTCGATGACCGGCGGGATCGACCGCTGGTCGGCGGAAATCGATCCGGAAGTGCCGGTGTATTGAGGCACGGAGCATCATCCCGACTAGAAAAGCATGCGCGCCGTCCTCCAGCGGGTCTCCTCCTCGTCCGTCGCCATCGGCGGCGAAAATGTGGCGGAGACCGGTCCCGGCCTGCTGATCCTGCTCGGAATCGAGGGCGGCGACGGTGCGGACGACATCGCGTGGCTTGCGCCGAAGATCGCCCGGATGCGGATCTTCCCGGACGAAGCGGGGCTGATGAATCTTTCGCTGATCGACTGCGGCGGCGATGTGATCGTGGTGAGCCAGTTCACGCTTCACGCCTCGACGAAGAAAGGCAACCGGCCCTCGTTCATCCGGGCAGCGCGGCCGGAGATTTCCGAGCCGCTCTACGAAGGCTTCTGCACCGCCCTCTCCGGAGAGCTGGGCAAGCCGGTGGGCCGCGGACGCTTCGGTGCGGACATGAAGGTCACGCTGGTGAACGACGGACCGGTCACCATCGTGATCGACTCGAAGAACCGGGAGTAGGGCCGCCCGGAGCGGCCGCTTATCTTTTCCGCTCCCCGTCCACCATCCGCCAAATTCCCAGGGGATTCGAGTCGCGCAGCTCGGGCGCGAGGCATGCCTCCGGAAACGCCTGGAAGCAAACGGGACGCACGAAGCGCTGGATCGACATCGTGCCGACGGACGTACTCCGCCCGTCCGAGGTGGCCGGGTAAGGGCCGCCGTGGACCATGCTATGGCAGACCTCCACCCCGGTCGGGAAGCCATTGAAGATCACCCGCCCGGCCTTGGCGGAAAGCGCGGCTACCAGCGGGGCATTGGCGGCAAGCTCTTCCTCCGTGCCATGGATAGTGGCCGTGAGCTGACCCTCCAGCTCCGGGATCGTGGCTTCGATCTCGCCGAGCGTCCCTCGCACGATGAGTGCCGCGGGGCCGAACATTTCGCCCCGCAGAAGATCGTCTTCCAGAAAGCGGCGAACCGAAACGGAGAAAACCGCGGGAGCACCCTGCTCCTCCGCGCCCGGAGCGCCACTACGTCCGACCGTTTCCACCCCGGCGGTGCTTGCCACTGCTCCCACGGTCTCGGTGTAGGCCTGACGGATGCCTTCATTCAGCATTACCCCCGGCATCGAGGTTCCGGCCAATGCTTTGAGGCGATCAAGGAAGACAAGGCCGGTGCCTTCGGGAAGAAATACCAAACCCGGGTTCGTGCAGAATTGGCCTACGCCGAGGGTCAGGGAGTTGAAGAAAGCCTCCGCGAGAGCCGCCTCGCCGCGCTCCAGCGCGCCCGGGAGGAGGACCACGGGATTCACCGAGCTCATCTCTGCATAGACGGGAATCGGTTGCGGGCGATTGGAAGCAGCTTCCATCAGCGCCGTGCCGCCCCGCCGGGAGCCGGTGAAACCCACCGCTTGGATCGCCGGATGCTGCACCACCGGAATGCCGACCAGTCGTCCGCCGCCGTAGAGCAGCGAGAAAACGCCCTCCGGCATATTCGTGGCGAGCGCGGCCCGCAGCACCGCCTGCGCCACGATCTCGGCCACGCCGGGATGCCCGTGATGCGCGATGACTACCACCGGGCAACCGGCCGCGAGCGCGGCGGCGGTGTCCCCGCCTGCGACAGAGAAAGCCAAGGGGAAATTGCTCGCACAGAATACCGCCACCGGCCCGAGCGGCCGGAGCATGGAGCGGATGTCCGGCTTCGGCAGCGGCTGGCGATCAGGCTGGGCGTGCTCGATGCGGGCATCCACCCACGACCCTTCCTCGATCAAGGCGGCGAACATCCGGAGTTGCCCCGTGGTACGCGCGGTCTCGCCGCGCAGCCTTCCATCAGGCAGGCCTGTCTCAAGCGCGCCGCGTTCCGCGATCTCGCCCACCACGCTCTCGATCTGATCGGCGATGGCGCGCAGGAAATTTCCGCGCTCCTTACCAGAGAGGGCGGAGTAATCGGGGAACGCGGAAGCGGCCAGCTCCACGGCCTGATCCACTTCCTCCGGAGTGGCTGAGAGAAACACGGGCTCCAGCTTGGCGCCGCTGGCGGCGTGGACACCGTGACCGGCGATTTCGGTGCCGGTGCCGCGCGAGTAGCCGATGACCGAGGTTCCGGAGAGTTGGGATTTCATGAGGGAGACAGAAGACGGGAAGAGGAAAGACGCAAGACTTGAAGGGAAGCCTCCGCGACCCGCGGCAGTGGATGGCGGAGAAAGAAAGGCAGGGTGCGGCGTGTTAGAGCCTCAGACCTCCGGCGCGGTGGCGAGGGCCTGCTCGATGACGGCGGTAGCTTCGGCCAGTTCCTTGCCTTCCAGTTCCAGACGCGGGGGCCGCACGCGATTGTTGCCCAGCTTTCCGCCGCTCGCGAGCGTTTGCTGGAGCTTGATGAGCTGGACGAATTTCACCACCGTATCCATGCGCAGCATCGGCAGCATCCAGGTGTAAATCGACATGGCCTCCTCGATGCGGCCGGTGGTGCCGAGTTCCCACAACTTCACGTTGTGCTTCGGGAAAGCCCCGCCGACACCGGTGATCCAGAACTTGGCTCCCATGGCGGCACCTTCCAGCGCGCAATCGTCCACTCCCACGCCCAGCGCGAGCCGGTCGCCGCAGACCTCGCGGATACCGGCGATCCGCCGGGCATCGGTAGAGGACTCCTTCACCGACTCGACGTTCGGCAACTCGTCCGCCAGCTCCTTGATGTGGGCCGGGGTAAAGTCGGTCTTGTACGCCACCGGATTGTTGTAGATGATGCAGGGCAGGTCGGTCGCGGAGATCACCGCGGACATGTGCGCCTTCATTTCCCTCCAGTCGGAGGCATAGAGATAGGGTGGCAGGACCATCAAGCCGCGGCAGCCGTTATCCTTGGCGGCCTTGGCGAGATCCACCGCTTCCTTGGTCGAAAGCGAGGCGATGCCGGGAATGATCGGCGTATCGGGCGTCGCCTCCACATACATCTTCTGGAGGGAGACCTTCTCCGCGAAAGAAAGCGTCGCGCCTTCGCCAAGAGAACCGTGGGCGACGATGGCGGTGCAGCCGTTCTCGACCAGCCATTTCCCGTGCTCCGCCATCAGGGCGTGGTCGATGGAAAGGTCGGCGTTGAACTGCGTGAGGGTGGCGGGCATGACGCCCTTCCATTCGATGCTCATGATGTCTCTTTTTAGCGTATTGTTAGAGTGAGGCGGGGATGCCGTGGCGAAAAGGATCGGACGGATCGAAGTAGTAAACGGACTCGCCGTTCACCCAGGCGCGACCTTTGACAAAGGGCAGGACCTTGCCCTCGGGGAGTTCCTCCACGCGGCCTTCGAAGACGGTGTCCAGGATGCTGGCTTGCCGCCAGATCTCGCCGGGCTTGAGGAGCCCGGCGGCATGCAGGCACGCGAGCTTGGCGCTGGTGCCGGTGCCGCAGGGCGAGCGGTCGTAGGCTTTCCCCGGGCAGAGGACGAAATTCCGGCTGTCGGCAAGGGCCGGATCGGAAGGAGGGCCGAAGGATTCGATGTGATCGATCTCCATGCCGTCCGCTCCGGTGAGCCCCTGCTCCTCCAGGGCCTGACGTACCGCCCAGGTAAAGTCCGTGAGGATTTCGAGGTTTTCGAACTCCACCGCCGGCCCCTGATCTTCGATCAGGAAGAACCAATTCCCCCCCCAAGCGATATCACCGCGGATGGTGCCCCACTCCGGGACTTCGACTTCCACCGCTCCGGCGAAAAGATAGCTCGGGACATTCGCCACGGTCACGGAGCCGTCCGGATGGAGACAGGAGGTCACAACGCCCACGGGGGTATCGATGCGGTGCTCGCCCGGGCCGATCTTCCCCAGATGTGCCAGCGTCACGGTCAGGCCGATGGTGCCGTGGATGCACATGTTCAGGGTGGAGACGTTATTGAAAAAGATCACGCCGCAGCAGCAGTCCGGCTCGTGGGGCTCCACCAGGAGCGCTCCGACCATCGCCTCGTGGCCGCGGGGTTCATTGCAGACGGCGCTACGCAGCCAATCGTGCTCCTCACGGAAGCGGCGGGCCATTTCTGCCAGCGTGCCGGAACCGAGATTGGGGCCGCCTTCGACGACGACCCGAGTGGGTTCTCCTTCGGTATGGGAGTCGATGACACGCAGGCGCGGGGAACTCATGGATTACGGAAGCAGGTTAGCCTCAGGGTCTTGGCGAATGCACTAGCGGCAGCCTCCGAATCCGTATAGCCTTGGCATGTAAGATGCCAGCAGAACGCATGACACCCGCTGCCCGGCTACGCAGAAGCTTTTTCGAGTCCTTGGACGGGATGCCACCGGTCGATAGTCTCTTCGACGCCGTACCGGATATCGTGTTCTTCGTGAAGGACGCCCATGGACGGTACATGGCCGTCAATGGAACGCTGGCGAGCCGCTGCGGCCTTCCGGATAAGGAGTCCGCGATCGGACTGACCGCGGAGGAACTTTTCCCGCCGCCGCTGGGGGAGGGATTCGCTTCGCAGGACCACGAAATCCTGAAAACGGGCCAGGGCATCCGGGACCACCTGGAGCTCCACCTCTATGCCGGCGGGCGGCGCGGCTGGTGCCTCACTTTCAAGGAACCGGTGCGCGCGCGGGATGGCCGCGTCATCGGCGTGTGCGGGATTTCCCGCGACCTCCACGGGCCCAGCGACCGTCAGGAAGACTTCGCCGCGATGTCCAAGGCGATCGATCACATCCACAAGCACTTCGACGAGCCCCTGCGGCTCCCGCAACTCGCCGAGATGGCGGGGCTATCCGTTTACCAGTTCGACCAGCGCATCCGCTCGCTCTTCCACGTCACCGCCGGGCAATATCTGGTGAAGGTGCGCATCGATGCCGCCTGCGACCGCCTCGCGCAGACAAACGAGGTGATCGCGCAAATCGCCTTGAGCTGCGGCTACTCGGATCAATCGGCTTTCTCCCGGCAATTCAAGCAGGCGGTGGGGATCAGCCCGCTGGCTTACCGGAAGAAGATGCAGGGCGGTTGAGGCCCCGCCCGATACTTACCCGAACCTCATTGGAGACATCCGGGCGATTTCGCGGAGCGGTTGCTCTTCCGCCAGAAGATCCGCCACCAGCCGACCCGTAACCGGCCCCAGGCTCAGGCCCATCATGGCATGGCCGGTGGCGATTGTTAGATTAGGGAGCTGCGGTGCTTTTCCCAAATAAGGAATCCCGTCCGGCGATACGGGTCGCAATCCGGCCCACGGCTTCACCCCCTCGAAATCGCTTTCGGAGAACTTGGAGAAATAGGAATGCACGGACTTGACGATGCCGCGCACCCGCACGGGATCCACCGAAAGGTCCAGCCCGCCGACTTCCATGGTGCCGGCGAAGCGCAGGCTGCCGCCCATGGGGGTGATGGCCACCTTTGCCTCCACGAAAATCGAGCAAATCGAGGGAAGTTCCGGAGGGGACGGCAGCGTCAGCGAATATCCCTTTCCTGCTTGGAGGGGCAGCTTGATCCCCGCTTTTTCCAGCAGGCCGGGAGTCCAGGAGCCGCCGGCGACGACGAACTCATCGCCTTCGAACCGGTGGCCATTGCCCATGAGTGCGATCACCCTGCCGCTCTTCGTTTCGATTCCATCGATCTCCACGCCGCTGGTGATTTCACCGCCCAGTGCCTCCACGCGGCGGCGGAGGGCGGCCATGAAGCGCGCGGGATCGAGGTGGCAGTCCTGCGGGAAATAGACGGCCCCTGCCACGTCCATGGTGATGCCGGGATCGAGCCGCGCGGCCGCGGCGGCATCCAGCACCTCCGCCTCCAGTCCGATTTCCCGGGCTTCGGCGGCGACTTCGGCCTCCCCGTCGAGGCCCTTGGCCGTCTTGCAAAGCATCAGCATCCCTCGCTTCTCCAAGCCGAAATCTTCCTCAGCGGCTAGTTCCGCGAAGAGGCGACGGCTCTCGAGATTAAGGTCCCGGAGCAGCTCACGGGTCTCTTCCACATGCCGCCGGGTGGAATTCCGGTAGAAGAGCCAGCCCCAGCGCGCCAGGGAGAGGTCCAGGCGCGGTCGCACGTAGAAGGGGCTCTCGCGGTTGAACATCCAGCGCAGGCCCTTCGAGATCATGCCGGGTGCCGCCAGAGGGATGAAGTGGCTGGGCACGATCATGCCCGCATTTCCCATGGAGCAATTATCGCCGCCCGCCTGCTCGCGCTCGATCACGGTCACCCGGAAGCCGCGGCGCAGCGCATAGTAGGCGGAGCACATCCCGATCACCCCGCCGCCCAGGATGACCACCCGGTTTTCGCGAGGGTTCACGGGATAAAGCTAGCGCGGCGGTCTTGCCGGAGTCTTGAGGAAATCCTCGGAAAACGCGGCATCTTCCGGGCACTGGACACGGTGCCGGAGCGCGTGCATCATCCCGCCACGAGATGAAGAAAGCCGCCGCCATTGTCGCAACCCTGATCGTGGCGTCGCTCGCGGCCGTCGCGGCGCCGCCCCGGGTGGCCACGGTGCGCGTGGCGGAGGTCTTCCGGAAGTTGGAGAGCACTGCGAAGGCCAACGACGAGGTCCAAGCCAAGCGGGAAGCGCTCAAGAAGGACAAGCGCCAAGCCGCCCTCGACGAGCTGACCGCGGATCTCAAATTGCGCGCTGAAAAGCTCGCGGAGGGAGGCGCTTCGATCGACCCGGTCACCCGGAAGAAGCTGGAGCAGGAGTTTCTCCTGAAACGCCAGGAAGCAAAATCGCTGGAGGAGGACTTCGAGGCCTTCCGCACCGAGAAACATCGCGAAATCAACGCCGAAATGATCGCTGACATGCGGGTGCGCCTCGAGACGATCCGCAGCGCGGCGGAAACAATCGCCAAGGAAGAAGGGTATGATTGGATCTTCGACAGCTCCGGCCAGACCAACACCGGCGTCCCGCTGATCCTCTACGCGAAAAATCCGAACGATCTGACCGACCGCGTGCTTGCCGCGCTGGGGCCTGCGAAGGCCCGGCCGAAAGCGTCCGCGACGAAGCCGCCCACCGGCCGGAAGAAACGCTGATCTCCTTTTTCTCCATGGACCAATTCTGGGAACATCTCAAAGAAAACCAGTTCGCCTCCGGTCTCCTGCTGGGTGCCTTGCTGGGCCTGGCCGTTGCCGCGGCAGCTTGGAAATCAGGCTTTTCCGCCCGGCGCCGGCTGGCCAAGGACATCCGCAAACTCGAGAGCGAGCTGAGGGAGCTGCAGGGGCACCTGAACACCCAGCTCAAGATCAACGCCCAAGGCAACGACACCCTGCAGCGCGAACTCGAGGAGCAGAAGCGCCAGAACGAGAATCTCCGCGTGAGCCTGGCTTCTCTGCAATCCAAACCGGGCAAGGCGGAGCTGCGGCACGCCCAGATGACCGAAAACGCCGTCCGCCTGATGCGGGAACAAGCA
>CAMPGU010000174.1 GCA_946885645.1 uncultured Haloferula sp.
CAGCGGCTTAGGGAGAGTTCGCCGCGGTTCACGAAAACCTCCACGGAAGTGCGGTCCAGCAGGATCTCGATGTTTTCCGTGGTTCCGCGGACGGGTGCCCTGGTGCCGCCGCACTCCAGCATGTTCGAGGTCAGGATTACGCTCGCCCCGCGGAGGTTAAAGATCAGCTGCCCTCCTTCGGGGATCGTGACTTCGGCTTTGATCCGGAAGAGATCGCCGGAAGGAGCCAAATTCAAGGTTGCGCCGCCGCGCAAGGTGATGTCGCGCCACGATTGCTCCCCGTCATGTAGGAGGGAGAGCTCGCGGGCAGGTTCACGGAAGAGGCGGACGCCGTCGGGAGTACTGCGCAGCGTCAATTCGCAGGGGAAGGAGATCTGCTGATTGAAGGGCATGTCGGGATAGAGGCCGCCGCGCATCCACGCGGTTTGAATTCGCCGCCCGTCGCCCGTGGAGGTGTTCTCCCAAGTCTGCGTCGCATAGAAATGCGGGCCCACGTCGCAGGGCACGGGCTCCGTCTCCTCCAAGTAGCGGGTTCCGTCGAATTCCCCGATAGAGTATTTGCCGTCGCCCCGGATGAGCACCCATTTGCTTTCCTCCGCCTGCCCATCCACCGGCAGCCGGAAGAGATCCGGGCACTCGAAGCTTTTCCGGATCGGCTCTTCCTCTTTCTTCCAGTCCAGAAGATTCGTGGACGTCAGGACGTGATAGGCATCGTCCCCGTAAAGCAGCATCACCCAGCGGCCGCTGGCCTCGTGCCAGAAAACCTTCGGGTCGCGCTCCGGGAGGGTGAGGATGGGGTTCTTGTCGTAGTGTTTCCAGGTGCGGCCCTTGTCGAGGCTGTAGGAAAGGCACTGGCTGCGATTGTCGTTCCGGGACCAGAAGGCGATCATGGGTGGCGTGGCCTTGTCGGGGGAGAGGCCCGAGCTGTTCTGGTAGTCGATCACGCAGGTGCCGGATTGCACGCCGCTGTCCAGTTCCTCTTCCCAGAAGGCGGGCTCGAGCTCCGTCCAGTGCACCAGATCGCGGCTCACCGCGTGGATCCAGCACTTGTTCCAGCGTTGGGCGAAGAGGTGATACTCGCCTTCGTAGTAGATCAGTCCGTTCAGGTCGTTCAGCCAGCCCTCCTGCCGCATCCCGGGATTCAGCCGGTCGGTCGTCCACTGGCGGGCGGTGAAATGGAATCCCGGGCGGTGGTGCTCTTGGTAGAGCGGAGCCGCCGGGGCAGGCATGAAGGCGGGATGGTCGGTCTGCACGATAGCATCCACGTTGATGTGGCCCCAGTTTCCGCTCGCGGCATCGACGATTTCCAGACGAGCCGTTTTCCCCGTGTAGGAGCCGAGATCCCAGGTGATCGGAACCATGCGGTCGCTGTTCCAGCCGGTAGCGCTGCGCACGGTCTTGCCGCCGATCCGGAGATTCACGCAGGTCGAGTGTTCGTAGTCTCCGCCGGCGATCAGAAACGTTAGGTACTTCCGTTCGACCGTGAATTCCGGGGAAACGAGCTTTCCTCGGGGTCCGTCCCCCTTGATCTCACTGCTTGCCACGCCGTTGCCGGAGGAGTTTTCGATTTCCAGTTTGCCGAGCAGGTGCCCTGAAGCCGGGCCATTCTGAAAGGCGTCTCCACTGAACTCCCATCCGGGACCATAGCCGTTTTCGAAATCAGCGAGCGTCAGATCTTCGCCGCTCGCCACTGCGGCGAGGCTCAGAAGGCGGCCTAAGAGGGCGGCCGGGAAGTTTGGGGTTTGCGAAAAGCGGTTCACGATCCGGCCTCTACCGGCGTGAAGCGGACATTCTTGCGTCGCGGTGTTCGCGTTCAGCGCAGCGTGGCGGCGATCTCTCCGGCGAGCCTCGCGAGCAGACGGCTCTCGGCGGCGGCCATTTCGTCGTAGCCGTCTGCGGCCAGCGGTTCCACGCCGGACCACGACTTCGAGGCGATCATCCGGCGGTCCGGCAGCGAATAGACGCGCCATGCGGCATCCAGCACGGCATCGCCATCGGCCGTTCCGTGGAGCTGCCGGATATCGAGCGAGACCTGGTAACGCAGCTCGCCGTCGGCACCCCATGGGTACACGCGCACGTTCCCCGTGCCGAGCTTGCGGCCGAGATTGGTCGCGGTCACGCGGGCGATGTTTTCCTCCAGATCCCCCGCCCAACGGTGGGACTCCGCGATCGACATCCGGTTGCCGCCTTCCTGGAAAACCAGGTTCGGCCGGTCGAGGTAGCCTGCCAGGGAGACGGGGCCCACCCCGACCCCGGTTCCGCCTCCGGAAGGCGGCGGTCCCTCGGCGTTCAGCACGTAGAAGGATTTCGGCGACGCGCAGGAGGCGACGACGAGGGCGATGAGAAAGTGGGGGCGCATGGAGGAGAGGAAATGTCGAAGTGCGGGGCTCATTTCTTCCGGGCTTTCGGTTCCGAATTTCCCGAACTCTCCCGGCCGAATAGCAGGGAGTTCGGCTTTTCTTCAATGGAGTCGGAAAGCGTCTTGAAGGCCCGCAAGGCGGCGCGGAGCTCGTCGAGCGTCCTGCTCAGGTCGCCCTGCACGGCACCGTTCGGGCCGAGGCTTTCGACGGAGCTGCGCACCTCCTTCAGCGTTGCGTCCAGCTCCGCGGTGAGGTTTTGCGTCTCCTCGCGGGAGAGAAGTTTCCGGGCCTCCGCGAGCGCCGCTTCGGCTTCATCCAGCGCGCCGCGCACGTCTTTCACGGTGATGGCGATTTCGTCCGCGGCGTTGCCGAACTTGTGCAAGGTTTCGTCCAGCGGCAGCCCTTCGATTTTGGTGAGGATGGCGTTCACCTTGTCCTGAAGCTGGGCGAACCCCGACGATTCCGTGGGAATCACTTCGTAATCCCCGAACGTGGTAAGTTCCGCGGGAGCGGCGTCCGGCGCGAAATCGAGATCAATATAGAGCGCCCCGGTGAGGAGGGAGCCGGTGCTCAAGGTGGCGCGCAGGCCGCGGCGGACGCATTCGGCGAGCACCTCCTGGGGGTTCTCGATGTTCTCCACCGCCTTTCCCAAGGTGTCGGAGTCGATTTCGATGACCACGGGTACGCGGGAATCCCCGGGCGGAGAGTGCCGGAAGCTGATCTCCACCACGCGCCCGAGCGGGATGCCCCGGAATTCCACGGGCGCGCCGGTGGTGAGGCCGCGCACGGATTGGTCGAAAAACAGGAGGCACTTGTGATCCGGCACGAAAATCGACTTCCTCGCGGTGTCCTCGTCGGGAAACAGGTTGAATACCCTGCCGTCGGTTACCAGCGGCCCCGCGGTTCCGCCCTTCGGCACGGCGAAGGAAGCGCCGCCGGATACCATCGCCTGGAAGGAGGGGGTGCTCAGCTTGAAACCATCGGCACCGGCAGTGACGTCGATCCCGCTCGTATTCCAGAAGCAGGTGCCCTCCCGGACGAGGCTCGCGTAGTCTTCATCGATGAAAACATCGAAGCGGATACGGCGGTTCTCGAGATCGAGGGTACGGCGTTCCACGCGGCCGACTTCAAAGCCGCGGTAGTAGATCGGGGATCCCGCGGTGAGCGATCCCGCGTCCTCCGCGACCAAGGTCAGGCGCAGGCCGGGCACGTTCGCGCTGGTTACCGGGGGCTCTTCCAGGCCGTCGAAATGGTTCACCGGAGCGGGACCGTCGCCGGGCTCCAGCTCGATATAGGCTCCCGTGATGAGCGTGCTGAGGCCGGAAATGGTGGAAGCGGATACCCGCGGGCGCACGACCCAGAAACGGCTGTCGCGCTTCAGGAGATCCTCGGAATCGGGATCGATGCGTACTTCCGCGACCACGGATTGCAGGTCGTCGGCGAGTTCGATCTTTTCGACGAGGCCCACGCGGACCGAGCGGCACCGCACTTCGGTCTTCCCGGCTTCGATGCTATCGGCGGTGGAGAAGCGCACGTAAGCCAGCGGGCCCTTGTCATGGTAGTGCTTCCACACCAGCCATCCGGCCAGCGCCAGTGCCACGGCAGGTACCACCCACACGCTGCTCCAGCGGCGGCGGTGGCGCACCACGGCCCGCGGCTCATCGATGTTTTCCTCTTCGGTCATTTGGTGTCGGGAGAATCGGCGGCTTCATCGACGTAGCGGTCCCAGAGCAGGCGGGGATCGAAACTCATCGCCGCGAACATGGTCAGAACCACCACCGATGCAAAAGAAAGGATCGCGGGCCCGGGGGTGACGGTGGAGATCACCCCGAGCTGCACCAGGGCGACGAGCACCGCGACCACGAAGACATCGACCATCGACCAGCGTCCCACGAGTTCGGTGACATGATAAAGCCGGGCAAGGTTCTTCGGTGAGGCGGAGGTGAACCCCACCGCAGCGAGGCAGAGCCAGACGAGGGCGATCATTTTGAGGATCGGGATCACGATGCTGGCGCAGAAGATGATGCCACCCACGAGGAAGTCCCCCGTCTTCCAGAAATTGATGACGCCGGACATGATGGTGTCGCTGCTATTCCCCGCGATGCCCGTGATGTTCATCATCGGCAGCAGGTTCGCGGGGAAGTAGAAGGCGATGGCGGCGATGAGGAAGCACCAGGTGCGCTCCAAGCTGTGAGGCTTCCGCAGGTGGAGCTTGCTGTGGCAGCGCGGGCAACGGACCTCCGCGACGGGGCTGACCTTCCCGCACATGTGGCAGGAGGCCAGGCCTTCGGAGGCGGCGGTGCGGATCTGTTCCATCGTCACGTATCCTTGCGAAGCGCGATTTCGAGGCGATCCCATAGCTCCAGCCGGTCGATTCCCGACATGGCGGAGGCGGTGCAGAATACCAGCCCCACCAGTGCCCACAGGCCGGTGCCGAGGTGAACGTCTCCCACGGCCCCCAATTTCAAGAGGCTCACCAGGATCCCCACCAGGAAGACCTCCAGCATGCTCCAGGGCTCGGATATCTGGAAAAGCCGGGTGACGGTTACCGCGCCGGGCAGGGCCATGCCGAAGCGGAGCGGGGCCGCTACGTAGAGAAGGCCGCCCATCAGGATCAGCGGGGCGATGATGGTAAAGACAATGGCCACGATGCCGATCAGCGGATTGCCCTCCTGGAACAGCGCGTCCGCCGCTTCCATAATGGTGAGTTCTTTCCGCATGCCGCCGGAATCGACGGTGATCGACGGGAAGAGATGGGCAAGCGCCATGAAAATGAGCGCCGAGGATGAGAAGGCGGTGGCGCGGGCAAGCGAGCGCGGCCGGTTCTGGTAGAGCATTTCCCCGCAGCGGCAGCAATAGGCTGCGTTCCCCTCAAGCAAGCGGGGGGCCTCCTGAAGCGCATCGCAAAAGTGACAGCTCACCCGGATCGGCTCGTCGCTCAGGCGCGGCCAGGAAAGTCCGGGGAGGTGTCGCTTCATGAATGGGGGCCTCTCAGAGCGGGCGAGCGTAGGTGTTGCACCGGTTGTGCCAGCCTTCCCGCCAGCGCGCTTCACCGCGGGCGGGCGGGGCATTGGCGATCCGGCGGTCCAGCAGGCGTTTGGCGCTAGCGGCAAATTCGGCGGCGGCGGGCTGACCCGCGGGCACTTCCTTCATGCTGCCGAGGACTTGCAGCAAGCCCCAGCCCTTGCCCTTGTAGGTTTCCGAAGCTTGGGTGCCATCGCCCTTGAAGTTGACGTAGTCGATCAGCGCATAGGTGCCGTTCGGCGTGGAGGCCACCTTGTTATAGTTCGCCTGGAGGCGGCCGCGGTCGCTCCCCGGGGCGGCGGCGAGGATTTTCGGCAGGGCGGCCCGGGAGCGGGCGATGATGAAATCGGTCTGCAGGGGCACGGTATTGGCCAGCCACTGGCGCAGCGCGGTCAGACGGGGGCCGCGGAACTCCGCTTGGAAGGCGGCGCGGCTTGCCCACGGCGCATTCCTCTCCAGCGCAATGGCGGGGGGGCGGGCACCCTGTTGGCGGGCGAAGGCCACGAACTGTGGCCAGCTTTCCTCGAAACGGCCGTTGAAACCGGCGGGGTACCAGATGAAGTGGCCGATTCCCAGCGAAGGAAACTCTTCTCCGGCATTCCACGCCGTGAGACCGTCCACCGAGCCGCCAGACTCATTTTGCCAGATTTTCCGGCCGATCGCGGCTTTTTGCGCCCCCGTCAGGTGGGAGGCCGCCGGCTTCGCGGCGGCTTGGGACGGAAGCGATACCGGCCCGCACGCGGCGAGGACGAGGCTGGCAAGGAGCGCGTAGCGGAAAGTTTGCACAAAGGCGTATTTCCACGACTTTTTCACCCGCCGCAAGCAGGACTATCGGAAGTATCCGGTGAAAACCGGGGCTTGTCCGGCCCGTCTATCGGGAGACACTGCGCCGACGACATGGACAAGATCCCTTGGGACCAGATTCTCCGTTTCACCCCTCAGGACGGGGTCAAGCTCTTCGTTTCCGCGGCCGTGATCGTGCTGGTGACCAAAATCCAGCTTTTCAACGACAAGCTTTCCGCCCTGTTGATCGCGCTGCCTTTCACTTCCTTGGTGGCGATGATCTGGATGCAGGCGGAAAAGCAGGCTCCGGAGCGGATCGCCAATCACGCCGTAGGGACCTTCTGGTTCGTTTTGCCCACGCTGCCGATGTTCCTGATCCTCCCGTGGATGCTCCGGCACGGCTGGGGATTCTGGCAGGCGCTTGGGTTAAATTGCCTCCTGACGACGGGATTTTTCTGGCTAACGGTGGTCGTTTTGAGGCGTTTCGGCTTCAATCTCATGTGAAATCGGCGGGCTCCGGCTTTTTGGCCTTGTCATTCGGGGGTTGATTTGATCTTTCCCGCCTTCCGGCCGCGGTAGGCCAGCAAGGAATCCGACAAGGCATGTCTCCCGACAATATCGTCCCCTTTGAGCAGCCGAAGTCTGAGTCCCGGTTTCCAGGTACACCCATGAAAAGTGATCTTGTCGAGAAGGCGTCCGAGATTGTCAGCGATCCGCTGGTCCTTATCAACATGGTCTCGAAGCGTGTCCGCCAGCTGAACAGCGGCCGTTCGCCGCTGATTCCGACCCGTCCGAGCATGGGTGCGGCCGACATCGCGCTGACCGAAATCATCGAAGGAAAGATCCGGCTGGTTGTTCCAGCTCCGGCTCCGGGCGACTCCTGATAGCCGCCGGTAAATCCCGCGCCCGCATGTGGCGCGACCTGTCATGAGCGCGGAGATCTCCAGCAACCGCAAGGCGCTCCGTGATTTCCACATCTCGGACAAGTACGAGGCGGGTATCGAGCTGCGCGGCACGGAGGTGAAGTCCATCCGCGCCGGCAAGGTGAACATTTCCGACGCCTTCGCGCGGGTCGAGAAGGGCCAGCTTTTCCTCTACGGCTGCGATATCCAACCCTGGGAGACCGCATCGCAGTGGTTCCAGCATGAGTCGAAGCGTCCGCGCCGGCTGCTGGTCCACAAGAAGGAGATCCTCAAGCTGGAACAGGCCACCGCGATCAAGGGTGCCTCGCTGCCCTGCCTGAAGATGTACTGGAAGGACCGGCGCGTGAAGGTCGAGATCGGCATCGGGAAGGGCAAGAGCCATTCCGACCAGCGCCATGATCTGAAGGAAAAGGTGGAATTGCGCGAGGCCCAGCGGGAAGTGGCGCGGTTCAACCGGCAGTAAGCCGCTGCCCGGCGGGGACTTGGAACTTCCTTGGCAGAGCGCCCCGGGCTCGTCAGCCTCCGCCGGTGCGCCGCCTGAGGAACGATCTGCCCTACAGTTTCCGCCCGCCGAAGCCGCGCGGCTGGTTCAGGCCCCTCGGCTTGTGGGCGAACCGGGCGTATCTCCAGCGGAAATTCGCGGTCACCTGTCTCGATGTCCGGGGTTTCGAGGGGGTGAAAGAGCTTTCCGCCGCCGGGCACGCGGTGTTGCTCGCCCCGAATCATGCCGATCATTCCGATCCGCACGTGATGGTCGATGTCATCGCCCGGCACGGCATGCGCTCGCATTTCATGGCCGCGCGGGAGGTGTTCGAGGTGAGTAAACCCGCCTCTTGGGCGCTGGAGAGCATGGGAGTTTTCTCCGTGGACCGGGACGGGCCGGACCTTTCGGCGATCAAGACGGCCATCAGCCTCTTGGAAAAGAGCAGCGATCCCCTGGTGATTTATCCGGAAGGGGAGATCTACCACCATCACGAACGGCTCGATCCCCTGCACGAAGGAGTTGCGTCGATCCTGCTGAAAGCAGCAGTACGCATGAATCGCGGGAAAGAGGCTTTCCTGGTGCCCGTGGGCATCCGTTTCCGGCACGACCCGGCGGTGGAGGCGACCTTCAGTGAACGCCTTTCCCGCTTGGAAGACCGGATCGGCTGGACCCCGCGCCCGGCGATGGCGCTCGACGAGCGAATCCTGCGGCTCGGCACCGGGCTGCTGGGGCTCAAGGAGATGGAATATCTGGGAGAAGCAGGCCGCGGGGCCATCCAGGAGCGTCTCTCGCTGCTCTGCGAGGGTCTGCTCTCGCAAACCGAGACCCGCCAAGGCTGGGATCCGAAGGCCGTTACCGCGCCTGAACGGGTCCGCGCCCAGCGCTACCGCATCCGCCGCCGCCTGCTGGATCTGGAGAAGCCGCCCTCGGCCGAAGAAAGGACCGCGCTCCTGGACGATTTGGACCGGGTTTTCACCGCCCTGCAGGCGCATAGCTACATCGGCGACTATTTCCTCGCCGAGCGGACCCTCGACCGCCGCGCCGAAACCATCATGAAGCTGGAGGAAGACCTTCTCGGTTTCCCGAACTATCCAGCACCGCGGACGGCGCGGGTAACGGCAGGGGAGCCGATCCCGGTCAGCAA
>CAMPGU010000175.1 GCA_946885645.1 uncultured Haloferula sp.
TCACCTCTGTCACCTCTGTCACCTCTGTCACCTCTGTCACCTCTGTCACCTCTGTTGCCTCTCCGGCCTCCGCTGCATGACTCCGTGGTAGATCGAGAGTTTGCCCAGGCAGATCCCGTCCTTCCCGGCCAGCAGGCTGGCCTTGCCAAAAAGCGGCAGCAGGCTGCCGCAGTCCAAGGTGCGGCCGGGGGCGCAAGGGCGATCTCTCCACTATCCCGTCCCTGCTACGGGGCCGTGGCGGCGATTCACGATGGTCCCGCCTCAGTGATTCCACGTAGGCTCTCCGCCTAACCGTTATGCGCCCTCTTGCTAACAGCTTTGACTCGCACGCGTGGAACGGGCAAATTTGCCCGAGATGAAGGCCCTTCAGTTCGAGCAAGCCGTCGAAAACGTCCTCAAGCGCGACAAGCGCTACGACGCCTTGGCATACCTGTTTCTCAAGGAGGCGCTCGACTTCACGCTCAAACGGGCCGCCGAAGGCAATGGCGGCGAGCCCCGTCATGTCTCCGGCACGGAGCTGTGCCACGGCTTCCGCGATCTCGCGGTGCAGGAGTTCGGGCCGATGGCTTCCACGCTGATGCGGGAATGGGGCCTGCGCGAGAGCGGCGACATCGGCGAGATGGTGTTCCATCTCATCGAGGAGCAGATGTTCGGCAAGCAGGACAGCGATACCAAGGAAGACTTTGCGAATGCCTTCGACTTCGAGGATGCCTTCGTGGTCCCCTTCCAACCGAAGCAGCGGCGGCAGCGGGAGCGTTCCCTCTCGAATTGAAGCCGCCTCAGGGCACTGTCTTCCCCGTTTTCAAGACCGGCTCCAGCGTCTTCCAGACGTTGTCGGCGACTTTCTTCTGACCTTCTTCCGTCGGATGGATCCGGTCGGCTTGATTGAGGGCTTCCACCCCGCCCACTCCCTCCAACAAAAAGGGAACCAGCGCCGCTTTCTTTTCCTTCGCGACCTTTGAAAAGCTCTCCTTGAAAGAGCGGGTGAACTCCGCGCCCATGTTGTCCGGCATCTGCATGCCGGCGAGGACCACCTTCACGGCGGCGTTCTTCGCGCGGGCCTTGTCGATGATGCCCGCAAGGTTTGCCGCCGTCTGTTTGGGAGAGATGCCCCGCAGCCCATCATTGCCGCCCAAGGCGACGACCAGCACGTCCGCCCCCTGTGCAAGCGCCCAGTTGACCCGCCGCAGGCCGCCCGCCGTGGTATCCCCGCTCACGCCCGCATTCGAGACGGTGTAGGGCAGGCCCGCCGCGTCGATCTTCTTTTGAAGCAGGGCCGGGTACGCTTCCTGCGGATCGAGCCCGTAGCCCGCCGTGATGCTGTCGCCGAGAATTACGATCCGCTTCTTTCCCTCATTTGCATTCTGCGCGGTCGCAGGGAATAGTGCGGAGACGGTCATCACGAGCAGCCAGAACGCAAAGGTCTTCCAAGATGTCATCTTCTTCCGCCTCCAGCCTTACCCATGAGCCAAACGCTGTCAAACCGCCCATCCTGGAAGTCCGGAAGCTCCGGAAGGTCCACCGCACCGCCAGCCACGAGCTGACCGTGCTGCGGGATATCGACTTCAGCCTCCAGGAGGGTGATACCTGCGCGATCATCGGGCCCTCCGGCAGCGGAAAGACCACCCTGCTCGGGTTGTGCGCGGGCCTCGACGATGCCACCAGCGGCTCGGTTCTCCTCGATGGCGAGGCGATGGAGAGGATGACGCAGGATCAGCGGGCCGCGCTGCGCAACCGGCTCGTCGGCTTTGTTTTCCAGAGCTTCCAGCTCATCCCCACCCTGACGGCAGTGGAAAACGTGCTGGTCCCGCTGGAGCTCCGCGGGGAAACCGGCCGCCAGAAGGAAGCGGAAAGCCTGCTGGCCCAAGTGGGACTGGGCGATCGCCTGGATCACTACCCGCTCCAGCTCTCCGGCGGCGAGCAGCAGCGCGTGGCGCTGGCACGCGCCTTCATCCACCGGCCGAAGATCATGTTTGCCGACGAGCCGACCGGCAATCTGGATGCCGAAACGAGCGAGCCGATCGTGGAGATGCTTTTCCGGCTGAACCGGGAGGCGGGTACCGCCCTGGTCCTGGTGACCCACGATCCCGCGCTGGCCGCGAAGGCCCGGCGGGTGGTGAAGATGAGCGGCGGATCCATCATCGCGGAGGAGGAACATGCAAGCTTCTGAACCCCGTCCCCTGCCCTCGACCCTGTGGGGCGCGCTCTTCCACCCGTGGACGTGGCGGATGGCCTGGCGGGACAGCCGCTCGCAACGCGGCAGGCTGGCGATCTTCTCGCTGGCGATCGTCTCCGGCATCGCCGCGCTGGTGGCCATTCATTCGCTCAAGGCCAGCGTGGAGAAAGGCATCGGCACGCAAGCGAAGGCGCTGCTGGGCTCCGATCTCCAGATTTCCTCCCGCCGCCCCTTTCCGGCGGAAGACCTTGCAAAGCTCTCGGCGATGGCGAAGCAGGCGAGCCGCGAGACGAGCTTTTCCTCGATGCTGTTTTTCCCGAAGGCGGATGCCGCGCGTCTGGTACAGATCCGCGGGATCGAGGGCGGCTATCCCTTCTACGGCACCGTGGAAACCGAACCCGCGGATGCATGGCAGCGGTTCCAGACGGAACCGGGCATCCTGTTGGAACCGGCGATGCTGGATCAATTCCAGGCCAAGCCGGGCGACACGGTAAAGCTGGGAGAAGTCGAATTACCGATTCTCGGCGTGGTGACGAAGCCTGCGCCGCGCGCCAGCCGGTTCAGCGGCTTCGCACCCGAAGCCTATGTCCGACATGCGGATCTGGAGCGCACGAAGCTGCTGGGAGTGGCCAGCATGGCTACCTACCTGCTGCACCTGGAACTGCCGGCCGGCGGCACCGACCGGCAGGTGAAGGAAAAGATCCGCACCGGCTTTCCGGAGAATCCCTGGCGGTTGGAAACGCCGGACAACCGCCGGGAGAATCTCGGCGATGCCCTTGATAACTTCCAACAGTTCCTCGGCATCATCGCGCTGGCCTCGCTCGTCCTGGGCGCGATCGGCGTGGCGGGCGCGGTTCACGCGCATGTCGTTAGGCGCGTGCCCACCATCGCGATCCTGCGCTGCCTCGGCTGCCCGCGGCACCTCGCCTGCGGGATCTATTTCGTGCAGGCGGGCGTGTTGGGATTGCTCGGCGCTTTGCTGGGTGCCGCCCTTGGCATCGCCTTGCAGACCGGGGTGCTAGCCTATTTCCACGATAGCCTGCCGATTTCGGTATCGCCGCGCCCGGAGTGGAAGGTGGTGGCGCAGACCACCGCCTCCGGCTTCGCGGTGTGCTGCGGCTTCGCGCTGCTGCCTTTGCTGAAGATCCGCCGGGTCTCGCCCGCGGTGACGCTGCGGGGCGGTGCCACCTTGGAGGGGCACCCGCTGCGGGCGCTGCCGGTCTATCTGCTGCTCGCCGGCCTGCTGGTGCTGCTGGCGCTCAACAACGATCCGGATTGGAAGCGCTCGCTTTCGCTTGTGGGCGGTCTGGCAGCGGCGTTTGCCATCCTCGCCCTCGTCGCGCGCGCCCTGATGTTCGTCACGCGCCGCACCGTGAGCTCCCGCTGGCCGTATCTGCTGCGCCAAGGCATCTCGAATCTCCACCGCCCGCGGAACCAGACGCTGCTTTTCCTGCTTTCGCTCGGGCTCGGCACCTTCCTGCTGGTGACCATCCTGCTGGCTGGAAACCTCATCCACCAGCGGCTGAACATCACCCGATCCGCAGATAGCCCGAACCTCTATCTGGTGGACGTGCAGCCGGATCAGGTGGCGGGCGTGCGGGAGATCCTGGCGCAGCAGAAGCTGCCGCTGCTGGAAAGCGCGCCGATGGTGACGATGCGGATCGAGTCCGTGCGCAGCGTGCCGGTCCGGCAGGCCGCCGGGATTCCCCGCTGGGTGGCGCGGCGGGAATTCCGGTCCACTTACCGGGATTACCTCAATCCCACCGAAACCCTTGTCGCCGGGGAATGGCACACGAGCGTGCCGGAGCCGGGCAAGCCGGTCCCGCTTTCCCTGGAGGAGCAGATCGCGAAGGACATGCATCTCGGCATCGGCGACGAGATCGCGCTGGATGTCCAAGGCATCTCCATCCCCGCCCGCGTGACCAGCCTGCGGAGGGTCGATTGGAGCCGCTTCAACCTGAACTTCTTCATGGTCTTCCCGCCGGGCGTGCTGGAGGACGCGCCGGGCTTTCATGTGGTGACGACGAAAACAACCTCCGCCGCAGCCTCGGGGGAACTCCAGCGCGCGCTGGTGAAGGACTTCGCCAACGTGTCCGCGATCGACCTCACCCTGATCCTGGAGACCGTGCGCGATATCCTGGGGAAGATCTCCGCCGTGGTTTCCGTGCTGGCGGGCTTCACCGTGCTCGCCGGGCTGCCCATCCTCATCGGCACCCTCCTGAACGGCCGCGACGTGCGCCTGAGGGAAAGCGTGCTGCTGCGGACCCTCGGGGCCTCCGCCAAGCAGGTGCGCACGATCCTGGTGGTGGAGTACGCAACTCTCGGCCTGCTTTCCGCGCTGACCGGGGTACTGCTCGCGGTGGCTGCCAATGCGGCGCTCGCGCTCCTGCTGTTCGAGGCCTCGCCCTGGCCCGACCCGGGGTTGCTGCTCGCCGCCTTCGCCGCCGCCACGGGTATTTCCGTCTTCGGCGGACTGGCCCTCAGCCGTGGCGTCTGCCATCACGCTCCTCTGGAGATCCTCCGGAGCGGCGTTTGAGGGCAACCGTCGGAAGCGCGACCCGCCGGCCCTTGTACTCTCGCGAGTTAGCGCGATCACGTAGGCCCCTCCCCCGCGATCCCGGAATGGAAAAGCGCCCTAAATCGGGGCATTCTCCGGGTATGAAGTTCGCGCTGCTCCTCCTCACGGTCCTCGCCCCTGTCCTGCCGCTCTCCGCGCAGACTCCCGGCGGGACCCAAGAGATCGTGGTCGTCACCGCCACTTCACCGATGATCCTTGCCGAGCAAAAGGAAGTGCTCGCCGCCAGTTCCGCATTGATCGCCGCCTCGGTGGATCTCCGCGCCGACGGCACGGCCCGCACGACCCACCACATCGGCACCTTTACGACCCGCATCGAGCTGACGGGCCTCGCGATTTCGGAAATCGTCAAAACCCCGGTGACGCGGGCCGACGCGGAGAAAGGCATCGTCCGCCGCTACGTCGCGCGACTCGCCTGCAGGTCCCACCGGATCTGGGACGGCCCGATGGCGAGCTGGTCCGAGTGGCGGCGCGAAGGCTATGGCTTCTTTCCTTCTTCGGTCGTCGTCGAGGAAATCGGCGGTGCCCTCCGGGCCCGGGCCACGCGCATTTGCGACTTCAGCCCCGGCATCGATTCCACGATGGCCGCCGCCCGGTAAACCGGGCCCTCTCCGGATTCATCCGCGGACTCATGCCGCGGATCGTTTTCAAGGCCTTGTCCTGAAAGCTTGCCATGGCTGGTTTCAGATTTCGGGCG
Organism: uncultured Haloferula sp.; assembly: GCA_946885645.1. Next base: position 5,449 of record CAMPGU010000175.1, read on the forward strand.
AGGCCTTGAAAACCACTTCCCCCAGCCCCGCTGCACCCTTCTCACCCCCGTCTCGAACTTAAGGGGAGATCGAGACGAATGGAAAACCCACCCGCCGGTCCGGAGCTCGCTCCGCGACCGGCGGTTTTCTTTCGCGACGCGGACGACCCGCGCCAAAAACCGATATGCCGCATTTCCCGGGAATCGGGGAGAGGCGGAAAACTCCTACACGGACGCGTGTCATCATGTTTGAAATCGCCGACCGGCGGCGTTTCAGGACCAAACATGATCGCACGACGAGCCGATCAAGCTACTTTGTCCCCATTTCAGTGTTTCATGCCTGTGTCCTTCCGCTTTTTCCTGATGCGGCCGGTCCTCGCCCTGTGCATTTGCACGGTGGCGCGGGCGGACGATTTCGCCATCACATATGACGAAAAAATACTACCGATCCTGGAGGATCATTGTTTCTCCTGCCACGGCGAAGGCGAGGACAAGGGCAAGGTCAGCTTCGATACCTTCGGCTCCACGGAGGAGCTGATGAAGCAGACCGGGCTCTGGGACCATGCACTGCGGAACATCCGGGCCGGGCTGATGCCGCCCGCGAAGAAGAAACGGCCCCCGGCCGAAGATCTGGCGATCCTGGAGGAGTGGATCAAGCGCGGCCCCCTGAAGCTCGACCCCGCGGATCCGGATCCCGGCCGGGTGACGCTCCGCCGCCTGAACCGCGTGGAATACCGAAACACGATCCGCGACCTCACCGGCCATGACTTCCGCAGCGACGAGGAATTCCCCGCCGACGACACCGGCTACGGCTTCGATAATATCGGCGACGTCCTGAGCACTTCCCCGCTCCTGCTGGAGAAGTACATGCAGGCCGCGGAGATCATCGTGGAAAAGGGCCTGCCTCTGGAGAACCGGGTAACCCCGCAGCGGAATGTCCCCGCCGGACTCTTCCGCGGCAAGGGCGAGGGGCGGCCCGGCGACGGGGAATACCGGCTTTCCCTCTACGACCCTGCCGACCTCACGGCGGAGCTGAAGATCGAAACCGCAGGCACCTACCGCGTGATCCTGAACGCCACCGCCCGCGGATCCTTTTCCTACGATCCCGGCCGGGCGACGGCGACGTGGTCCGTGGATGGCCAAAAGCTGCTGGAGCAGGAGATGAAGTGGAGCCCCGCCCAGAAGATGGAATCCGCCATCGAGGTGAGATGGGACCCGGGGACGTATCCGCTTCATCTGACCCTGCAGCCCCTGGTGGACAAGTCCCAGCAGCCGCCGGATCTCGGTGACGGACCGCCGAGCGTGAACCTCCACCTCAACGGCATCACGCTGATAGGTCCCCAGGAGCCGGAGCACAGGGTGCATCCGCCGAATTACCACCGCTTCTTCACCCGCGACAGCGTGCCTTCCGATCCCGCGGAACGGGACCGCTACGCCGTCGAAATCCTGGACCGCTTCGCCACCCGCGCCTTCCGGCGTCCGGTGGACGATGCCACCGTGCAGAAGCTCGCGGGTTTCGCGAAGCAAACGATGGAGGCTCCGGGCGGCACCTTTGAAAAGGGCATCGCGCGTGCCATCTCCGCCATCCTCGCCTCCCCGCGATTCCTCTTCCGCATCGAGCACACCATCCCGACGGACGATCCGGCCGCCCATCCCCTGCTGGACGAATATTCCCTGGCCTCGCGGCTCTCCTATTTCCTCTGGTCCACCACGCCGGACGAGGAACTTGTCCGCTTGGCCGGCCAAAACGAGCTCCGGAAGAACCTGCACGCGCAGGTGAAGCGCATGCTGCAGGACGGCCGCTCGGATGAATTCGTAAAGAACTTCGCCGGGCAGTGGCTGCAAACACGCGATGTCGAGAGCGTGAGCATCGATGCCCGGGTGGTGCTGGCCCGCGACTCCGGCACCGAGAGGGAGAACAACGAGCGTTTCCAGAGATTCCGCGAGTTGAACCGCCAGATCGACGAGGCGGAGAAGGCCGGCGACAGCGCGAAGGTGGCGGCACTGCGGGAAGAACTCGGCGAGATCCGGAAGAAGTTCCGCGGCCAGCGGCGCGTCGAGTTCGGCGGTTCCCTGCGGACAGCCATGCGGCGGGAGGCGGAGATGTTTTTCCGCCACCTCCTGCGGGAAGATCGCAGCGTGCTGGAGTTGATCGAAACCGACTCCACCTTCCTCAACGGCGAACTCGCGGCGCACTACGGCATTCCCGGCGTGGAGGGCGGAGACATGCGGATGGTGAAGCTGCCACCGGATAGCCCGCGCGGCGGAATTATCACGATGGGCTCCGTCCTTGCCGTGACCTCGAACCCCACCCGCACCTCGCCGGTGAAGCGCGGGCTCTTCATCCTGGACAACGTGCTCGGCACGCCGCCGCCGCCCGCTCCGCCGGATATTCCTTCCCTGGAAGCTTCGGAGAAGGGCGCGGACGGGCGCGAGCTCACCCTGCGCGAGGCGCTGGCCATGCACCGGGAGAAGCCCCTCTGCTCCTCCTGCCATGACCGGATGGATCCGCTCGGCCTGGCCTTGGAGAATTTCAACGCCATGGGCCTGTGGCGGGACAAAGAACGCGGCCAGGCGCTGGCCTCCCCCGCGGGAAAACTCATCACCGGCGAAACCTTCAGCGACGTCCGCGAGCTGAAGCACCTGCTGGTCACCGCGCGCCGGAAGGACTACTATCGCTGCCTGACGGAGAAGCTCCTGACCTATGCCATCGGCCGCGGGCCGGAGCCCTGCGACATCACGACCGTGGACTCCATCGTCGAAAAGCTGGAGCAAACCGGCGGCAAGTTTTCCACCGTGATCACCGGCATCATCGAATCCGCCCCCTTTCAAAAACGCCAACGACCTTCGACATGAACGCCTCCGTCAATCGCCGCCGCTTCATCCGCGGCATGGGAGCCTGCCTCGCCCTGCCGTCCTTCGAGGCCTTCCTGCCCCGTGCCATCGCCGCGACCGCCGCGTCCCGCAGCATCGCCACCACGGCCACCGGTGCCCCGCTGCGGATGGCTTTCCTCTATTTCCCGAACGGGGCGATCCAGAGCCACTGGCGCGCGTCCGGCAGCGGTGTGGATTTCAGGCTCGAGAACACCCTCGCCCCGCTGGAGGCCCTGAAGCACCGCGTGCAGGTGCTCTCCGGGCTGGAGCACCTGAATGCCGATCCCGGCAACGATGGAGCCGGCGACCATGCGCGCGCGAACGGAACCTTCCTCACCGGCGTGCGGGTGAAGAAGACGGCGGGCAGCGACATCCACGCGGGAATTTCCGTGGACCAGATCGCGGC
>CAMPGU010000176.1 GCA_946885645.1 uncultured Haloferula sp.
ACCAGGAAGCGTAAGGGCTCTCCTTGTTCCGCGTGTAAGTGAAGGCGTGGGTGGAGGTGCGCAGGCCGAGCAGCGGCTTGCCGGACTCCACGTAGTCCGCCAGATGCTTCATCTTCTCGTCCGGCAGCTCGCGGAAACGCAGGCCGAGGATCAGGAAGTCCGCCGTATCGATCGCTTCCACGCCGGGAATGTTCGTTTGCTCGTTCGGGTTGATCTCCCCGGTCTTCGGATCGGTCGCGAAAAGGACGGTGCACTTGAAGCCGTGCTTCTCCGCCAGCATGCGGCCCAGCATCGGGAAGCTTTCCTCGGTGCGGTACTCCTCGTCGCCGCTCACGAGCACCACGTGCTTGCCCTTGCCCGGGCCCTTCTTCCCCTCGAAGACCAGCCACGGATCATCGGCCATCGCGGTGAGGCTCAGGGCCAGCGGGAGGAGCGTGCGGAGGATGGTTTTCATGGGTTCGGCTATACCGTGGAGGCAAGCGGCTTCTTGCGGGAGTGGCAAGGACTGCCGGTGAAAAACGCAGGAATTGCCGAATAATCGCAGATTTTCCCTCAGGGCCAGATGACCCTTGCCCACACCGGGAAGTGATCCGAGGGCTGCTCCTCGATCGTCCGCGCCCGCTGGATTCCCGTGGCCTCCACCTTCGCGCCTGCCGTCACCAGGATGTGGTCGATCCGCGGCCAGCCTTCACGCAGCGGCCGCCACAGGTGGAGCGTCTGCTGGCCCCGGCCCGCCGGGACCACCGAGCGGAAGACATCCACGAAGGGCGCCCGCAGCGGCGGCACGCTGCTCCCGGAAAGGCTCACCCGCTTGCCGGTGAAGTAGGCGACGGCGGGGTTCGCGTCCGCCGCATTGAAATCCCCCAGCAGCACCACCGGCTCGTCGCGGCGGCTGCGGGCGTTGATCCGCTGGGAAATGAGCAGCGCCGCCTTCTCCCGCGAGGGCTGGTTCCGGTGATCCCAGTGGGTGTTGAAGACGTAGAAGGCCTTCGCCGTCGCGCGGTCGATCAGGCGCACCCAGGTCGCCACGCGCGGGTACTCGTTCCCCCAGGTCATCGAGCCGGGCTGCTCCGGCCGGTCGGAGAGCCAGAACATGCCGCGATCCGCGGGGTCCGCCTCGAAGCGGTCCCTTCGGTAAAAGATCGCCGCATACTCGCCCTTCTCCCTCCCGTCGTCGCGTCCTGCACCGGTGAAGGCGTAGTCGGGCATGGAGGCCCGCAGGTCGGCGCATTGGCCGTGCAGCGCCTCCTGCACGCCCAGCACGTCCGGATCGATCCCGCGGACCGTTTTCACCACCCGGTGGATGCGGTTCGGCCACTCGCGCCAGGGTTCCTCGGCCGGGCCTTCATAGCGCACGTTGAAGCTCGCGAGCGTCAGGCGCAGGGCCGCGTCTTCATCCACGCCCGCGGCCCGCGGCGGCTCCTTCTCCCGGCAGGCACCGAGGAAGAGCGGCAGGCAAAGCAGGACGCGGATCGTGCGGGCGGAAATCATTCGGTACATCACCTCGCTGGAGATCCCGATGGCCCGGGCGACCCGCTCGCGCAAGGACTTCCGGCAAGCGTGCGCCCTTTTCCGGCGCTCATCGCACCTCCACCGTCGCGCCGGGGCGGATCAATGCCGGGATCCGGATCGCATCCCAATTCGCCAGGCGGATGCAGCCGGCGCTGCGGGCGCGGCCGATCGTCTCCGGGTCCGAGGTGCCGTGCAGGCCGATGCCCGGGCGGCTCAGGCCGTTCCAGATGATCCCCACCGGGCTATTCGGGCCGGGCGGGATGTTCAGGGCGTTGTTGCTGCGCTTGCCCGTATCCAGCAGCGATTGGTCGTAGCGCCACACGGGCATCTCCACGCTGTTGTTCAGCTTCCACACGCCCTTGTGGATGAATTGCGGCTTGCCCGGGGTGATCGGGAAGCTGGCGATGAGCGCCAGGTTCGGCTTCACCAGCACCGGCTTGTCGGTGATCAGTTCTTCCTCGGTGATCGCGATCGCGGAGGGTGCCGCTTCGAAGATCCGCACCTGGTTTCTCTTCGTATCCACCACCGCGTGGCGCTCGGACATCACCGCATCCTTCTCATAGCGCGTGCCGGTGATGGCCTCGATGTGGAAGGGCTTCACGTTCGGCACGATCAGCGTGCCGCCGGGCTTCACGCCCCAGGTGCTTTTGGAGCCGTTGAGATCGAGGATGAATTCCACGTCGGTGTGGAAACGCTCGGACATGAATTCCGCCAGACTGCGGTAGCTCATGCGCTTGGCCTTCGCCTGCAGGCTGCGGTTATGGGAAAGCCCGCTGTTCACCCACTTGGTCGCCACCTCCGGCACCACCGCCGTCGCGAAGGCATTCGGCACGGCCTTGCGGGCCGCCGCCATCACCGCGCTCAGGTCGCCCGCGGGGTGTCCGTGCACCTCGTTCCACGCATCCACGGCCAGCACCGTGAAGCGCCCCGGTTTGCCGTCGATCACGCCGGGCCCGAAGTTCTCCTGATCGAGGAAAATCTGGAGCCGGATCGCGTCCTCGCCGGAGGGCAGGTTCGCGATGTCCGGAGCGTCCGTCTTCACGGAGGGCTTCTGCTCCGGCATCTTCACCGTGCCGGGCGGCAGCGGCGTCACCTCCGCCACGGGAGCGGCCGGCTCCGCCGGTGCCAGCGGGTCGGTCTTTTGCTGCGGCGTGATTTCAGAGGGATCCACGGGCAGGGCGCGCAGGATCTCCGACTCCGCGGCGAGAGGGAGGGCGGAGGCGAGAAAAGCGAGGGCGAACGATTTCCGGAACATCTTCGATTCGTTTGAAGTCGGGACAAGACGAGTATTTCATGGATCCTCCCCGATGTCACGCCGGGATGCCTAACGGTTGGGTGGGGCCTTTTCCCAGCGGCCCCCCGCGGGCTCTCCACCGGCCCGCCGCGGGACCGCATCCCTCCGGGTCCGGTCCCTCCCGGCGGACCTCTTGCCGCTCCCGAAAACCCCACAAAATTCCGGATTGCCAAACGAAAGCCTCGCGCCTAGCGTTCGCGCCCCGACGCCGAAGAGCCCCTTGGTGTAATGGTAACACTACGGATTTTGATTCCGTCTTTCCAGGTTCGAGTCCTGGGGGGGCTGCTCTTCGGAGAGCTTCATCGGCGGGTGCCTCTAGTCCTGTAGTGTAACGGTAGCACAACAGATTCTGACTCTGTTCGTCTTGGTTCGAATCCAGGCAGGACTGCCAACCCCAACTTGCTGAAACGGGGTTGGGCGTGCCTGAATTGCCCGCAGCACGGAGACTTGTTGAGGGCTTCCCCTGCGGCGCCTTGGTCGCGCCACCAAGGAGCCGCCTCAAAGAAAAGCCCCCTCAGCCGGAGTGAGCAGGGCTGTGATGCAGCGATCGGGAAAACCTCGCGAAGATCCTATCGGCGGCACCGATCACCGATTCACCCGCGCTGACAAGACCCGCGCCTCCACGGGACCGACACGAATGCTAGTGCCCATGCCCAAGTGCATCTCTCCCCTTATGGAATCTTGGGATTCCAAGGTATAGGTACGTGTGTATGTTTCGTAGGGAGGGGTCCTCTTATCCGTGTATTGAATTACCGTGGTCACCGGGGAGCGATGGGTATTCGTAACTCTCCAATAAATCAAGGTGGTCCCCGGGGTTGGTGGGAGCTGCTCTTTGGTCAAGCGGATGAAGGTCTTCGCATCTGCCTTCGTGGCCGTCGCTTCGCGGTAAGCGGGGATGGCGGGGCCGCTCGCTGTTGTAGTGCAGGAAACGAGTTGAGGCCCAAGAAAAGCCGCAAGACTCAACGAGATGAATGTTTGTTTTAACATGGGGGTAGCAAGATCTCGGTTAAGTCATGAAACACAAGATAAAAAATTACAACGGGTTCGGCGGGGCAAGTTAAATATATATAGGTTGCTAATAATCTCTTCCGATGAAGCGGTTCACGTTTTTTCGAACTTAGGCAGGACTGTCATAGCTGGCTGGAGGGGCGATCATGGGAGTTCGAAATGCAAAACTCCGCCCTAGGAAACAGGCACTTGTCCCCACCCCATCCTCTATTTCCCGGTGCGGGTCTCGGGAGCTTTCTTCGGCCGTTGGCAGGCGCAGGCGTGGCATCCGCAAGGGCAGCGGTCGGAGCCGCGATGGGCCTTGCAGGCCGCGATATCGACACAGTTCATGCTGAAGCGGTTCCCCGGATCGGCATCGACCGACCAGCCGCTCAGGTTGCGATTCTTCACCGTCCCCGACCGTTGGGGCTGGATGACGCCGGCGGTGGAATAGTGGTTGTTGTTTCCCCCCGCGCCGAAGGGCTTGGCGGGAGTTCCCAAGCGGCCCGCCATCTTGCGCGGAGCGGGCGCCGGGGGTGCGGGGATCATCGTGCGCACCGTCGCCTTCGCCGCGGCAGCCGCACCCGCGGGACGAACCTTCACGGCATCCCGTTCGATCGAGAATTCCACCCCGGCTTGCCCGCCGAGATGACGGAGAGCCTCCCAGAACGGCACCGCCTTCAGGTCGAGGGTCAGCTCGTAGCGCGGCTTGAAATCCGCGGGCAAGTGGACGGCGAAGGGAATCCGCACGGCGTCTTGCGAGGAGGCGAGCGCCTGCGCCTGAAGATAGACGAGCGCCTCCGTGAGATCGGCGTCGTGAAAGCGCACCTCCGGCAGGATCCGGGATTCGAGCTCTCGCTGGAGCGCGGGTTTGAGGACAGGCGGTTCCCCGGCCCACGCGAGCAAGCCGCCGGCCACGAACCCGGACAGGAACATCAGAGGCTTCGTTCCAAGCGCCTTCATCGGGAAGCAGTGACGGCTGGGAATCCGCATGGTGAGCAGAGTAGCAGCGAAGCCATCGGGAAAGGTCAAAAGATTGTCAAAAATCGGAGCGCCGCATCGGCCGCTCCGCGCCCTATCCTTCCCTGGATTGGACAAGCATGGTAGTTCATGCGGGATGCACCCCCGCCCGGTTTACCGCTGGAAGTCCTTCTGGTTCGGCGTGGTGGTGCTCGCCTTCCTCGGGTGGAGTTGGATCCGGTCCATGGGCGCGGGTGACTATCTCGCGTGGAAAGGAGCCATGGATGAGGTGGTCCGGATCGATCAAAGCGGAGGCCGCATCGCGGTGGTCTGGGTGCGGGAAGATCCGATCTTTTCCCTCCCCGAGATGCCGCTCGCCAAGCATGGCGGGGGGAGCGGGATGCGCTGGTTTCCCCGGGCCTTCCGCTACGGCTCGCCGGTCGATGGCTGGAATTGGATCGCCCTTGCGCACTGGTTCATGATCCTCCTCTTCCTGCTGGCGTGGTGCGGCTGGCTCACGTGGAGGTGGAGGGGCCGGAAAAGAGTGCGGGCGCCTCTCCCTCCCTGATGCTCCCGCGCCGCCTTGCCCCGGATGGGAGGCGGGGCAGCTAGCCCAGCGGCAGCTCCACGCGGAAGACCGCGCTTTCTCCGGGCGGGCTGATCAGCGCGATGCGGCCGCCTTCCTGCTCGACCAGGCGCTTCACGATGGAAAGGCCCAGACCGGTGGAGGGTTCGTGGGCGGTAGGCCGCGCGCTCAATTGCCCGTAGCGCTGGAAGAGCCGCGGATAGTCGTCGGCTTGGAAGCCGGGCCCCCCGTCCGCCACTTCCAGGATGCCGAAGCCTGCTTCCCGGCGGATGGAGATGCGGACGCAGCCGCCTGCGGGGGTGAATTTCAATGCATTGGTCAGCAGGTTCTCCGCCACCTGCTCCACCACCCATTCGGCGGCCTCCAGCGGCACGCATTCGTCCGGACCTTCGAGGGCGATCTCGATGCCCTTGCCGGCGGCTGCCGGGGCATGGCGCTGCACCAGGGTGCGGAGGGCGGACCGCAGGTCCGTGCAGCTCCGCACCATCTCGCGGTCCCGCAGCACCAGGGACTCCACCAGATCGAGGGCCTTCGCGGAGGATTCGATCAGGGCCCCGGCCATCGGCTGGAGCATGGGCGGAAGCTCCGCCGCATGATCGGCGAAGGCCCCCGCGAGCAGCCGGATCCCGGCGAGCGGGGATTTCAGGTCGTGGATCAGCACTTCCGTCGAGTTCCGCTGCTCCTGCCGCCCGGCGTTCAGCTCGATCTGCTCCGCTGCCAGAGCGGCGAAATCCCGCATCATTTCCAGCTCCTCCACGGTCCAATCCCGCGGCACCGTATCGATCGCGCAGAAGGCCCCGTGGAAATGATGGCCCGCATCGATGAGGGGGAAGCCGAGATAGGCGGCCACGCCCGGATCGATCACCGTGCCATCCTCCGCCAGCAGCGGCTCCTCCCGGGCATCCCGGATGACCAGCGGGCGCCGCAGCGCGGCGGCGTGCCGGCCGAAGAAATGGCTGAGCGGCGTTCTCCCGATCACAGGATCGCCGGAAGGGGGGAGCCCGCTGGCACCGATGAATACCTGCCGCTTGTCATCCACCAGGGAGACGAGACACACCGGCACGTGGAGCATCCGGGCGGCCAGGGAGGTGATCGTGCTGAAATCGATCTGCCGGGGTAGGTCCAGCAGGCTCGGGGCAGCCGGCGAATCGAGCGTGGCCTGAAGGGGAGGGCACATAGGAGCGAGGGGTAATCTCCCGCCTATAGCTTTCCCCGGCCTCCTGCAAGAACCTCCGCCAAGCGTTATTCCCGGACCCGCCCGGCTGGCTGCGTCCAAAAAAAGAGGCGGCGGATTTTGCACCCGCCGCCTGATATGGATTCCTTAAACAGTTAGCCTTCCTTGCCGCAGCACTGCTTGTATTTCTTGCCCGAGCCGCAGGGGCAGGGGGCATTGCGGCCGAGCTGATCGATATCGAAGCTCGGCGGCCGGCGCTTCGGCAGGTTCAGCTTGATCTCGCCGCCGCTCTCCTCGATCAGGACGCTGCCGGAGTTCCCCGTGGCGGCCACGTTCTCGCGGCTGATCTGCTGCTCGGCGCTCTGGAGTTGCTGCGGCATGCCGTGGAGCTGGCGCAGGATGCCTTCGAGATTCCCGGCGGAGCGGAAGAGGTTCTGGAGCGCCTCCTGCTCGATATTCGTCATCAGGGTCTCGAAGAGGTCGTAGGCCTCGACCTTGTACTCCACGAGCGGGTCCTTCTGGCCTTGGGCGCGCAGGTGCACGCCCTCGCGCAGCGCGTCCATGTTGTAAAGATGTGCCTGCCACTGGCGGTCGATCGCGGCCAGCATCATCCGGCGCTCCTCCATTTCGAGGATCTCCGGCGGCAGTCCGTCCACCCGCTTCTCGTAGGTCTCCTTCACCCGCTGCATCAGGAAGTTCGCGATCTCCTCCGCGGACTTGGAGGTGGCATCGAGGTCTTCCGGGGAGACGCGGATCGGCAGGGTGGCATTCACCCAGTGCAGCAGCTCGTTGTAGTCCGGGCTCGCGTCGTCGCGGTCCGCCAGGAAGCCCTGGACCTTCTGCGGGATGACTTTCTCGATGATCTCGATCACCAGCTCGCGCGGGGTTTCCGTGGAAAGCACCTCGTTGCGGTAGCCGTAAACGACTTCCCGCTGCTTGTTCATCACGTCGTCGAATTCCAGCACCCGCTTGCGCCAGGTGTAGTTGCGCTGTTCGACGCGCTTCTGCGCGGTCTCGACCGATTTGTTCAGCCAGGAGTGCTCCAGGGCCTCGCCCTCCTGCATCCCGAAGCGCTCCATCATGGAGGTCATGCGGTCCGCGGCGGCGAAATTCCGCATCAGGTCGTCCTCGAAGGAGATGTAGAACTGGCTCATCCCCGGATCGCCCTGGCGGGCGCAGCGGCCGCGGAGCTGGCGGTCCACGCGGCGGGATTCATAGCGCTCCGTGCCGATGACGAAGAGGCCGCCCACGTCGGCGACGCCTTCGCCGAGTTTGATGTCGGTGCCGCGGCCGGCCATGTTGGTGGAAACGGTCACCGCGCCGCGCTGGCCGGCATTCGCCACGATCTCCGCCTCCTGGCGGTGATACTTCGCGTTCAGCACGGTGTGCGGGATCTTGCTCCGCTTCAGCATGCGGGAAACGGTTTCGGACGCTTCCACGGAGGCCGTGCCGACGAGCACCGGCTGGCCCTTCCCGTGGGCTTCCTCGATCTTCTTGATCACCGCGTTGTACTTCTCGCGGCGGGTCTTGAAGACCTGATCGTTCAGGTCCTTGCGCTGGTTCGGCCGGTTGGTCGGGATCGGCAGCACGTCCAGCTTGTAGATGTCGGAGAATTCGGCCGCCTCGGTCTCGGCGGTGCCGGTCATGCCGCCCAGCTTTTCGTAGAGGCGGAAGTAGTTCTGGATGGTGATGGTGGCGAAAGTCTGGGTCTCCTTTTCGATGGCGACGCCTTCCTTGGCCTCGACCGCCTGGTGCAGGCCGTCCGACCAGCGGCGCCCCGGCATCTCGCGGCCGGTGTTTTCATCGACGATGATGACCTTGCCTTCCTTCACCACGTACTGGACGTCCTTCTCATAGACGCAGTAGGCCTTCAGGAGCTGGGAGATGTTGTGCATCTTCTCCGCCTGGGTATCCAGCTTCTGCTGGAGCTGCTCCTTGCGGATGGCGAGCTGCTCTTCATTGAGCGTGGTGTCGGCCTCCAGATCCGCGAAGAGGGTGCCGATGTCCGGGAGCACGAAGGCGTCCGGATCGCCCGGAGCCAGGAATTCGCGGCCCTTTTCCATCAGGTCGGAATCGTGGCTCTTCTCGTCGATGGTGAAGAAGAGCTCCTCCTTCAGGGCGAAAAGTTCCTTCTTCTGCGCGTCCTGATAAAAGGAAAGCTCGGTCTTCTCC
>CAMPGU010000177.1 GCA_946885645.1 uncultured Haloferula sp.
CGACCATTCAAATGCGGTCGGCATAGCGGGAAATCGCGAGGGCATCGCTGGCCGCGAGGACGGGCGGGCTATCGATCACCACGGCGTCGAACCACCGGTAGGCATCCTCCAGCAGCACCGGAAAACGGGTGCCGGAAAGGAGTTCCGCCGCATCGTTCCGCATCGGGCCGGAGGACAGGAGATAGAGGTTCGGCAGCGAGGTGGGATAACAGGCGCTGGCGGGGTCCGCCTTCCCCTCCAGATAATCGCCGAGGCCCCCGGAGGTCCCGTTCACGTGCTTCCGGCTGAGGCCGGGGCGGCGCATGTCCGCGTCGAGCAGGAGGGTGCGCTGCCCCTGCACGGCCAAGGAGGCGGCATAGTTGACGGCACAGAGCGAGCGACCTTCACCGGGGCCGGCGCTCACGAAAAGGACGGTACGGGCGTCGGGCTTCGCCGGCGAAGGCGAGAGGACGGCCCGCAGGCGGCGGAAGGCCTCCGCCACCGGCGAGGCCGGATCGGAAAGCAGCACCATGTCCCCCTCCCGGCCGGAAGCCAGGACGGGCAGGCTGGCAAGCAAAGGGGTGCCGGTCGCGCGGGCGGCGGCGGCGGAATCCCGCACGCGTCCATCCGCGAGCTCCAGACCCACCAGCAGGAAGCCTCCCATCAGCGCCCCGGCAAACGCGGCCACGGGCAGGAGCACCTTCTTGTTGGGCTTGGAAGCCTTTTCGGGAACGAAGGGCGGTTCCGCCCACGACACCGAGGAAGCAGCCACGGCGCTCGCGAGCGTGGTTTCCCGCAGGCGCTTGTCCACGGTGGCATGCAGCTCCCGGGCCGCTTCGGCTTCGCGTTTCAGAACGTCGAAACGCGCGCGGATACCCTCCACGCCGACCGCCACGGTGCGAGCCTGGTTTACCTCTCCCTGGAGTTTCGCCTCGTTTTCGAGCGCGACATGGTAGCTCTTTTCCAGTGCTTGTCCGGCGGAGTTCACCGCATCGGCCAGGTTGCCCTTCAGGCTGGCGACCTCCTGCTCGGTCTCCTTGTAAACCGGGTGTTTCGGTCCGTAGCGCTCCTTCAGCCGGGCGAATTCCAGCTCCTTGACCTGAAGCGAGCGGATGCTCGAAAGCACTTCATCGGCGCGCGTGCTGCGGCCGATCCCGGCCAAGGCGTCCGGATCCTCGGGATCGAATTTCTTGAACGCCTCGTACTCCGCCTCCAAACGCAGGCGCTCCGACTTCGCTTGGGAAAGCTGGGTGTTCAGATTCCCGAGCTGGTTGGCACCGGAGCTGGCGGAATCGCGCTCGTCGAGACCGGGGATCGGATGTTCCTCGCGGAAAGCCTGCAGGCGGTCGGCCGCGGCATCCATATCGGCGCGCAGTTTCGCCTCCTCCTTCGCGAGCCCCTCGCCCGCCTGCCGTGCGAGGGTCTCCCGCCGTTCCTTGATCCAAAGGTCGTACTCCGCCACCAGCGACTCGACGAGACGCTTGGCCCGCTGCGGGTCCGTGTCTTCGACATGGAGCACCACCACGCGGGTGCCGCGGTCGAGCTCCACCCTCACCCGCCTGGCGAGCAAGCCGAGCAGCCCCTGCTCGGTCGTCCCCGGGGGGGCGAAATCCGGAGCGGCCGCGAGCCCGTTCGCCCTGACGACACGCAGCAGCAGCGCCGTCGAGCGCATGTTCCGCTCGATCGTGCGGAGCTGCTCCAGATCCTTCTGATCTTCCGGCGAAAGCCCGTCGATGTTCAGGACCCGCGGAGCATGGCTGCTGACCTCCACCGAACCGGTGGCGACATAAACCTTCGGCACCGTTTTCAAATAAGCCCACATGGCGGCGACCGCCACGGCCATGCCGAGCCCGACCATCCAACCGCGGCGGAGGACGATGCCGATCAGGCGGCCGGGCTCCACCTTCGGCAGGTACAGCGTGGGCGAGACGGTCGCCAGTTCCGCCGTACGCGGGGACGAATTCGTGAGATGATATTCCGGTTTGCGGGGGGCGGCCATCGGGACAGGGGGAAAGGATCAGAACAAGCTTTCGGGAATCGTCAATACGTCGCCGTCACGCAGCGGGATATCGGCCACCTTTCCGGAAGTGATGTCCTTGAGGTTGAGGTGGAGAAGCTGTGCCTTTCCCCCCTGGCTGCGCTTGAGGGTCATTTTTTTGGTATTCGCAATCCGGGTGGCACCGCCCGCCATGCCGATGGCCTCCACCACGGTGAGCTTGCGGTCGGCCGGGAGTTCGAAGACCCCGGGATTCTGCGCCTGTCCGAGCACCGTCACCGTCCGCCGGACGCGAGCTTCGATGGAGACGCTCACCTGCGGGTTCACCAGATACCCGTCCTTCAGCTTCGCCTTGATCGAGGCGGCGGCCTGATCGGTGGACAACCCGGCGATCTTCACCGGGCCGATCAGGGGCATCGTGATGGTGCCGTCCGCGGAAAGCTGTCCCGTGGTAGTCAGGTCGTCCTCCCGGAAGACGCGGATCTCCACGGTGTCCATCTTTCCGATGATGCCGGCAGAGCGGCCTGCGGCAGGCGATTGGCCGTAGGTGATGGCCAGCAGCGCGCCCAGGAGGGTGCACAGGAGGAGGAACAGTTTCACATTCATGGCGGGGGCAAGTGTGGTTCAGAAGCGGTAGCCCACCTCGGCACCGGCGGTGTGATTTTCGTAGCCGAAGGCGGCGCGGTTCGAGCGGTTCTCCGAATAGCGGTAGAAGAAGCCCATGCTGAAATCGTCGGTGAAACGGTATTCCAGCGCGGGGCGGATGAAATGGATCTTATCGACACGGCCGGCGGCTCCGGCGCCCGATACCTGGGTGTAGGAAGCGCGCTCCAAGCCGCCTTCCAGGCGTGCCACCCACTTTTCGCCGAGGCGTTGGGAGATCCCCAGGGCCGCTCCGCTCTGGGTGTAATTTTGTCCGGGCAGGAAGGCGGACGCGCGCTCGCGCCGGTAGCCGGTGAGGTAAAGCTCGGTGTTCTCGCGGGGCTTCCAGCCGACCCGGGCCTCCACGACCGGCGTGGTATCCGAGCCGTTGTCAAAGCTGCGGTGTTCGGCACCCGCTTCCAGATCCACGGCGATTTTTTCGGTGGGGTTCCACTCGATGCGACCGGTCGTCCGGTGCACGGTCTGTTCCCCGGCACCGTCCACCTCGAAGCGCCCGCCCTTGTAGGCGAGGCCCAGCCGGGTCTTCGGCGAGTAGGCGTAGCGCAGCGCGATTTCCCCGTAGGTAAGGTCCGAATCGGCGAAAGCCCCGGACTCGTAGTCGGTGGACTCTTGTCCCGCCGCCACTTCCACGGACACCTTTTCGCGCAGGGACCAGGCGATCCTCGCCTCGTTCGCGAGCTCGCTGCGCTCGGTCAGCGTGCCGGTGTCGGCAGTCGCATCGCCGAGGCGGCCGAAGGCACCGCTGTAGGCGAGGGTGATCGCCTTGCCGCGCCAGCCGGCTTCCCAGGCGGCCTGATGATCGATGCGGTTGTTGTCGCTGTGATCGGCGTAGGCGATGACGGCGGGCTTGTAGGCGAGCGCGAGATAGCCGCCTTCACCGGTGGCCTTGTCGCCCTTCCGGTAAGCCACCGAAGGAGCGACCTTCACGACGAAGTCCGCTTTGGGGGCGGTGGCGCTGAGAAAGATATTGTCGTCGTACGCGGCCGAGATCGCGATGCCCATCTCCAGCTCTTCCTGCCGCGTCTGGCCGACTCCGGGATCACGCCGGACCGCGCTGCGGGGAAGAATACGGCCGTCCACTTCCCCTTCCAAGCGGCCGGGAGCCGTGGATAGGAGTTCTTCTCCCCATGACGGTACCAAAGAGCCCGCCAGAACGGCGGAAAGCATCAGAGGGACCACCCGGGGGGCGCGTGGCACTCGGTGGGACATGCAGGAGTCAGCGCCCCGAGGCTAAAAAATAAAAAGACGCAGGACAAGGAATTTCAAAATCATGAACCTTACGAGATCACGTAATGCCAGCCTTCTCTCTTTCTGATAGGAAGGGCTGCGGCGATAAACAAGGCGGCATAACCTGCGTAAACCAAGGCATCGCCGGTCCCCGCCCCGCTTGATGTCCTCTAGCAGCCGACTATTGACCTATCTGAAATTTTTTAGATTATCGGCGCGGATCGCCAGTTTTACCCCCCAGCCGCATGACCGCACCCCCCCTCGTGCAGGAAGCACTCCTGCCGGATGATCTGCTCGCCGCGTTCGAGTCGCAGGTGTCCGCCTCGCCCGGCCATGGCGCGGTAAGCGCGGGAGATTGCACGCTTTCCGCCGGGGAGTTGAACGCACGGGCGAACCGTCTGGCCCGGCATCTCCAGGCTCAAGGGGCCCGGCCGGGGGTTTACATCGGCGTCGGGCTCGGCCGCTCGGTGGAACTCATCGTGGCCCTGCTGGCGGTGGTGAAATCGGGGGCCGCCTATGTGCCGCTCGATCCCGCCTATCCGCAGGCACGGCTTTCGCATATGATCTCTTCCGCCGGGCTGGAGCTCGTGCTCAGCCGGCGAGACCTCGCCGATGCTTTCCGCGAAGCGGGAGCCGCCACCGTGGTGGATGTGCTGGATCCCGAGCTGGAGACGCTTTCTCCCGCGGCCGTGGCGAGCCACGCGACGCCCGACGATCCGCTCTACGCGATCTTCACCTCCGGTTCGACCGGGCAACCGAAGGCCGCTTCCGTATTCCGCAAGGGCTTCGCGAACCTGCTGGCGTGGTACGCCTCCGAACTCCGGCTCGGGGCTGCGGACTGCACGCTCGTCATCAGCTCGCCGAGCTTCGATCTCACGCAGAAGAATTTCTTCGCCCCCCTGCTCACCGGCGGGCGGCTGTTGCTGGACGATTGCGGCACCTACGACATCTCCCGGATCTCCGCGCTGATCCGCGACCACGGGGTGACTCTCGTCAATTGCACCCCGAGCGCGTTTTACCCGCTTGTCGAAGCCTCCGCAGCGGAGGGCTACGCCGATCTCTCCTCCCTCCGCTTCGCGGTACTCGGTGGCGAGCCGATCTCGATCCCGCGCCTGCGCCCCTGGTTCGATCATCCCGCGTGCCGCGCGGAGGTGGTCAATACCTACGGCCCGACCGAATGCACGGACATCTGCGCCTTCCACCGCCTGCACGGGGCTAACCTCGACGACTTCCCCTTCGTCCCGCTGGGTCGGGAGATCCCGAACGTCACCGTCACGATCCGCGATGAGGATCTGGCCGTGGTGCCGGACGGGGAAGCGGGCGAGCTCTGCATCTGCGGCGCGGGCCTGGGCGGCGGCTACCTGAACGATGGGGAGCGGACCCGGAAGAGCTTTCCCCTCGCCGGTGCCCTTTACCGCACGGGTGATCTGGCGCGCAGGCTGCCCTGCGGCACCTTGGAATTCCGGGGGCGGGCCGATCATCAAGTGAAGGTGAACGGCTTCCGCATCGAACTCGGCGAAATCGAGCTCGCACTGAACCGGCACGAGGAGGTTCGCGAGGCCGTGGTGATCGCCAGCGGCGGACGGCTGATCGCTCATGTGAGGGGCGGAGCCTCCGCCCCGGCCTTGAAAGCCTTCCTCGCGGAGAACTTGCCCGCGTACATGATCCCGGGGGAATTCCATTTCACGGAAGCCTTTCCCCTCACACCCAACGGCAAGGTGGACCGCCTGGCGCTGGCCGGGCTGGAAAAGTCACCCGTGACGCAAACGGGGCTTGGTGATACTCTCACGGCTCGAATCCTGATGCTGTGGTCCGAAGTGCTCGAACGTCCCGTCGATGACGCCTCGGCGAATTTTTTCGACCTGGGCGGCACCTCGATCCATCTGGCGGTCCTGCATGTGCGCCTGCGCGAGATGACCGGCCGCGATCTGGCGATCACCGATCTCTTCGCCCGCCCGAGCGCGCAATCGCTGGCGGATTTCCTTTCCCCGCAGGCCGCCGATAGCGCGGCACCCGGTGCCCGGGACAGGGCGCGCCTGCAGCAGGCGGGACTCGCCCGCTTCCGCCGACCTACCCCCCGATGAACGAAGAACTTCCCCCGCCCGAAGCCGTTGCCGTGATCGGCATGGCAGGCCGCTTTCCCGGCGCCGCGAATCCCGACGAGTTCTGGCAGAACCTCATCGAGGGAAAGGATTGCATCACCCGCTTTGAAAGCCGCACGGGCGAGGACGGCCGGGAATATGTCGGGGCCCGCAGCATGATCGAGCGGCCGGATCTTTTCGACGCCTCCTTCTTCGGAATCTACCCGAAGGAAGCGGAACTGATGGATCCGCAGCACCGCATATTCCTGGAGTGCGCGTGGGAAGCCATCGAGCACGCCGGCTACGACCCGGGCGCATACCCCGGCATGATCGGCGTCTATGCCGGGCTGGGCTTGAACACCTACCTGCTCCACAACCTCGGCAAGGCGAAGGAGCTGGCGAGGAATTATCAAGTGGGCGAGTACCAGACCATGCTCGGCAACGACAAGGACTTCCTGCCGGTCCGCGTCTCCTACAAGCTGAACCTGCGTGGCCCGAGCATGACCATCCAGACGGCGTGCTCCACCTCGCTGGTGGCAATTTGCCAGGCCGCCACCTCGCTGCTGACCTACCAGTGCGACATGGCGCTGGCCGGCGGCGTTTCCCTTAGCTTCCCCCAGCAGCGGCACTACCTCTACACCGAGGAAGGCATGGTCTCCGGCGATGGCACCGTGCGGGCCTTCGACGAAAATGCGGCGGGCACGGTCTTCGGCCACGGCTGCGGCGTGGTGCTGCTGAAGCGCCTGAGCGAAGCGATTTCCGACCGCGATCCGATCCTGGCGGTCATCAAAGGCTGGGCGGTCAACAACGACGGCTCCGACAAGATCGGCTTCGCCGCCCCCGGCCTGAATGCCCAAGCGGACGTGGTCGCGCTGGCGCAGGCCTCCGCAGGCGTACATCCCTCGGAAGTCTCTTACATCGAAGCGCACGGCACCGGCACGCCGCTAGGCGATCCGATCGAGGTCGCGGCTCTCACGAAGGCCTTCCGCGAGGGCGGTGCGGCCGGAAACGGCTACTGCACGCTCGGCACCGGCAAGACCCACATCGGCCACCTCGACGTGGCCGCGGGCGTCACCGGCCTGATCAAGACGATCCAGCAATTCCGCCACGGCAAGATCCCGGCACTGCTGCATTTCCAAGCGCCCAACCCGCGCATCGACTTCGCCAACAGCCCCTTCGCACCGGCCTCGGAAACCACCGCGTGGAGCAGGAACGGGGCACCGAGGATCGCGGGCGTGAGCGCCTTCGGCGTGGGCGGCACGAATGCCCACGTGGTGATGGAAGAAGCGCCCGCGAGCGCTCCGGCGGCACCGGGCCGGAAGCAGCAACTGCTGGTGCTGTCTGCGAAGACGGCGTCCGCGCTGGATGCGATGGCGGAGAATCTGGCGAGACATATGGAGCAGGGACATTCCTGTCCCTGTTCTTCCAGCGACAAGAATGTCGCTGCTCCTTATCTCCCTGATGTCGCGTTCACCCTGGCCACCGGCCGGCGCGCCTTCCCTTTCCGCCGCCATGTCGTGGCCACAAGCACGGAAGAAGCCGTCGCCAAGCTCCGCGAAGCCGCGAAGAGCAGCGCGGCGGGAAAGAGCGCGAAGATCGCCTTCCTCTTCCCCGGCCAAGGGTCGCAGTACTTGGACATGGGCCGGGAACTCTACGACGCCGAACCGGTCTTCCGCAGCGCTGTCGATGACTGCGCCGCGCACCTGCAGCGCCACCTCGGCGTCGATGTCCGCGCGACGCTCCATCCTACCGGGGAAGACCGAAGCGCCGCGGAAGAACGGATCCATCAGACCTGGCTCACCCAGCCTTGCATCTTCGTGGTGGAGTATGCCCTGGCGAAGCTCTGGATGTCATGGGGCGTGCGGCCTTCCCTCCTCATCGGCCACAGCATCGGCGAATACGTCGCCGCGGTTCTTGCCGGGACCTTCAGCCTCGCGGATGCGCTCGGCTTGCTCGCCACGCGCGCCCGCCTGATGCAGGAGCTCCCCTCCGGAGCGATGCTCGCCGTGAGGCAGGGTGCCGAGGAGTTGACGCTGCCGCCGGGCATCGACCTCGCCGCGATCAATAGCCCTAAGCTCTGCACGGTATCCGGCAGCCATGAGGCGATTGCTGCTTTCCAGCTCGACCTCGAGGCGCGGAAGATCGCGTGCCGCCCGCTGCAGACCTCGCACGCTTTCCATTCCGCGATGATGGAGCCGCTTGTAGCACCTTTCACGGCGGAAGCGGCGAAGGTCCGGGCAAACGCCCCGCAGATCCCGTGGATCTCGACTTGCACCGGCAAAGCAATGGACGCCGCGACGCTGGCGGATCCGGGCTATTGGGCGCGGCAACTGCGCCATGAGGTGCGCTTCACCGACGCCCTTGCATCCGCCTTTTCCGAAGAGGACGTGATCCTGCTCGAGGTCGGCCCCGGGCAAGCGCTGGCCCCCTTCGCGCGCCAGCACCCGGGCCGAGGCTCTGCCACGGTGCTTTCCACCCTGCCATCCGCCTCCGGCGACCTCGCGGATCTGCTCCAGGCAGCGGGCGAGCTCTGGAAACGGGGTGTCGCCCTCGATTGGCCCGCATTCTTCGCCGGCCAGGATCGCTCCCGCGTCCATCTTCCCACCTATCCCTTCGAGCGCCAGAGCTACTGGATCGATGCCTCCGGGGAAGATCCCGCGGCGACTCCTGCGCCCCGCTCCGCCGCGCCGCTACCGCTCACCCCTGCCCTCACCCC
>CAMPGU010000178.1 GCA_946885645.1 uncultured Haloferula sp.
CGCCACGATGGCGCCGTGATTGCGACCTTCCGTTTCCGCGACTCGCTCCGTCCTGGGGCTTTCGCCACTCTCTCGGCCCTGAAAAAACGTGGCCTGAATCTCCACATCCTCTCCGGCGATGCGGCGGAGAAGGTCGCCGCTCTGGCTGCGGCACTCGATCTTCCCGCAGGCTCGGCGGTCGGCGGGCTCTCGCCGCAGGACAAGGCGGCCCGTGTCGCGATGCTTGATCGCCAAGACACCCTCTTCGTGGGGGACGGTGCCAACGACTCCCTCGCTTTCGACGCCGCTTTCGTCACGGCGACTCCGGTTGTGGACCGCAGTTTGCTGGAGTCGAAGGCGGATTTCTACGCACTCGGGTCGGGACTGACTTATCTGACGGAGGCTTTCGCCGCGGCGGATGCCCGGACCTCCGGTGTCCGCCGGGCCTTTGTTTTCGCCCTTTCCTATAACCTTGCCGTGGTGGTGATCGCCGCTGCAGCACGCATGAATCCCTTATTGGCAGCGGTGCTGATGCCGCTGAGTTCCGTCGTTTCGATTCTTCTCGTGGCGACGGGTTCCCGCACCTGTTGGATTGATCTCGCTAAAAAACGCCCTTATGGTTTCCCTATTGTCCCACCCGATGCCCGATTCATCCCCGAAACCGGCAAGCACACCGTTCGAAGCCACGCTGCATGAGCGGCTGAAGCAATCGGATTTGTTCAAGGTTTACCAGGATGCCTTTCGCACCGCCACGGGCCTCCCGCTGCGCCTGGTGGGGGCGAATCCCGACGACTGGTGCCTGGATGACCAAGCGGTGAACCGCAGCCCTTTCTGCGAAGCGCTCAACCTTTGCCGGAGCGCTTGTATGGCCTGCATCGAGACCAACCGCCGCCTGATCGCGGAGGCTCGCGTCAAAGGCCCGTCCTCCTGCCATTGCTTCGCCGGCCTCACCGCCTCCGCCGTCCCGGTGAAGCTGGGTAACTCGATCGTTGGATTCCTCAAAACCGGCCAGGTTTTCTCGCGCACACCCGATGAAGCGCAGTTCGAGGACGTGCTCGGCAGCCTGGGCCGCAAGACCTTGGACGGAGAGACACGCGACACCCTCCGGGTCGCCTATCTGCAGACCCGCTCGGTCGAGCCGGAACGCTACGCCAGCATGATCACGCTGCTCCAGAGCTTCGCCGACCAGCTCGGCAAGCATGCTGAATCGCTCGCCATCATCGAGGAAGGCCGCGAGCCCGCGGCAATCGCCAAAGCACGCCGCTATGTCCATGAGCATCTCGACGACCCGCTGCCGCTCGGTGCCGTGGCGCACGAAGCGGGCCTCAGCGAATCCCACTTTTGCCGTCTTTTCAAGGAGGCCACCGGCCTCACTCTGACGGACTACGTCAACCGCTGCCGCATCGAACGCGCGAAAAAGGAACTTCTCAGATCGGACCGCCGGATCTCGGAGGTGGCCTTCGAGGTTGGCTATCAGTCGCTATCCCAGTTCAACCGCTGCTTTGCCAAGATCGTGGGTCAATCCCCCACCACTTGGCGACGCAAGCGCATCGGCGAGTCTTGAGACATCACTTGGCGGGAGATTGCGCTGAAGCCCTGCTGCGGAGACACTCCGTTTGAACCGGACGAGCAATTCGCCGCTCTCGCGCCGCCGGTGCTGGTCCTGACCGGCGGCGACTCCTTGATGCGGCGGGACCTGCCGGGCACCGCCCGCCGCAGAGCGGAGCGTCGGCATCTCACCGGTCCTTCTTCCCGATCGGGCGGGGCTCCGCTTCGGGATGCCGGGCCAGAATGGCGCGGAGTTCCTTCATCACTCCGGGCTTCTGCTTGGCGAGGTTCACCGGCTCCGACGGGTCCAACTCGTAGTCGTAGAGCTCGAAGTCGGCGGTATCCGGAGACATCCCCGGCTTCTTCCACTCAACCAGACGGTACCGCTCGGTGCGGATCGCGCGACCGATGCGACCTTCGCTCCGCGGGAATGCATGGGTGGCGTGATCACGGACCCTGGAGGAAGGATCCTTCAATACCGGCACGAGGCTGAGGCCGTCGATCGGCTGCGGACCGGTCGGCTTTGGCAGATCGGCGAGTTCGGCGAGCGTCGGGTAGAGATCCACGGTTTCGGCGAGTTGCCGGGTGGAGCCGGGCTTGATGCCGGGAGCCACGATCAGCAAGGGAATGCGATTGGCCTGCTCGTAGTTGGTGTGTTTCGTCCACAGGCCATGGTCGCCGAAATGCCAGCCGTGGTCGCCCCATACCACGATGATGGTATTCCCGGAAAGCTCCAGCCGGTCGAGTTCGTCGATCACCCGGCCGAGTTGGGCGTCCATGAAGCTCGTGGCGGCGTAGTAGCCGTGGATTAGTTTGCGGGCGGTCTCGTCGTTGGCGCGGCCGTTGGGGGGAATCGGCTCATAGTTCGAGATCTCGCCGCCGCGCTTGCCGGCGTAGGGCGGCGCGCCTTTCGGCGATTGCCGGTCCTTCGCGAGTTCGAACTTCGCGGGATCGTGCATGTCCCAATATTTCTTCGGTGCGGTCAACGGCAGGTGGGGCTTCACGAATCCCAGGGCGAGGAAGAACGGCGTGCCGGTCCGGCCTTTCGCCGCCTTCAGCCGCTCGATGCCGATGTCGGCGATCCGGCCGTCGGCGTAGCTGTTGTCCGGGACCTCACTGCATTCCCAAGCCGCGCCCCTCGGAAGCTGGTTGATGCGGCCGAGTTCCTGATTGGTGAAATAGGCCTCCTCACGGGTGAGTTTCCCACCTGCCGAACTCTTGGGGTCGAGATACTCGACCACCTTCTCGACAATGGTGGGCACGCTCCACGACGCCGTGTCGTCGGTGTTCCCGTGGCCGGTGTGCAGGATCTTTCCGATAGCCTCCGCCCGGTAGCCGGACTTCATGAAATACTGCGGCAGCGTCACCGCGTCCGGCACCGCCTTGCGGAAATTCGTGCCGAGGTCGTAGATACCGAGTGAAGTCGAGCGCGAGCCCAAGAGCAGGTTGTTCCGCGAGGCGGAGCAGACCGCCTGGTTGCAGTAGGCCAGGTCGAAACGCATGCCGCGCGCGGCCAGGCGGTCGAGGTTCGGCGTCTTGGCCAGCTTGTCGCCGTAGCAGCCGAGAACCGGCTTGAGGTCATCGACACAAAGGAGCAGGATATTGGGCTTGGCCTTCTCTTCGGCCGAAAGCGCGGGAGTGAGGGCGAGCAGGGTGAGGAGCAGTCTTTTCATGATGGATCAGGTGCAGTCGGTGAAATCATTGCCGGACGTCAGGGTTCCGCTGCTGCCTTGAGGAACAGGCGGTCCTGACCGGTCAGATCCTCCCCGGAGAGCGCTAGGGTCACCACCTCGTAGCCGGGGCTCGCGGCCAGGGGCGCGGAGGATTCCTCGATGACATCGGCGGTTCTCCAGGAGGAAAGATCGTCGCTCACTTGGTAGCTATAACCCACGCCCGCCGCCGCGAAACCCGCGAGGCGCCGATGAGCGAAGCGGAAGGTACCCGCGGCCGGCTGAACCAGCACCAGCGAGGTCGCAGCCACTTCATCGTCGGCCCGCGCAGGATCGGTCCCGAAGGCCCACTCGCCGAAATTGTCGAGGCGGTCGCCATCCGGGTCGGCCGTTGGAGCGCTGTCGCTTCCTTCGAGGCCTGCCCCGAGCGCGTGCTCCATCGACAGCGCGGCGGAAAGCGGCAGCTTGCGCACGGCGAAATTATCCATCTGCACGTAGTTGGAGGCGCGGGCGCTGAGCGCCACGAAGTTTGCGTTGGATTCGTCCCAAGTGAAGGCCCGGCTCATCGCCGCGCTAGCCGGGTCGAGGTCGAGGCCGGTCCCATCAAGGTAGGCGGACACCGTCACCGTCGCACCGACGGCGAAGCTGTCGCAGGTGAAGGCGACGGTCAGCGTACCCCCGGTCTTCCCGACCGGCACGGTGGCGCGGAGAATGCCATCGCTCCAGAACTTCACGTCGCCATTCGCGTCGAGTTCGACGAAGCAGTCCGCGGACCCGGGATTCCCGGCGTCGCCGCGGATCGGCGGCGGCGATGCCGAGGCGATGTCGTTTCCTCCTGCCGCTTGCACCGCATCGAGTCCCACACCAAAGCCGGCATAGCGGTTCGGGAGGTCGGTCGCGGCGGTATTGATGTCGAGGATGCGCAAGGAGACCGAGAAGCCGCCGGCATCAATGATATCCTGACCGGTGAAATTGTGGTTCAGTCCGCTTTCACTCATACCCACGCCGGTCGCCATCTGCAGGATGCCCTCCGTGACTTGGATCGATTCCGGGGTGCCGCTGCCCTCCCAGCCTTCGAACCACGAGATCCCGCTGCCGAGCGGCGGCACCCGGCTGCCGGACATGCCATCGTCGGAGAGGTCGATGTCCGAGGCATTGCTGCGGTTGAAGATATCGAGGAAGAGATCCGCGGGGGTAGCGGCCGGGGTCGCGCTGACCGGCGGCCGCACCATGAGGCGCGCGGCCGGCAAGCCGACACGGGTGGACCAGGCATTCCACTCATCGACCAGCTCGACCACTTTCGCCGGCTCCTGAGCCGCGAGGTCGGTACTTTCGCCGGGATCAGCATCCATGTCGTAGAGCAGCTTCTGGTGCGCGGTGAACTCGCTATCGTGCGCGGTGAAGGCCTCGGTGACCAGTTTCCACTTCCCTTTCCGCGCCATGCGGTTGACCTCGTGCTCCACGAAGAGCGTGCGGTCCGGCGCCGTGCCCGCAATCATGCCGATCATGCTGCTGCCTTCCAGCGGCAGCACCGGGTGGCCGTTGAAAGCGGCGGGGTAGGTCGCGCCGGTCGCATCGACGATGGTACCCATCACATCGATCAGATGCGCCGGCGTCTCTACCCAGTTCCCCTGTGTCGGAACGCCGTCGGGCCAGTGCAGGATGGCCGGTGCACGGATACCTCCTTCGTGCGTGAAGTGCTTGAAGAGCTTCAGCGGCGAATTGCTCACGTGCGCCCAGCCACCGCCGTAGTGGATGCCATCGTTCTGTCCGGCTTGGCCCATGTTCGCCAGCGCGGCGCCGGTCAAGGGGCCGGCCGTTTTGGTCCCGAAGACGCCGCCCTCGTGGTTACCACCGTTGTCGGAGACGAAGACGATGAGCGTGTTATCGAGGCGCTGGATCTCTTGGAGCCGCGTCACCACCTTGCCCACGTTGTCGTCGATCTTCTTGATCATCGCCGCGTAGATCGCCATGCGGCGGGTGAGATCGGCCCTGCGGTCGGCGGGGAGGGTGTTCCACGCGGGGAGAGCCACGATGGGCTCGGTCTGGTGAGGCCCGGTGCCGCCGAGGCCGGGGAACGGGTAGCGGCTATCGATCACCCCGGTGGCGAGCTGCCGGTTATAGCGCTCCTGCCGGATCACGTCCCAGCCTTGCGAATAGACCGGCATGAAGGTGTCCGCCAGGGCCCCCGGAGCGCCCAGCGGGAAATGCGGCGCGCCGAAGGTGAGGAACATCGCGAAGGGCTTGCCGTCGCCCTTGCTTTGGTTGTGATTGATGTAATCGACCGCGTAGTCCCCGATCGCATCCGTCTGATAAAACGTCTGGCCGCTCCCCGCGTAGTCGCGGAAGGCGATCTCGCCGTTCTGCGACACCAGCGTGTAGGCCCCCTGGTTCCACACGTCCGCGCTGTGGGCTTGACCGTTGGCAATACGCCATACGTGCTGGAAGCCGCGGTTTTCAGGGAGCCTCGCACCGTTTCCGAGGTGCCACTTTCCGGCCAAGTACGTGCGATATCCCTGCGAGCCAAGGAGTTCGGCGAAGGTGACGTTGTTATCCGTGCGGAGGTCCGGGAGTGCCACGGACGGATCGACCGCGGCCTGCTGCGGGTAGAGCCCCGTCAGGATCGAGCAACGCGTGGGACTGCACCGCGCGCTCTGGTAAAACTGGCGGAAGCGTACGCCGTTCGCTGCCAGCGCGTCGATGTTCGGCGTGGGGATCTCGCTGCCGTAGCAGCCAAGGTCGCCCCAGCCCATGTCATCGACGAGGATGACGATGACATTCGGTCGCGGCGAAGGTGGCGCGGCTTGGATCACGGTGGCCGTGCCGCTGGCGATCACCTCGGGCACGCTGTTCGAAATCGACAGCGTGAAGGTGGTGTTCCCGAGTGTACCATCGACCACTGCCTGCACCGAACCGGGGCCGGTGAGCGCGGCGCCGGTGCTGTCGCCGTCCGGAAAGGTTACCGCCTTGTCCGCGGTGATCACGTAGCTGGCGCCCGGGGGCAATCCGGCGGCGCTCCAGCTCAGGGTGACCGCTTCGGAGCTATCGTCCGGCTGGACGATGCCCGGCGTGACGGCGAGATCCACCGTCGGATTTCCCGCCAGCGTGGATACGGTGAAGTTGTCCACCGTGACCGAAGCGCTGTCGCGACCGTCGATGCCAATGTAATTTTCGTTCGTGCCGCTCCAGGTGAAGCTGCCGCTGCCGCGCGACACGCCGTTGAGGAAGACCTCGTAGCCGACGGTCGCGTTGGCCTCGAAGCCCGTCACGGTGAAGTTCACCAGGATCGTCCCGGTTTTGGCGGTCAGGCCGGTGACGCCAGCGATGGTCCCGCTCTTGCTTCCCCACGCCAGAGAATTGTCGCCGCGGATGCCGATCCAGAAGTCGCTCGCCACCTGGGACGGCACCGGATCGCCGGGGGCGGGCCCGAAGGCACCGGTCATCCGGCTGGCCCCGTTGAAGGCATCGGCCGTGCCCGCGGCCTCCGCTTGGGACATGCCGATCGCGAAGCCCCCGCCTTGCCCGCTGGTAGTCTGGCTGTAGGCGGTCACATCGAGCGAGACCGAAAAGCCGCCCTTCGCCAGGATCGAGGCATTGATGAAATTGTGGTTCGCGAATGCGTTGGCGGTTCCCGAGCCGAACTTCACTTGGAAGGCACCGCCAACGACTTGCGCTCCGCCGCCATTGGTCGCGTCACCGTCGGGCACGCCGTAGGCCGGGGGTCGGCTGTTGGGATCGAGCCACGGTTGGCTGTACACCACGTCGGCCGGGAGCGCGGAGCCGGTGCCATCGGTGATACCGGTGAGCGCGGCGTCGATGTTCCGGTTGTCCGGCCGATCGAAAGTATCGCGGAACAGGATGTCCTGGGCGTGGCCGGTCAGCAGGCTGGCCAGAAGCAGGGCAGAGGGAAGGCGCATGGTCGAAGGCGGTCGTGAAGGCAAAGCGCCCGGCAGCCGGGACTGCCGGGCGCGGAAAAAATCAACGGCGACGGCGCAGCAAGGCCACCGAGCCGAGCAGGCCGAGCGCGGCGGTCGCCGGTTCGGGCACCGTTTCGATCGACAGGTTGTCCAGCGCGATCGAGGTGCCGTCCCGGCCGTCCAGGCCGATGTAGTTCGCGCCCGTGTCGCTCCACGCGAAGCTTCCCGTGCCCTGCGAGACGTTGTTATAGAAGACCTGGAAGCCGACGTTGGTGCTGGCGTTGAAATCCGGGACCGTGAAGACCGCGGAAAGCGTGCCCGTCTTCGCTGCGACGCTGGCGGTGCCGAGGGTCACGGTACCGCTGCCCCAGGCGATGGTAGCGTCCGGCCGGATGCCCAGCCAGAAGTCGGAAACGACCGTGCCGGTGTAAGAGGTGAAGGCACCCGCCATGTGGGGTTGGTTCAGCGCGCCGCCGCCGATGGCATCGCGCGTGGACGCAGCTTCCAAGGCAGTCATGCCGATGCCGAAAGCCGCCCCGTGCTGGACGCCGGTGGCCTGGCTATAACCCATCACATCCAGGGATACCGAGAAGCCTCCCGCCGCGAGGATCGCCCCGTTGGTGAAGTTGTGGTTGACGTAGGTGCTGACGGTGCCGCTGCCATACTTGAGCTGGTACTGGTTTCCCAGGATCCGGGTGCCGCCGCCGTTCGCGGCGTTGCCATCGGGCGCGCCGTAGGTCGGGTGGGCGGCGTTGGGATCGATCTGCCCGTGGAGATAAACGCCGTCGGCAGCCAGCGAAGAGCCCGTATTGTCGGTGATGCCGCCGAGGCTGGCATCGATGTTGTTACCGTCCGCGCGGTCGAAAGTGTCGGCAAACAGCACGGCAGCGTGGGCGGAGACCTGCATCAAGGACAGGGCGAGGAGGGTTGATATCGTTTTCATGGGTTTCTTTTTCAGGGAGTCTCTTCAATGCGGTAGAAATGGACGCCTTCGCCGGGAACAATCGGCACCAGCGCCTCGCCGGCACCGCTGCCGTCGGTCGTCGCCGTACCGTGGTCGAGCGCGAAGGACTGGAGGTCGAGCGAGCCGCGGACGTTATAGGTCGTGTCCGGCGTGCCGGTGAACGTGATACGGAAATCGCCCCCGGTGATACTGCCGGAGGTGATCACCGGCGGTGACGCAGGTGCTTCCACCGTGATGGTAACGGTGAGGATCTGCGTGCCGGACGGGCCTTCCACCGTGACCGTGTAGGTGGTCGTGACCGAGGGGCTCACCGGGAGAGTGACGACACCGTTGACGGGAGTCACCGGCCCGATGCCGTTGTCGATGCTGACGGAGGTCGCGTCGCTGCCGGTCTTCACGGTGAGCGTAGTGCTTTCCCCGCCGGCGATCGTTTCGCTGGATGCGGAGAAGCCGAGCAGGCCCGAAGCGGTGGACCGCCAGGCATCCGCGTGGGCGGTGATGCGGGCGGCGCTGAGGGTGTCCTCGTAGATCGCCACTTCGTCCATGTCGCCGAGCCAGAAG
>CAMPGU010000179.1 GCA_946885645.1 uncultured Haloferula sp.
GGAAGGAAGTGCACTCCTTCCACGATCGCGTCCGTCTTCAGCAGGCGCAGCGGCCCGTGTCCGGGATCGACGACGGCGCAATCGTCCCCCGGCCCTACCGCGAGCGAGGCTCCGCCCGGGAAACCCCGGAGCACGCGTGCGATGAGGGCATCCTCGCCGAGATCGCGCAGACGTTTTTTCATCTCAAGTCGGACTGGAGATCTCGATGATACCGTATCGGGCCATGAGCTGCAGAGCCACCGTAGCTGCGTTGAAGAGGAAATGGACGGAAATGCTCGCCCAGATCGAGCCCGTGAGCTCGTAGATCAGGCACAAGAGCATCGCGAGGATGAAAAGGGGAACCAGTGCCACCGCGTTTCCATGCGCGGCGGCGAATACCAGCGAGGAAAACAGCATCGCCCCCAGCGGGCCGCAGAAACGCTTCGCCGCCGGATAGAGGTAGCCCCGGAACACCACCTCTTCCGCGAAGGGTGCCACGATTACCGCCGCCACGGTCATCAGGATGATGACCATGGGATCCTTCGCTTCCTGGAGCAGCTTCACCGATTCCTGCATCGATTCGATCCCCAGGGTTTTTTCCAGCCAACCGTTCCAGCCACTGCGGTGGGTGACCGCCAGTACGAGCCAGATGAAAAGCACCGTTACCGGAGCGATTGCAAAGACCAGCCACCACTGCTTCCAGCGGAGCCCCAGCCACTCGGATTGCGTGATCCTGCGGATGACGAAGGCACAGACCATGCCCATCAGCAGCAGGTGGAAGAAGATGGAGGCCGTCAGCACTTCAGGGGTGAATTTTTCCTCCACGGGAACCGGGTCCCCTCCGCCACCACCCGCCGTAAGTCCGCAATAGATCAGGAAAATCAGGCCGATCAGGGGTAGATCGAGCAGGCGGTAGTGGCTCGTGGGCACCTTGAAATGCCGCGTGATCCCGGCTGGCTGCGAGGAGGGCAGGGGAGGGGGAAGCGCCTGCGGAGTCAGATAGGGAGAGCCTTCCGCGGAAGCAGCGGAAGGGATGGCACCGGTCGATAGGGAGGTGGTGCCCCGGGGGCTCCGTACCTTCCCCATCGCGGAACGCACCACCCAGAAAAGAATGAAAAGAGCGCCCGCCGCCAAAAAGGTCCATAGGATGACCCGGGTCTCGAGACTCTCTCCTGCAGGCACGGGAGTAATTTCGGAAACCGCGGTGGCGAGGGCAAAAACCATTTCGGGACGGGCGGACTGTGGGGGCGCAGGACCTACGGGGCCAGCGGGAAAATCGCAGCCGCTTTGTTTAATTAAGCCCCATTGAATATCGCGAGAGCTTGCGATATTCCGGGAAATCCGGATGCTATCTGGCATCGACTCGCAAACGGCCAAGGCAGGAAATCCTTACCGCCATATCCTGCGACGGCGCGTGCCGGAGCCGGTGCTGGCTCTCCTGCTCTTCGTGATGGGCGTGTGGCTGTGGGACAACCATTTCGGGGAGGAGCAGGGATACGAGGAAGGGGCTTGCCGCATGGCACTCATCAAGATCGACCGGGATCTTCGCCTGGCCGAGGGCATGGAGCGATTGCCCGTTTTCGTTCGGGTGGCCCTGTTGATCGATTCCGTGCCGGAAACGGTCAACAGCTCGATCCGTTCTCTCGTAATACTCGGAAAGGAAAAGGCCTTGGATCAGGAAGGCGCCTATGCCCTGGCGATCCTTGATGCCCTGCGAAGCGGCGAGAACCCCGCCCGCGGAGCTTTCACCGATCTAGGCCTTCCCGGGCCGCCGGATCCCAAGGCGGTGATCGCGAGGGTGGCCGAAAGACGGGACGCCTGGTGGGACCGCGAATACCTCATGGCCTTCGGGGACTTCGGAGGGAGCGAGATTGCCCTGAAAGCGCGCCCTGCCGAGGAAGACGGAAGGAATCAAGAACTTGTGCTGCGGGTGATCGTCTGCCGGGGAGCGGTTTGGCTATTCGCCCTTGTCGGAGCTTTCTTCGTGCCCCGGGCGCTCCGGGCCTTCCGCGTGGCCTTGCGCGCGCGCCAGGGGGGGTATATCGGCCGCTGGCCGCTCACCCTGGGCCTGGGTGTCTTCCTTCTCGCCTATCTCGCCTCGGTAGGTTTTGAAAGGCTCGTCAATTTCCTCCTCGCCACCGGCCTGCCGGTCGATGGATCGCAGCCGATCTATCTCGAACCTCCGGTGCTGGCCCTTCTCGATTCCGCCGCCCGCTTCTTGCCGGCGCTGGTCGCCCTCGGCTTCCTCTTTCACCGGGGCGGCCATGCCTCCCGCCGACTCGGTCTGCTGGCGAAGCCCGACCTTTTCGTCATCCTCGGCACCTTCTCGTTGCTTACGTTGATCGATCAGGTGCTGAAGCACCTCTTGGCCGGTCGGATGATCCCCGATCCCACCGGCGGCCTCTCCACCATGGAGGCGGGCGGCTGGGGGCTCGTGCTGGCGCTCGTGTCCGCCTGCGTGGCCGCGCCGATCGCCGAGGAAATCCTCTACCGCGGGGTGCTGTTCCGCTCGCTCGCCAATTGGATGCGCGCACCGGCGGCGGTCCTGATTTCGGCCGCGGTCTTTGCCGTGGTGCATTACTACGATGCCTACGGGCTCGTATCCGTGGGCATCTTCGGGGTGGCTTGCGCCCTCTGCTACGCCGGCACCGGCCACCTCGCCACGGCGATTCTCCTGCACGCCTTCTACAATTTCATGATCAAGGTACCGGAATGGGTCGTCTATCATGCGCCGTTATGAATTGCATGCCGCCGTTCCGCTCGCCAAATCCCTTCAAGCCCGCTATTGCCAAATAGATTTCCGATGAGTTCCTCTTCGTTTGAAGCCCCGACGCTCGAAGCCCTGGCCGGCCTCATGCCTGCGTACGATTTCGAGGCCTTCATTGCCCAAGGCGGCATGGGCGCGGTGTACAAGGCCCGCCAGCGGGCCCTGGACCGCGATGTGGCCATCAAGATCCTCCCCCGCGAATTGGGCGACGATCCCGACTTCCGCCGCTCCTTCGAGACCGAGGCAAAGGCGATGGCACGCCTGAATCACCCCAACCTCGTGGGGGTGTACGATTCGGGAGACCTCGATGGCATGCTCTACATCGTGATGGAGTACGTGAATGCCAAGTCGCTCTATCATTCCGCTTATAATATGGCGGTGGAGCCGGAGCAGGCGGCCGGAATTGTGAAAGCGATTTGCGACGGCCTCGCCCACGCCCACGAAAACGGAGTCATCCATCGTGACATCAAGCCTGCGAACATCCTCCTCACCACCAAGGCGGAGCCGAAGATCGCGGACTTCGGGCTGGCCCGCCCCGCCAATTCGGATCATCCGGGGCTGATCATGGGTACGCCGGGCTACACCGCCCCCGAGATCTACGACGACCCCGAGCACGCCGATCAAAAGACCGATATTTATGCGGTGGGCGTGATCTTGTACGAGCTTCTCACCGGCCATCGTCCCGAAGACGACGAGGTGCTGCCTCCTCCCTCGACGGTGGTCGGTTGCGACCGGAAGCTGGACAAGATCTGGGCGAAGGCCACCGCGGCGGATCCCGCGCAGCGTTACGACAGTGCCGAGGAAATGGCGAAGGATCTCGAAGGCTGGGCGGTTCCCGATCCGCCCACGCAGGCCCTGCGCACGATGCAGCGGCCGCCCCGCATGGCAGGCGCCCCTCCCGGCGCTGCCGTGCCCGCGCGTCGTGTAGCACCCGTCACGGTGGTGCACAAAAAGAAGAAAAAGGGCGACACCGACTGGGGCCTGCTTGCGCGCATCCTGATAGGCGGCCTGGTGATGGCCGCCCTCTTCTACGGCTGGAATACCTACCAAAAGGCCAAGGCCGAACGGGAAAAAGCTGCCGCTAGCGAACCCCCGCCGAAGGGCGGGGCTTTGCCGCCGCTGCCCGCCCCCGGAGAGAAGCCGGGGGAGACACCGGCTCCGACTCCAACCCCTCCTCCGCTTCCGCCTACGCTCGATCCGCCACCTTCCCGTTGAGCGCCGGAGCGGGTCCACGTCGCAGGGGAGGAATGCCGGGCTGGGGACGGAGATGGATAAAGTTACGTTTTTGCCGCGTATCGGGGCCTAAGGATTGGCCCGGTGGGGTGTCATCATGGTGAAAAATCGATGAATCTCCGGCTGAACTTTCGGACGGCGGCGTTATGAAGCGACCCCTTTTCTTCCACTCGCCAGTCGTAACCAAATTTGATAATTCAAACGCCATTACCTCCCATGAGCGCTGAATCTTTTGAAGCCCCTTCCCTCGAACACTTGGCGGAATTGCTTCCTGCTTATGATTTCGAGGCGTTTATCGCCCAAGGCGGCATGGGTGCCGTGTACAAGGCCCGTCAGCGCAGCCTGGACCGCGATGTCGCGATCAAGATTCTCCCCCGGGAGCTCGGCGAGGATCCTGAATTCCACCAGTCCTTCGAAACCGAGGCCAAGGCCATGGCCCGCCTTAATCACCCGAACCTGATCGGGGTCTATGATTTCGGTGCGGTGGAAGGCATGCCGTACATCGTCATGGAGTACGTGAACGGGAAGTCCCTGTTCCACTCCGCTTATAATATCGCTATCGATCCGATCCAGGCGGTCACAATCGTCAAGGGGATCTGCGACGGGCTCGCGCACGCCCATGAGAACGGAGTGATCCACCGTGATATCAAGCCCGCGAATATTCTCCTCACTCCGAAGGCGGAGCCCAAGATCGGCGATTTCGGTCTCGCGCGTCCTGCAGATGCCGATAGTTCCGGCATTGTCATGGGCACGCCGGGCTACGCGGCTCCGGAAATCACCCGCCACCCGGATCACGCGGACCGCCGCTCGGATCTCTTCGCGCTAGGCGTCGTCCTTTACGAGCTCCTGATTGGCCGCTGCCCGCCGTACGACTATCAGCCTCCCGCGTCCACCGTGGTCGGCTGCGATCCGGCGTTGGACCGCATTTGTGAGAAGGCCATGCATCCGGTGGCGGATATGCGCTATCCCAGCGCCGAGGCGATGTCCGCGGCTCTCGACGAATGGCTGAAAAAAGCCGCCGGGGGGGCGATTCCCCAACCTCCGGTCACCGGCCCGCGGAGGGTCCGGCGTGTCGGCGGCCGGGCTTCGTCTTCGCCCTCGTATGAACCCGTGGAGAGCGGCTCGGGAGGAATGATCAAAAGCCTTTTCATGGCCGCCGCGGCCATCGTGATCGCCGCCGTCGGTTGGGGTAAATACAAGGACATGGAAGCTGCGAAAGCGGCGGCTCTCCAAGCAGTTAACGGCGGCAACAAGCCAGCCCGGACGGAAACGCCCGCGGCTGCGAAACCGTCCTCATCCGCACTCCTCCCGGTGAAGCCGGAGAAACCCGTCCCGGAAAAGCCCTCGGAATCGCCGCTCAAATCACTCGCCCGTCTCAAGGCCGACCTCGCCGCCGGCAAGCGGGACGAACTGCCTGTCGGGAGCATCTCCACCGACGGCTCGGATTTTATGGTCGTGCCGACGCCGATGGCTTGGCACGCCGCCGCCGCCTTTGCGGAAAGCCATGGCGGGCATCTCTTCGTGGTGTCTTCCGATCAGGATCTCGACCGGCTCACCGCTCTAGTGCCGACCGGGGAGGCAGGGGCCGATCCGGGTCTTTGGCTTGGCGCGGGCCGCGCCGGGAAGGAATCCTGGGCTTCCGTGGACGGCACGGAGTGGACCGCCTCGCACAAGCCCGCGGGAACCGGTACCTATGCCATTCTGGACGCTAGCGGGGTAGTGAAAGCCCGCGAGGCCGTGGATCGTTATCCCTTCATCATCCAGTGGCGGAAGGACGGCTCGAATCCTGCCAGCCTGTCCTCCGTCCTCCGCCGTACGGGAGAAAGCATCGCGGCCGGGAAGGCGGTTTTCCCGCCTGGGACCTTCGAATTTGAAGGAAACTTCGTCTTCATCGCCCAGCAAACCGCCAGCGCCACCGAGGCCGGGGAATTGGCCCGCCTCGCGGGCGGCCACCTGATTGCTCTCCCCACGCAGGAAAAGGACGCCTGGCTTTTCGACAAGCTCTCCTCCTTCACCGGGGACCGGGGTTATTGGATCGGCGCGACAAAGGTGGACGATGCTTGGAAATGGAGCACCGGCGCGCCTTGGGAGTTCACCCGCTGGGAGGACGAAAGCCAGGACAGCGGTCTGGGCACCTGCATAAGGATCGCCCCGGGGGAAGGCTGGCGGAACGCGTTCCGCGACGATCCCTTGTCCGGCTTCATCGTGGAGTGGAGCGTCGCCGGCAGCGGTGGCAGCCCGGGCATGACCGTCCCCGCGGAGCTTCCCCTGACCCTTCCGCCCGCCATCGTGGAGCTGGAAGCAAGGGCTCGCGACCTCCTGGCCAGGCACGAGAAGAAGCGCCAGGGGGAGCTGCTGAAGAACATGAAGGACTTCCACTGGCAGCTCGACACCTGGCTGGGCGACCTGAGCAAAAACGAGCAGGCCGTCTGGTCGGATCACGTCACGCAGTTGAAGGCACGGGCGAAGGACGGCCGCGTCCCGGAGAAGGTCACCGGCATCCGCCTTTCCGATCGCATGGCGAAAATCGCCGAATACTGCGTCCAGAAGCAGGAGACGATCGACGGAGCCTTCAAACGGGAGGCCCGCAAAATCCGGGACGCCTACCTCACCCGAGTCTCCGAGGCCGCGGGCAAGGCCACCGAGGCGGAGAAACACGGGCTGGATCAGCGTGTCCAGGTATCAGCCGATCTCGATGCATGGCTCGCCGTGCTCGGGTCATCGGCACCTGCCGCTGGTTCCCCGGCGGTGCCGGATCCCGCGGATGGCCCCGCCTCTCCCGGCTCCGGGCCCGCTGCCAATCCCTTCGGCACGGCGCAGGCCTCGGCTCCGGGAACCGGGCCGATCACGGGCAGGTGGGCATGGTTCGGCAACACCGGCAATATCGTGGAGATTCGCCCCGACGGCACGGCCTATTCACATCTGACCAAGAACGCGGCCGAGTGGACCGCCAACGGCGAGAATAATTTCAAGATCACGTGGCTGGACGGTGCCTACGCCGGTAACGTCAACACTGTCCATGTGGCGGGAGATGGCAACCGGCTCGAGGGCACCAACCACGACGGCGGCCCCTTCCATGCCGTCAGGAAGAGCGCCACGGAATAATCTCAGCGGTTCCTCAGGAAATCCGCGACCTGCGCGAAGAACGGGGACATCACCGCCCGTGCCTCCCCGCCGATCCCGCATTCGTCCATTGCCGCCTCCATCAGCTCCACCCAGCGCTTGCTCTGTGCCTCGCCGATGGCGAAGGGGAAGTGCCGCATTTTCAGGCGGGGATGTCCGCGATTTTCGATGTAGGTCTCGGCCCCTAGAAAGCGGAATTGCAGGAACTCCCTGAGTCTTTTTTCGGCTCCCTCCCAATCCTGCTCCGGGTACAGCGGCCCCAGCAGATCGTCCGTGCGCACCCGCCGGTAAAAAGCGCCGACCATCGCGGCCAGACCCTCCGCCCCGACCTCGCGCGCTACGATTTCCTCCATCGATTCCATGCAGCGGTCATCGCACCCGGCGCGATCCCGTGCAAGCCCTGCAAACTCCGCTGGCGCGCCCGGCACTCCCGCCTACTCTCCCCGCGTGCCCGCGAAAAAGCCCATCTCTTCGCCTCCCGCTGCCGCCCCGCTCATCCGCATCCGCGGTGCCCGCCAGCACAATTTGAAGGGCTTGGATTTGGACATCCCCCTCGGGCAGCTCACCGTCGTGACCGGCCCCTCCGGCTCGGGCAAGTCCTCGCTCGCCTTCCACACCCTCTATGCCGAGGGCCAGCGCCGCTACGTGGAGACCTTCTCGCCCTACGTCCGGCAGTTCTTCGACCGCATGGACAAGCCGGCCGTCGATCACATCGACGGCATTCCTCCCGCCATCGCGATCGAGCAGAAGAATAACATCCGCACCACCCGCTCGACGGTCGGCACCCTCACGGAAATCAATGACTACCTGAAGCTCCTCTACGCCCGTTCCGCACGGGGCTATGATCCCGAGACCGGCGAGGAGATCCGGCCCGATTCCCCGGAATCTACCGCCGCATGGGCTTTCGAAAATCTCCCCGAAAAGCAGGTTCTCGCCGCATTTCCCGTCCTCATCCCCTCCGATACCGCGAGTTCGGAGTTATTTCCCTTCCTCAATCAGCAGGGGTACCTGCGGGTCCTTATCGGGCACGAGGTGTTCCGCACCGACGAGCCTCCCCGATCCCCGCTCCCGGATCTGAAGTCCCGGATCTGGGTCATCCAGGACCGTCTCCCGGTTACCCCGGAGAACCGGCCCCGCCTCCTGGAGGCCCTCGAGCACGCCTTCACCCTCGGCAAGGGGCATGTGGCGCTGTTCTTCCCCGCGAAATCGTCCTCCGCCTTCGACGTCCGCCTTTTCTCCTCTACCTGGACCAATCCCGCCACCGGCAATTCCCTCCGCCCGCCATCGCCC
>CAMPGU010000180.1 GCA_946885645.1 uncultured Haloferula sp.
ATACTCCTGATCATTCTCATACTCGCACTGCTCGGTGCTCTGCCCACCTGGGGTCACAGCAGGAGCTGGGGCTACGCTCCCAGCGGCGGCCTCGGCCTGCTCCTGATCATCGTGATCATATTGCTGATCATGGGGGTGCTGTAGCCGGGAGCTGGCCGGCAGCTAGCGCGTGAAGACGATCTCGATGCCCTTCCTTTTCCAAGCATCGGCGACCTCGGCTTCCAGCTTTTCATAGCTGCCACCGCCGAGGAGGGGTGCGAGCGCCTCTTCCCCCGATTTGCCCGCGCGGAGGCCCTTGAGGTATGCCGTGATCCGCATCGATCTGCCGCCGCCCTCCATGTGGAGGAAGTAGTGCACCAGCAGCAGGGAGAAGCCGTAGTTGAAATTCGCTCCCGCCCCCGCGAAATCGGAGTACTCCATCTGGAGGAAATGGCGCAGACGGGGTGCCTGCAGTTTCTTGCCCAGCGCGCGGCCGGAGATGCGGTCCTCCCCGTAGGCGGTCACGTAAGCGAGCGCTGCGTTCCCGTGGGGATCCAAGCGGAAATATCCCCAGGTGTAGGGCGTGCAGGCGATGTACTCCGCGACGCCCTCGATCAGCCAGCCATTGCGTGAAGACTGCATGTACGCCCGCGGGGTCAACTGATGGGCGAGTTCGTGCACCAGCACCTTGTTGCGTCGCGAAGTGTCCAGGCTGAAGCCGGTGGAAGTGCGTACTAGCCCCAGGCTCTCCATCGGAACCATGACCATGCCCGTGGAGGGGACGAAGCACCCCGCCGAGCCGGGGATGCCGCCGGCCCGGACGTATCCCGCCTTGCTCTCGAAGAGGAGGACGTCCAGCCGGCCCTGCCGGGGCGCCCCGTGGAGGGAGAGCGGAATGGCGGTGGCGTACTTGTGCGTCGTCTCGAACATCATCGCGAAGTTCCTCAGCACATCCGAAGTCAGGCGCGCGTCGCAGGTGAAGCGGTAGTTCGGGCTCTCGTACACATAGCGGCCCTTCTTTGCGTCTTCCGAGATCACCCGGGACTGTGAAGCTCCGTCCACCCGGATCTCCCGCGGCCAGGCATGGCCGAAATTCGTCGGGGCCGGTGCGACATCTGCGGGCGCGCTGCGGACCCGGGAGAGATTCTGCCTATCTGCAGCGCTCAGATCGGCCAGGGGCGTGGAAAAGGTACGGCCCGTTTCAAAGGCGAAGATCGCATTCGCACCGTCGATCCGCACGAATTCCGCCTCAAAGGTTCTCCCGTGGACATTCGTCCAAGCGCGCACTTCCGCGCTCGCGATGCCGCCCAGGAGGGCCACGACCGCGGCGATGCCCGGTCCCGCCACGCCGCTGCGACCCAAAGTCATGGGTGATTGAAATTACATATCCGCGGAATTTTCGAGCAAATTCCCGCGGGCCCGAGGCGCGATCATTCTAACGCTGCACCGTCACCGGCGTCCCCACCCGCACAGCATCGTAGAATCGCTTCGCGTGCCGTTTCGGCAGGCGGACGCAGCCGCTCGAGGCCGGGTAGCCGGGGAGGTTTCCCGCGTGCAGGCCGTAAGCCCCGGTGAAACGGAGGAAGTACGGCATCGGCACCCCCTCGAATTTGGTCCCTGGCGGTCGCCCGCCTTTCCGGATGTCGATGTTCTCCTTCACCACCTTGCCGTTGCGGACGTAGTTCCCGTAGAGGCTGGAGCGGTGATCCAGGTCCTTTTCGATGACACGGAAGCGGCCCCGGGGAGTATCCTTCCCCTCCCGGCCTGAGGAGATGGGAGCCACCGCCACTTTTTTGTCCCGGTGATAGAGGTAGGCCTTTTGCTCGCCCAGCTTCACCACGATCCGGCGGTCTTTCGTTCCTTCCCGGTCCATCAGGCCGCCCAGCTCCGGGATCGTCGCGCAGCCTGTAAAGAGCAGCGGGACCAGAAGGAGCATGGCAAAACGGTGCAGGGACCGCGGCGCGGCGATATCGGGATGGGTGTTCATGGTGGCGACAGTGCCGCCCCTCTCCCACGGGTGCGCCCGCACGTCAATCTATCAGCCGCGATTTCCCCGGGGAAAAAGGCCGGGCCCTCGTCAGGCCTCCGGGCGGAGAAGATACCCGGCCACCCAGCCTTCCTCACCCTTGCCATTCCGGCACCAGTGCCAGCCGTGGATCTGCTTGAGGGATTCCAGTTCGTCCCCGCGCCGGATCACGAGGACAGTCGGGTCGAAAGACTCGATCGCCGCGAAGCGTCCCTCGCCCAGCGGCTCCAGGATCTGCTCCGGGACGTAGCCGTCGTTCCCCTTGTCGTCCTCCGCCCACACCCAGCCCGGCCAGACCCGGTCCACCGGACCCACCGTGATTTCGTCCCCGGGTTCCAGACGGATCGGATCGCTGTCCTTTTCCTCGTAGTCGGCATTGGCGGTGAAGCGCGGCATGGAGGAGGGATGTAGCATCCCCCGGGAATCCGGCAAGAACGCGCGCATCGCAGGCTTGTCCCCTGCCCGTCCTCCCGGCATGTCCTGCGCCGTGACCGGTGATGCGCTTCTCCCGATCCTCCGCGACCGCTTCGGTCACGGGGAGTTCCGCGGCGGCCAGAAAGAGGTGGTGGAGGGTCTGCTCGCGGGGCGCTCGATGCTCGCGGTCTTTCCCACCGGCGGCGGGAAATCGCTGTGCTATCAACTGCCCGCCCTGCTGCTGGAGGGGGTGACGCTGGTCGTCTCG
The DNA here is from genome assembly GCA_946885645.1 of uncultured Haloferula sp. Next base: position 2,688 of record CAMPGU010000180.1, read on the forward strand.
CCCCTGATCGCGCTGATGAAGGATCAGGTGGATGCCCTGCGGGGACGGGGAATCGCCGCGGCCCGGCTGGACTCCACCCTCGGGCGGGAGGAATATGAGGAGGTGATCCGTTCGCTCGGCGACGGTTCCTTGAAGATCCTCTACGTGGCTCCGGAACGGCTTTCCAACGAGGGCTTCCGCGCGCGCCTGAAGAAGCTGCGGATCGCGCTGATGGCCATCGACGAGGCCCACTGCATTTCCGAATGGGGGCACAATTTCCGACCCGATTACCTGAAGCTCGCGAAGCTATGCCGGGATCTGAAAGTCCCGCGTGTCCTCTGTCTCACCGCGACGGCGACTCCCGCGGTGGCGGAGGATATCCGCAAAGGCTTCCGGATCGCGGCAAGCGATCAACATCCAGCTCAGCTTTCACCGGTCGAACCTCGACCTCCGGGTATCGCCGCTGCCGGCGACGGAAAGGAAAGCGCACCTGCTGGCGAGGCTGCGGGAGAGCGAGGGCGCTGCCGTGGTGTATGTCACGCTCCAGCATACCGCGGAGGAGGTGGCGACTTTCCTGCAAAAGAACGGCCTGTCCGCCCGCGCCTACCATGCCGGGCTGCCGGATGAATTCCGCGCCTCCGCGCAGGAGGACTTCATGGCGGGAAAAACGAGGATCATCGTAGCCACGATCGCTTTCGGCATGGGCATCGACAAGGCCGACATCCGTGCCGTCTATCACTATAACCTGCCGAAAAGCATCGAGAACTACACGCAGGAAACAGGGCGTGCCGGGCGGGACGGCAAGATGTCCGCCTGCGAGCTGCTGGCCTGCGGGGACGATCTGGTGACGCTGGAGAACTTCATCCATGGAGACACGCCCGCTCCCGCGGCGGTCCGTCATTTCGTCGATCACGTGCTGCGTCTCGGGAGCGAATTCGACCTTTCCACCTACGAGCTTTCGTCGGTGAACGATATCCGCCCGCTCGTCGTCGGGACCCTGCTGACCTATCTGGAGCTGGAGGGCCTCATCGAAGCCACCCGGGTCTTCTGGTCCACCTATCAGGCGAAGCTCCTGCGCGATTTCGAAGCGATGCTGGCAGGCTACGACGCGCGCCGGAAAACCTTCCTGCGGAAGATCTTTGCGGCGGGGAAGGAAGGGCGGAGCTGGTACACTTTAGACATCGCGGAAGTGGCCATGCAAACGGGGGAGGATCGCCAGAGGATCGTCGCCGCCCTTGGTTATCTGGAAGAAGCGGGCGATCTCGTCCTGAAGAAATCCGGCGTCCGCCAGGGCTACCGGATGAAGAAGGACCCGGGGGACCTGCGAGAGCTGGCCACCCGGCTCGATGCCCAGTTCCGCCGCCGCGAGGATGCCGATCTGCGGCGTCTGCATGAAGTGCTGGAACTTGCGGAGCAGCCCGGCTGCCTGACCGCCTTCGTCACCGGGCATTTCGGCGAGGTTCTGGAGCAGCCCTGCCGCCATTGCGATCGCTGCCGCGGGATCCCACCGCGATCGATTCCGCGGACCCCTCACGCGGGCCCGTCCGACGAGGATCTCGCGATGATCCGCGAACTGCGGGACGAGCGTCATGCCGCGCTCAAGACGCCCCGCCAGCTCGCCCGCTTCCTGTGCGGCATCTCCAGCCCGGCGGTGACGAGGGAGCGGCTCACGCGCCACGATGCCTTCGGCCTGCTGGAGCACCTCCCCTTTGCCGAGGTGCTGGCGCTGACCCAGTCCTTCTGAGGGGGTAGGTCCGTAGATGTTAGCTTAGCCACAGCGCCGCGTATTTCACTTTTCACGCGGCTTCTCAGTAACCAAATGTATAAAAGAACGCAAAAACGTCCAGTGCTGCGTCGACTTCGCCACTCGTCCTAAATACTAACTCAGCTGTGACGGCATGGTCGCCCGACGAAAGAAAAACCATCTCTCGATCTTGCCCCCTCCCTTTGGCTACGAGTTCTTTCAGCGAACCCTCAAATATTTCGACTTTTTCGGTCGCCCGGATGGTTACATTTTTAGTATCTGGATGCAATGAAAATTGAATGTCTTCGTGGCTTTTATTTACTAAGAACACTGTTATTCTTTCCGTTTCGTTGTCATCTTTAAATTCTCCTGAAAATCTCAAACTCCACGGGTCTTTTTTGTTTTTAGGAAGACTCACATTTAAGGCTACATCCCTTCTTGGCGCGACAACAACGCGACCTAGGAATTCGCGGTCGTCTTTTTCAGATCGGCAGGACCCAAATAGTAAAATTGAAAAAGCCAATGCCCTTCGGAAAACCGCCGCATTCATATATATTAGAACAGCTTGAATTTAATATACTTTGGCGCGGGTCGAGGGTCACGCACTGGAACCAAGGCAATGTTACTTGGGAATTTTCGAGCCCAAGCTGAAAGTGGCACTACACGATCAATTGTGGCCGTCATTTTATGGGCGAATGTATTACCATCATAATTCCGTCAGCAATTGCTGGCATACTCCGGGTTGAACCGGTTTTTCGCAACATGCCCTGGAACGAAAGGCCCGTGCTCCGCACGAAAATACGCCAGTGAAGCGTCCCTTATCATCCACCATCGCCCGGCGATAGGCGGCTCCGCCGCCCGCATGAATTGCGAGGGTCATTGCCGGAAGCGCTTGTGGGTGCCGTCGCAGAGCGGCGGCGTTTTGGTGTGCTTGCACTGGCACCACCAGACGGTGGTGGTGACGCTGGTCTCGAATTTCACCGGCTGCATCCCGGTGCCCTTGTGGCTGCCATCGCAGAAGGGCGGATGACCGGTCCGGCCGCAAGCACACCACCAATGGACGCCCGCTTCCACCTCCAAGCCCATCGGCTTGGTGTCGCAGACGAGAGGTTCGTCAGCCATGCACGCCAGCTTGAGGAAGCGCGCGTGAAAAATCCAGCAGGGAATTGCCTGCTGAACCCGCTCCGCCTCGGATCACTCCACCGTTGCTACCGGCGATTCCTCATCGGACACCGCGGCTACCGGCTTTTCCTTCGCCTCCGGCGGGGCCGCTTTGGCCGAAACGGGCACCGAGCCTTTCCCGAACTGCGGGTAGCGGTCCACGGGAACTTCGTTGAAAAAAGTGGCAAGGAGCCAGAGCGCCAGCAGCGCGGAAGTACCCGTTACGAAAAATCGGACTTTCATCAGGAGGCAAGGGTGCGGCACATGGCCGGCGGGTGTTGCGGGACGCGCGTATATGCGCGGGATATTTAGCAAAAGTAAAGTATTTTCAAGGGCTTGCCGGGGCGTTGCCGCGCGGGGTTTCCAGCAGGTCCGTTGCCGCCGGGCAAGCGGAAACCCTCGAGGGAGGCAACCTGCCTTTCACCGTGCCAGGACGACCGGCGCGCTGGTATTCCCGAAGCGGTCCACCGCGCTCACCGCCACCGCATCCGGCAGGCCGGCCACATCGACCGCCCGCGTCCCGGAGGACACCACCTTGGCCATCCGCCATTGGTTCCCAAAGCGTGCCTGCACCGCATATCGGGCCGTGGAACGGTCGCCGCTCTGGATATTCACCCGCACGCCCGAGCCGGTCCCCGCAGCGCTGGCAGCGGGACGTCCCGGAGCTTTTTGACTCAGCCACGGCATCGGCGGGACCAAGGCAGGCTGGGCGTACTCTTTCTTCGCCAGCATGTTGGAGATTCCCCCGCGGTTTTGCAGCAGGCCCTTCACGCTCCAGTGGAGATGACCGGCCCAGTTCTTCCCGATATTGCGGGAAAGCCCCACTTGTTTCGTGATTTCGGAGGCCGGGCGCCCCGGATCCTCCGAACTGGCGATGCGGGCGGTTGCGATCCCCGGCCAGACCGGCCGGCTGCCCTGCTGCCGCCACCAGGAGAGGAGCGCGGAGAAGCTCTGCTTCCGCGGCTGATCGCGCCAGTAGAGCTGCGGGGCGAGGTAGTCCACCCAGCCGTTCGCCAGCCATTTCCGCGCGTCGCAGCCGAGCTGCTCGTAGGAGTCGATCCCCGCCTCGATCCCGCCCGGAACGCCCGGCCGCCAGATGCCGAAGGGCGAAATGCCCACCCGGACCCACGGCTTCGTGCCTTTTACGTCGGAGTAGAGCTTTTGTACGAAGTCATCCACGATTCTGCGGCGCACCGCGGGCGAGCGGCCGTCCGGGAAGGTCCGTCCGCCTTCCGGGTAGGGGTAGAAGTAGTCGTCGAGATGGACGCCATCGATGTCATAGCGCTTCACCACGTCCAGGATCGCGCCGAAGGCACGCGCCCGGGTCTCGGTGGAGGCCGGATCACACCACACCAGCGAGCCGAAGCGCTTCGTGATGTGCGGCGATGCCTGGCAGACGTGGCTGGAGCAGGTCCCGTGGCTCACATTGGACAGCGCGCGAAAGGGATTGAACCAGGCATGGATCTCGATCCCCCGGGCATGCGCTTGTTTGATCGCATACTCCAGCGGGTCGTAGCCCGGGGAGCGCCCCATCGTACCGGTCAGCCAAGGACTCCAAGGCTCCTTGGAAGAGGCATAGACCGCATCGCAGTGCGGGCGCACCTGCAGGATCAGCGCGTTCATGTTCAGCGCCGCCATCTTGTCCAGGATCGCGCGCATCTCGGCCTGCTGTTGGGAGGCCGGGAGACCCTTCTTGCTGGGCCAGTCGATATTATGAACGACCGCCGCCCAAGCGCCGCGGAATTCGCGCGCGGGCATCGGCGGTTTTTCCCCGGAGGGGCGGTAAGATTGCGCGGGAGCGAAGGAAGCCAGCAAGCTGGTCAAGGCGATGATCCGGGCAAGCATGGCCCCTTAGATGCCCTGATATTCGACGCGGCGCAAGCGGGGATGCCTAACGGGTAGCCGCCTCAAATTGCCCGCAACTCGAGGTAAGCCTCGATCTCTTCGGCCGGATTGTGCGCGCGCATGAGGGACTCGCCGATAAGGACGGCGTTTGCGCCGGCATCGAGGGCGCGCTGGACGTCTTCCACGCTGCGCAGGCCGGATTCGGAGACGAGGATCACGTCGTCGGAGACTTCGTCCGCGAGTTCTTCGGTGACGGCCAAGTCGATCTCGAAGGTCTTGAGGTTCCGGTTGTTGATGCCGATGAGGTCCGCGCCGAGCTCGAGGGCGCGTTCCATTTCGGGAAGGTTGTGCACCTCCACCAGCACATCGAGCTGGAAGTCCTTCGCCTCGTTGTAGAGGCGCTTCAGATTGTCGTCGTCCAAGGCGGCGACGATCAGCAGGATGGCATCCGCGCCGGAGATGATCGCCTCGTGGATCTGCACGGGGTGGACGGTGAAGTCCTTGCGCAGCAGGGGTGCGTCCGAGAATTCGGAGATCTTGCTCAGGTAGCTCAGCGAGCCTTGGAAGTATTTCTCGTCCGTCAGGATGGAGAGGCAGGAAGCGCCGCCGTCCAGATAGCGCTTCGCTTGGCGGACGGGGTCGAAGTTCGGATCGATGAGGCCTACCGAAGGAGAGGCCTTTTTCACTTCGGCAATGACGCCGACGCGGTCCGGGCCACGGTCGAGGGCGGCGCGGAAGCCGCGGAATTCGTTGCGCTGGAGCGCCGCGGCGCGGAGGTGGCCGGCACGGGCCATCAGGACTTCGACTTCCTGATGCTTGGTGGCGATGATCTCGGCGAGCTTGTCGGACATGGCGGGCGGGGGAGGAGAAAACACGGAATCCGGGGCCCGGGAAGCGGAAAGCGCGCCCCCGTGCCGCGGCGATGCGATCCGGAATCGGCGGGAAAAGCGTCGCGCGG
>CAMPGU010000181.1 GCA_946885645.1 uncultured Haloferula sp.
GGTCAAGGAAAAGGCCCGGTAGTCGGGAAATGGGCCGCAAACGTGTGCAAACCCCTCGCTTTCGGCAAAACCCGCGAGCGAGGCGGGCCTGCCGCCCTTTCTTTCGCGGAGCGGTCAATCGGTCGCCACGCTGCGGATGACCCCGTCCTTCACCTTGGTCACGATCTCGTCGCCCGCTGCCACGTCTGCCTGCGAGCGGATGATCCGGCCGTAGGAATCCATTGCGATCGAGAATCCGCGCTCGAAGGCCGACTCCGGGCCGAGGGTGCGGAGCATCGACTTCAACCGGGTGAGGCGCTGGTCCGTGTGCTCCAGCCGCCGGGTTGCCGCCCGCTCGAGCTGGCTGCGCAGGCGCGCCAGGTGATCCAGCCGGAGCTGCATCTGCCGGGCCGGATGGTGGATCGCCAGCGTCCGCGCCAGCTCCTTCAAGTGCTGCCCGCGATCCCTCAGGATGCCCTCCGCCGCCGAGTTCAGACGAGCCCGCGCGGAATCGATCCGCATCGCGGGCTCGCGCAGAAGCCGCTCGCCCCCGCGGGAGAGAACTCCGCGGCGCAGGTTGTCCAGAGTGTAGGCCAGCCGCTCCAGGCGCTCGCCGGCGCGGCGGGAAAGCCGGCGCTTCAGGACGCCCAGCCGGGTGCGGAGCTGTTCCCCATCCGGCACCGCGAGTTCCGCGGCGGCGCTGGGCGTGGGAGCGCGAAGGTCCGCAACGAAATCCGCGATCGTGAAATCGATCTCATGGCCCACGGCGGAGATGACCGGAATAGGACAGGCGGCAATGGCCCGGGCCACCACCTCCTCGTTAAAGTTCCACAGGTCTTCGATCGATCCGCCGCCCCGGCCGATGATCAGGACATCGCAGGAGGGCAGGCCGTGACACTCCGGATCGGCCAGGCAGTTGATCGCCCGGGCGATCTCCCTTTCCGCGCCTCTGCCCTGCACGCGCACCGGGTAAAGCACCGGCTGGACCCAGGGCGCACGGCGCTCCAGGACATTGAGGATGTCGCGGATCGCCGCCCCGGTGTCGGAGGTGACGATGCCGACGACCTTGGGGAAAGGTGGCAGCGGCTTCTTCCGCTCGGGATCGAAAAGGCCCTCCGCCTGGAGCTTGCGTTTCAGCGCCTCGAAGCGCGCCTGCAGTTCCCCTGCACCCGCGCGCTCGACCCGCTGCACGATGATCTGGAGTTGCCCGCGCGCTTCATAGACGCTGGGCTCCGCGAAGGCCCGCACCTTCGCCCCGTCCTCGATCGCTTCCGAGCCCGGTTTCTTCCGCGCCCCGAACATCGCGCACTGGATCTGTGCGCCATCGTCTTTCAGCGAGAAATACCAGTGGCCGCTCGCCTGCTTCTTGAGATTGGAGACCTCCCCCTCCACCCACAGCTCGCCCAGCTCGATTTCGAGCAGGTTTTTCATCCGCCGCACCAGTTGCGTCACGGAGAGCGCCTTCGGCGCCGGAGTCGGCTTCGGTGTGAAGAGATCGTCCACGGGCTCAGGATGGGCTTTTACCGCCGGTCTTCCACCGCATTCAACAGAATCCTGAGTGCGCCGCCGGAGATCCACACCTCGTAGCACAGGCAGGCCAGGGAGGCACCCATCAGCAGCAGCGCGACGGTGAAGGATGGGACAGCGATGCCCTGCATGTTTCCGATCACCGCCACCATGGAGACCACGCAAAGAAACAGGCTGAAGGCACCGAAGAGCTGCATGCCGCGGATCAAGGTCAGGCGGCGGCGGAGGTTGTCGATCTGCGCGCGCAGGAGTTCGTCGCCCTTTTCCAGCCAGTCCTTGTGAAGCTGGCGGATCAACGCGGAGAGGTGGAGGAAGCGGTTGGTGAAGGACAGGAAGAGCAGGCTGATCGCGGGGAAGAGCAGGGCGGGCGTGGAGACTTCGAGGGTCACGGCTCGCACCCTAGCCGCACCGGCGCGGACTGGCAACCGCATGGCAGGCAAGCTTTTTCGTCCGGTCCGGCCCTTAGTTCCGGGCTTGCCGCGGGGGCCCGGCGGGGGGAACCTCCGCCCCCACGGATGAAGAAATTCTACCCCTACTTCAGATACCTCGCCGGTGTCAGGAGCACTTTCATTGCCGGTGTTACGGCCGGTATCGTCTTCGCCGTTGCAAGCGGCTTCGGGTTTCCCCTCATGGTGAAGACCGTCTTTCCGGTGATCTTCGGAAAGACCGAAAGGATCGTCGAAGTGCGCGAGGCCGTCGGCCGCTCCATGGGGCCCGCGGAGGCGGACGAACTCCTGAATAGGGCTTTCGAGGACGAGATGGCCACCTTCCGCAAGACGGAGGAACTGCGGGGCTACTTCGCGACCAAGGTGGGGGAGGAGAACGCCCCCCGCGCCATCCTCATCGCGGCCTGTGCGATCATTCCGCTCGCGGCATTCATCCGCGGCATCGCGGGCTTCCTGAATGTCTATTGGGTTACCGCGGCCGGATTGCATGTCCTGCGCGAGATCCAGCAGTCCGTCTTCGTGAAGCTGCAGCGGCTTCCCCTCGGGTTTTTCAGCGGGCGCAAGACCGGCGACCTGATCAGCCGCGTTATTTCGGACTCGAACATGCTGCAGGGCGTTGTCACCACGATCTCCAATGATCTGATCAAGCAGCCCTTCACCTTGGTCGGCGCGCTGGTCTTCCTGATTTCAGACAGCATTCAGAACAAGGACTCTTTCTTCCTGCTGATCTGCCTGCTCAGCATCCCGGTGGTGGTGGTCCCCATCCGCTTCATCGGCAAGCGCCTGATGCGGAAAGCCGCCCACATGCAGCGCGAATCCGGCGACAACTCCGCGGTTCTCGCCGAAACGCTCGGTGCCACCCGCGAGATCCGCGCCTTCAATCTGGAGGAAATGATGGGGAACCGCTTTCTGGACGGCATCGCCCGCTGGACGAAGTTCCACCTGAAGGTCATCAAATACCGCTACCTCACCCCGCCGTTTATCGAAATGGTGGCCGCCGCGGTCGTGGCCTTTGCCCTCGGCTACGGGGCTTCGAAAGGCCTCTCCTTGGAGCGTTTCATGGGCGTCGTGACGGCGCTCTACATGTGCTACGACCCGATGAAGAAGCTCGGGGAAATCCACAACCGGATGAAACAGGGCGAAGCCTCGCTCGATCGTCTGGAAGTCATTCTGAAGGCGGAGGAAGGCGTGGTCGATCCGGCGAATCCGGTTCACATCCGCAAGGTGGAAGGACGTCTTTCTTTCCAAGGGGTGGAGTTCTCCTACGGCGACAATCCGGCCCTGCACGGCATCTCGCTGGAGGTTCCCGCCGGGCAGGTCGTCGCGCTCGTGGGACCTTCGGGCGCGGGCAAGACCACCTTCGCGAGCCTCGTGCCGCGCTTCTACGACCCCACGGCGGGAAAGATCACCTTGGACGGCGTGGACATCCGGGATCTCCGCCTGAGGGACCTGCGCGACCATATTACCATCGTGCCGCAGGAGGCGGTGCTCTTCGCGGGTACCATCTTTGAAAACATCCGCCTCGGCCGCATGAGCGCCACGGAGGAGGAGGTGAAGGAGGCCGCCCGCCAGGCGCACGCGCACGATTTCATCGTCGATCTGCCGCAGGGCTACGAGACGCAGGTGGGCGAGCGCGGCGCGCAGCTCTCCGGCGGCCAGAAGCAGCGCATCTCCATCGCCCGCGCCTTCCTGAAGAACGCGCCGGTGCTGATCCTCGACGAAGCCACCTCCGCGCTGGATGCGGGGGCGGAAGCCCGCATTCAGGAGGAACTCGCCAGCCTCGCCAAGGGGCGCACCACCTTCATCATCGCGCACCGGTTCAGTACCATCCGCATTGCCGACCGCATCCTTGTCTTCGAGCAGGGCCGCATCGTTGGCGACGGCACCTTCCAAGAGCTGGAAGCGAAGCACGACATGTTCCGCAGCCTGCTGGAAATGCAGCGGCATTGAGGCCCCGCAGGCTGAGGCCCCCGTAGGCGCGCTGGTGACAGCGCGAGGGCCGGTTGCTGGCTGGCGGGCTGAGAGGGAGTCGCCTGCTTTCTGGTCCCCGTAGGCTGAGGCCCCCGTAGGCGCGCTGGTGACAGCGCGAGGGCCGGTTCCTGGCTAGCGGGCTGAGGAATCCGCCTGCTCCCTATCGCGTTCTCACGAACGCGCCTACATCGGCCCGCCCGCTCCCTATCGCGTTCTCACGAACGCGCCTACATCGGCCTACATCGGCTGCCTCAGAATTCCTGGGCGCCTTCCGGTGCCTTCTCGTTCGTCCGGCCGCTGGACTTGTAGCTGTTGATGGCCTCCACCATCCACTGGAACTGGTCCGGGTGGCGCTTCTGGAACTCCTGGTAGCCGGCCTTCAGGCCGTCCAGCCGCTGCTGCAGGTTCGCGGCAGTGAGTTTTACCCCGTAATCGGCGGCGGGGCCTTCGGTGGGCCAGCCCATCATGCGGGCGAGCATCACGTCGCCCAGTGCTTTGCGGGCATGCGTGCCGTCGAGCCACCAGTGCATGCGGCCCTCGTTGGTGGTCGGGAGAGGCTCGCAGTTCAGCTCGTGATAATCGTTGAAGTCCCAGATCTCCGCAAGAGGGGCGTCGGGATGGGCGGCATTCGAGTCTTCGACCAGCTTCACCAGCGTCCCGCGGTCGGTGGAGAAAGCGGGGTCGGGATCACCGGAATAATGATAGACGCTGATGTAGGTCGAGTGGTTCGGCGGGATGACGATCTTCACCGCCACCTTGCGGGTTTTGCAGTCTTCGAGGATCTGCTTCGTCAGGCGGATCTTTTCGGGATCGGCCGGCACGATGCCGCCGTTCTTCTCGGCGATGGTCGAGCGTCGGCGCGAGCCCTTCATGGCGTGAGGTATCGCGTCGCGGCGCATGCCCGCCGCCACCCTGTCCTTGTCCTGGTGCCGCAAGCGGTGGCCCTGCGGGGTATATTCGGGTAAAACGAAGCCCGGCTCATGGCGCTCGTTCCAATAGCCGAGCGTTTTCATCGCGCTCTCAAAGGTGGAGACTCCCGCCACGTAGCGGAGTTCGCGCTCGACCGCCTCACCCTTCGGGTTGAAGGGGGATTCCATGTAGCCCGTCGTGCGGATCCCGCTGCCGGAGCCGCTCAGATCGCCCAGGTCGATACCTACCACCGCGAGTTCCAGCGGGCAGTGTTTCAGGGTGTAGCGCACGATGCCCGCCGTTTCCGGCAGGGTGCCCGCGCTCACCGCGAGATTCACCGCCGGCTTGCCCCACTGCGGCAGCATCGGGTCGAAGGCGATGTCCGCCCGCGAGGAACCGAAGAAGGCGACCTTCCATGGGGCCGAGCGGGCGATGCCCGCCTTGCCGGTGCGCTGCTGGCGATAGATCGGGCGGTATTCCGCGAATTTCTCGTCGGTCCACGGGGTCGGCGTGACCCAGAGCGGATTGATCCAGGTGTTGAAGGCCGTGAAGACCACGAGGATGCCTGCGGCGATTCCGAGGATCACGCGGTTGAACTTCCGGAAGGGCTTTGGACGCAGTCCCGGCATAAGATCAGAATTGGAAGTAGATGAACTCGCTCACCTTGTCGAATTCGTAGATTGAGCCGACCACGAGGAGGGTGGTGAAGACGGTCCACTGCCAGGTGGGCCGCCACTGCCAGAAGCGCCGCGGGCCGGGCATGCTTGTCTTCGCCAGCAAGCCGCGCAGGCCGACGGCCGGGAAGTAGCGCCGCATGACCTGCTGGGAATTTGGCAGCAGCCAGACGATCAGCACGCAGAGCATCGCCCGCGAAGCCCAGCTGAACTTCACCTCGGAGGCCGCCGCATTCGGCCAGCCCTGGAAGCCGTTCAAGCCGAACATCGAGGCGAGGATCGACTGGGTCGCCCGCAGCGCCTCCCGTGCGGATCCGCCTGCGGTCAGCTCGAAGGCACCGGCACGGAAAGGTACCCAGGCCGCGACCACCACCACGAAGGTCAGGAAGATCGCCACCGGCTTCGGCAGCGCGGGAATCGAGAGCTTCTTGCGCAGGGCGAACCACGCGTGATTCACGCAGAGGAAGAGTCCGTGCATGCCGCCCCACAGGATGTAGGTCCAGCCGGCCCCGTGCCACAGCCCGCCGAGCAGCATCGTGATCAGCAGGTTCGCATAGCGCAGGAAGAGGCCTTTGCGATTGCCGCCCAGCGAGAAGTAAACGTAGTCGCGCAGGAAGCGGGACAGGGTGATGTGCCAGCGCCGCCAGAAGTCCACGATGGAGGTGGCCTTATAGGGGGAATGGAAGTTCAAGGGCAGCTTGATGCCGAACATCCGCGCCGCGCCGATCGCCATGTCCGAGTAGCCGGAAAAATCGAAATAGAGCTGGAGGGAATACGAGATTGCCGCCGCCCAGGCTTCCAAGATCGTCAGGTCCCGTCCGCCGGCCGCGGCGACCGCACCGAAGAGCGGGTTGGCCACCATCGCCAGATTATCCGCGATCACCACCTTCTTGAAGAGGCCCATCGCGAAGAGGCTGATGCCCACGGACAAGTCCACCGAGCGGCGGGAAGGGGAGACCGTCCGCTGGATCTGCGGCATGATCTCGTTGTGGTGCACGATCGGCCCCGCGATGAGCTGCGGGAAGAAGGTCACGAAGAGCAGGAAATCCAGGAAGTTATACCGGCTGGTCTTCCCGCGGTAGGCATCCACGAGGAAGGCGATCTTCTGGAAGGTGAAGAAGGACAAACCCAGCGGCAGCACGACGTCGGGAATCGAGAACTTCCCCAGGGTCAGCGCCTCCATCGTGCGCTCGAAGAGGCCGATGTATTTGTAATAGAAAAGTACCCCGAGGTTCGCTGTCAGGCCCAGCCCCAGGATCAGCCGTCCCTTCGCCGTAAAGGTGTGTGCGGCGAGATAGCGGCCGATCCCGAAATTGATCGTGCAGGAGGTGCAGATCAGGATCAGGTAAAAGGGCGTCCAGGGCTTGCTCGGGTCCGGATTCCACCATCCGTAGTAAACCAGGCTCATCAGCACCAGCCAGCCCATCGCCATGCGCTGGCTGCCGCGGCGCAGGAGCTGGAACACCACCAGCGTGAGCGGCAGGAAGAGGACGAGGAAGGTGTAGCTGTTGAAAAGCATGAGCTGCCGCTAGAACTGGAAGTAAATGAACTCGCTCACCTTGTCGAACTCACGCCCCACCCCGTAGAGGATCGCCAGGGTGAAAAGCGCCCAGGGCACGGTGGGCCGCCAGTGCCACCAGCGCCGCGGGCCCGGCTTGAGCTCGGGGAAGTCGCACAGCCCCAGCGCCGGCAGGTAGCGCTTCATGAATTGCTGGGTGTTCGGGAAGCACCAGCAGAGGATCAGGCCGCCGATGATCGGCTTCCACGCGCGGTCGTACTTCACCACCATCATCGAATCGGGCGGCCAGCCGGTCCAACCTTGGAAGCCGAACATGGCGGAGAGTATTGTCCGCGCGGCATGGAAGTCGTGCGCGCGGAAAAACACCCAGCCGATCATCACCACGAAGAAGGTCATGCCGATCGCCAGCGGCTTCGGGATCTTCGGCAGGGACATCTTTTTCCGGAGGGCGAACCACGCGTGGTTCACGCAGAGCAGGGCCCCGTGAAGGGCTCCCCAGAGGATGAAGGTCCAGCCCGCGCCGTGCCAGAGGCCGCCCAGCAGCATCGTGACGAAGAGATTGGTGTAGCGGCGTCCGGGACCCTTCCGGTTGCCCCCCAGCGGGATGTAGAGGTAGTCCCGCAGGAAGCGGGAGAGGGTGATGTGCCAGCGCCGCCAGAAATCGACCACCGAAACCGCCCTGTAAGGGGAGTGGAAGTTCAGCGGGAAGCGGATGCCGAAGATCCGCGCGGAGCCCAGTGCCATGTCCGAATAGCCGGAGAAATCGAAGTAAAGCTGGAGCGTGTAGGACAGCGCCCCGGCCCAGGCTTCCGCCGTCGTCGGGTCCCGCCCGTCCGCGGCGGCCATGTCGAAGATCGGCGAGGCGGTCCGCGCCAGGTAATCCGCGACCACGACTTTCTTGAAAAGGCCATGAGCAAAGCGAGTGATGCCCGCCGCGAACAGGTCCGTGGACAGACGCGGCTTCAGGAAGTCTTCGATGACGTCGCGGAAGCGGACAATGGGCCCGGCGATGAGGTGCGGAAAGAAAGCTTGATAGGCAGCGTAGACGATGAAGTTGCGCTCGCCCTTGATGTCGCGGCGGCGCACGTCGACCAGGTAAGAGATGCCTTGAAAGACGAAGAACGAAATGCCCGCGGGCAACGCGATACCGCCGATGCGCGTGGCGAGATCCGAGCCTAAGGCGAGGTCGACGTTGCGCGCAAAAAACGTCAGGTACTTATAGGTGAAGATGATTGCGATATTGGCCGCAAGAAAGACGTAGAACAGCCAGCGGTATCGCTCCTTCTCAATCAGCAGTGCGCCGAAATAGTTGAGCACGATGATAGCGAGCAGGATGAGGA
>CAMPGU010000182.1 GCA_946885645.1 uncultured Haloferula sp.
GTTGTAGGCTACCAACCAGACATTGTACCAGACGCCGGGCTCCAGCGCCGGGCAGGGCGAGCCGTTCACCGCCGCAGGCACGAAGGCCTCCGTGCCTGCCGGGCCGTCGTAGAGATCGGGCGTGCCGTCCAGCAGGCGGAGCTGCGGGGAAAAATCTTCCTCGGTATAGAGGGCGGTATTGGAGGGGTCGGTGCTGCTCGCCCCGAAGCTCTGTCTCAGGGCGCTTCCCTGCAGCCGCATCCGGTAAAAGAGCGTGAGCGTCTTGCTGACCTGGGTGATGAAGGGCAGCCGTTTGGCTGCAATCGCATTCGGATTCGGCGCGGCGTTGGACGAAGCAGCGCGACGCAGGTAGCGATTGCCGGACGACTCGGTGGCGATGCTTGCCGCCTGGGCCTCGGCATCCGGCAGATCCCACGCACCGAGGGGATCCGGTCCCTCGAAATGATCCACCAGACGCCAATCCGCAGCCACGGGATCGGTGAGGTTGTAGCGCCCGGAATCGACGTACAGGTCGTCGAAGTACATCTCCGTGCCGGGCGCGAGCCGCCAGAAGAAGCTCTTCAGTGAGGAAGTGGTGCCGGCCCGGAACCGCACGCCCGTTCTCACCAGCGTTGGCACCCCATAGTTCCCGCCTTCCAAATGGAGGTCGAACTCATCCCCGGAGGTGCCGGAGGCATTGTTGACGTGGAGCCAAGCCGAATACCAGGTGCCGGCTTCCACATCGCAGGCGGTCGAGTAGAGTCCGGAATCCCGCACTTCCAGTCGGCCCGGATTAGTCCGGATCGAGCGCATTTCGACCTTGAAATCGGCGATCGCGGCCGGTGCGGCTTTTTCGCTCAAGCCCCAGCAGTGCTCGTGATTTTGATCCGTCAGGAAGAAGCGGAAAAACACGGTGCCGCGGCTGCTTTCGGGGATCGGCGGGATAGGAATGCTCGCATTGAGAGTGGTATTCCCTGCCGAGCGTACGCGCATCACGCGGTTGACGGGGCCTTGCGAAGGATCGTTCACCGTCTGCACGGAGGTCCCATTCACGGAGGACGCCACGCCGGCCGTGCTGCCGTCTTCGTAGGTCGCCAGGGTTTCCCAAGTGCTTTCATCACCTTCGGGGATCGTCGCTCCGGCTGAAGAGTCGGCGAGCACCCGGTAAATCTTCCCGTTTTGTTTTGAAAGCAGGTAGAGCTCGCCCTCGTGGTCCTCGGCTAGCCTCAGGTCCGCGCGGCTGGCTCCCAGCATGGAGCGGAAGGTGGTGGGGGTGCCGGCCGACTTCACCGCGAGGCTCTTGGGAGGAGCAGGGGTGTCTCCGGTGCCCGTGTGAGCGGCCAGATTCATCTCTGCCTCCGGAATCGCGAAAAGATCGCCGCTCACGATATCCCCGCACACGTAATGCCCCCGCAAGCCGGGAATTCCGGCGCCGCGGTAAACGAAGCCGCCCGCGATGGCGGCGCGTCCCTCTTCGTGATCGTACTGCGTGACGGGATAGGCTCCGCCGGAGCTATCGGTAGAGGGCAGGGGATAGACGTGCGTCTTGTCCGAGACCTCGAACCGGAAAGCCCCCTCGCGGGCAGGCCAACCATAGAAGATCCCCTTTGTAACCCGCTCGACTTCCTCCACCATGCTCTCGCCGATGTTGCCGCAGAACATCTTCCCGCTACCGCCGCGATCCCAGGAGATGCGGTGCGGATTGCGGAAGCCGTAGGCGTAGATTTCCCGGACTACGGCAAAGCCGTCGCCGGGCGTCGGATCGGGCGTGGCGAAGAAGGGATTCGCATTCGATGGGCCGGAGGGGAGGTAATAATTCCCGTTTTCCGAAAGCGTGAAGTCCGCCGCGTCTTGCCCGCCCGCGAGGATGGGGGCGATGCGGTGGATGCAACCGAGCGGGGAGTCGATGCGTCCGATGTTTCCGGGCCGGTTCAGCACCACCGATCCGCCGTCACCGAGGCAAATGAAGAGGCACCCGTAATTCTCCTCGCCCGGTGCGGCCGTCGGATCGAACGCGATTTCCTGGAGATCGTGGAAATCGTAAGGGAAGCCGAACCGGAGGATCTCGCGTTTGGTGAAATTCGCAGGGGCGGCAATCAGGGAATCCACCGCCGGGTCGGAAAGAGTCCACTCGGTGACAACGCCGATCTGCGAGAGATCCGGGGAAAGGGGAGCGACCGTGTCCGGTGGCGTTCCATCCGCGGTCTCGCTGTGGGCGGTGTAGAACTTGCCGTGGCCCGGCTTGCCGGTCTGGCGGAACTCCGGGTGGAAGGCGAAGGAGGCGAAGCCGGTGCCGAGGCCGGGAGCATGGATAAAAGCCGGGAAGTGCGCGGAGAGATCGAGGTACAGGTCCGCCGAGGTGTCGCCCTTGCCCGAAATTACCCACAGCTTGCCACGCAAGTCGTTGCAGAAAAGGCGGGGGTCGCCGGGGCAGGGCTTGAGGTGATTGATGCGTGCCTTCGGCGTGGTGCTGCTGCTGGCGGGGATGGTCAGCCAGGATTGGACTTCGACGCTGAGGCCGGAGGGTAGCACCACCGGGAGGGGATTGCTCAAAGCCCCCGTGGCACCGGAGGCGGCGAGGGGGATTGCCGGGAAGAGAAGTCCCGCCAGACGGAGGAGGTGGTGCTTGGTCCCTCGGGCGACAAGGGGGATCAATGGAAACACGCGTAAGTATTTCCCTTTTTGCCCTAAGTCAGCAAGATGAATGGTCTAACACCCGTTTTTTCAACGGCTTGCCCCTTTCGGGGCGCGTTCCGGCACCTGACGGTTCACTTCCCGAGTTCGGCTGCGGTCCACGGGCGGCCGCTGCGGCTCTTGGTCGCTTCACGCTGCTTTTTCACCACGGCGGGCGAGACTGCGGGAGCTTTGTTCGACCACTCGTTGCGCACGTAAGTGGCGATGTCCGCCATCTTCTGATCGGAAAACATCGGATTCATGCCGAGCGCGGGCATGTCGGCGGTGGGGGTATAGGTCTGCCCCGCCACGGTGACCGGCCCGGTCATGCCGTGAAGCATGATGTTCACGAGTGTCTCGGGCTTGCCCGTGACCCATTCCGAGCCGTCGAGCGGCGGGCCCAGCGCGGTGACGCCGCTGCCGTCCGGTCCGTGGCAACTGAAGCAGACGGCCTCTCCGGCATAGAGGGCCTTGCCCCGGTTCCAGGAGGCCAGATCGGCACCCTTCAGGGAAGGACCCTGCTGCGCGGCGGCCGCGTTCCTCTCGCCTTGGTCCAGCCATTGCGCGAACTGCCGGTCGCCCGGGCTTGCCAGCGCCTTGAACTCCGCCTCGTGGCCGTGCAGGCCGGAAATGGCCGCCTCGCGGATGAAGCGGGCTTCCGGCTCCGCCTTCAAGAGCTTCGCCAAGGCGGCGAGAGCCTCCGGGGTACCCACGGAACCGAGCACACGGGCGAGATAGGGGGCAGCCTCCACGCCCGCGGGCTTCAGCGACGCCAGGCCGGCTCCCAGCTTTGAAAGTTCAGCCGGATCCAGCTTGGTGGCGGCCCACAGGGCGGAAGCCTGCACCTTCGGATCCTCGTCTTTAAGCGGGGAAGTAAGGTGTTCCGCCTTCAATTGGCCCAGGCCTTCGAGGGTCCAGATGGCGTGGATGCGGGGGATGGGCTGGCCGTTTGCCGCGAGTTTCGCGAGAAGGGGAACGGTGGCGGGATCCTTCCGCTCCACGAGCACGCGCTGCGCCGTCTCCCGGTGCCAGGAGTTCGCGTGCATGAGCATCTTCACCAGGTCCAGCCCCTGCAGGGCGGCAATGTCCACCGGCTTCTCCAGTTTTCCCGAGGTGCTGCGGATGCGGTAGATACGGCCGTGGCCGGTTCCCGGCTTGTCCAGCCCGCGCGACAGATGCTGCTCGCGGAGGTAGGTGGTCTGGTAGGTCTTGTGCTGGATGATGCCGTGATACATGTCCAGCAGGTAGAGGGAACCGTCCGGCGCCGTGTAAACGTTCACCGGCCGGAAGCGTTCGTCGGTGGAGGCGAGGAACTCCTTTTCACCGAGCGGGTGGCTGCCGCTCTGCATGCCGTCCTTTTCCGTGATCTCAATGGCTTTCAGGAGGTTGACGGAGGATTCCGTGCTGAAACCGGTCCCGTACCAGTCCTTCGGGAAATTGGTGCCGCGATAGACCGTGAGGCCGGCGGCGGCCGTGCAATTGATGAGCTTGTGGGTCCTCGGATCGAGGGTCTGCTCGGTGTAGCCGTTTTCCCGCGACATGTAGGCGCGGTTGACGCCCGGCGTCACGCGGATGGGCCAGGTGCGGTTGTTGCCAAGCGCGATATTGTCGTTGTACTTCAGCCTCACCGCGGCGTTCCCCTGCAGGAGGTTCGGTGCAAGGCTTTCCCCGAACATGAAGGCGGAGTTGTGATTGTGGTAGAGACGACCGTAGTCGTCGCGCGCGATCCCCCATTGGCCGCGGAAGGCGGTGGGCTCGATCATCCATTTCCCGCCGTCGCGCTTGATCCGTTTGTCGGACTTCGCGAGGTACAGGTAGTTGTCCAGGTTCGGCATCAGGCCGTTGGGCTTGTGCTCCACGTTGCCCCCGCCGTTGAAGTTCGCATCGACCACATCGGGCTCGCCGACCGCCTTCAGGCCCTCGCGCTTCTGCCACAAGAGCCGGTGTTCATCGAGGTAAAGGACGCCGTCGTCGAAGACGACCACCGCGCGCGGGAGCAGCACCTTTTCCAGGAAGACGGTCTTCTTGTCCGCCTTGCCATCGCCGTCGCTGTCTTCCAGCACGCTGATGCGGCCCTGGGGCTCGCTTTCGCCCTTTCCATCGATGTCCGGCATGTAGCCGCGCATCTCGCATACCCACATCCGCCCGGCCGGATCGAAATCGAGGCAGACGGGTTTCTCCACCAGCGGCTCCGTCACCACCGGCTCGATCACGAAGCCCGGCGCGATCTTGAAGCTTTTCAGGGCATCCTCGACGGAAAGCACGGGAGAGGCGGGGATCTCCTTTTCCGGAACCACCGGGTCCATATTTCCGTGTTCCTTGCGATCGCCTTGCTGGGCGGCGAGCGGGAAGATGCCGAGGACGATGGCGAAGAGGGTGTGCGGGCGCATGGAAATTTCGATACGGTGGGGTGGTGGAAAATTTTCCCGAATGGAAGGGGAAAATCGAAAATCTGTATGACAGAAATACCCGCCGTGATTGGCTCTCCCGCGACACCGGCCGTCCGGGAGAGTCCCGCGTCTATCATACGCGACAAAAAGAGCAACGGTCATGGACCGTTGCTCCACCTTTAGAGGGATGCGTGTTCGCGACCGCTCATTGCGCCGTCAGCTCCGCGCGAAGCGGCCCGGGACGGTTGGTCGTGATGTGATTCACGCCGTAGCCGATCATTTTCCGCGCCAGCGCCGGATCATCGACGGTCCACGAGGTGAGGAGAAGCTGCTTCTCCTTCAGCGCCGCCAGCCAGGTCTTGGTGACCGGTGAGCTTGCTCGGAAATGGAAGCCTTGCGCGCCGGTGGCGTCGAGGCGCCGGCGGTAGGAGGAAGCCTTGTCGCCTTGGTCGAACTCCTTCAGGTCGGAAATCCAGTGCGCTTGATATTGCGGCATCTTCGCACGGCTCTCCCGGATGACATCGTCGTGGAAGGAAATGATGATGACGCGGGCGGGATCGGCCTTCTTCTCTTCCAGGATCAAACGGATGGGCCCGATGGTTTCCGGACCGGACTTAACCTCGATGAAGAATTTCTTGTCCGGCGGCAGCAGGTCCAGCACGTCCGGGAGGAGGGGCATCGGCTCGTCCTTGTAGCGGAGGTCCTTCCAGGAGCCGACGTCGAGCCGGGAGAGCCGTTCCCACGGCGTTTCGGCCACGATCAATTTTTCTCCCGCCACGCGTTTCGTGTCGAAGTCGTGGATGCACACGACCTTGCCGTCGGAGCTCAAGTGGAAGTCGCCCTCGATCGCGTCCGCGCCTTCCTTCCAGGCGAGCTTGAAGGCGGCGAGGGTATTTTCCGGTGCTGCGTGGGAAGCGCCGCGGTGGGCGACGAGCAGGGGAAGATCGGCAGCGGAAAGGCAGGACACGGCGGCAAGACAGGCTAAGAGCAGGTGTTTCATCGGATGAATCGGAGCGTGAAGCAAGCGGCACCACGCCCATGACCGGAACGGAGCGGCGAGCGCGGCCTTGTCACGGAAACGTCAGAAAGGAGGGGGCGTTCCATCCAGCTTCCGATTCCCACTTGGCAGGATGCGCACGTCCCGCTCCACTCTCGATCCCATGACAGGCCCGGCAGTGGATATCGAGTACGTGCGCAAGCGCTATGGCGGGACGGAGGCGCTCGCGGGTGTTTCGCTCAGTGTTCCCCGCGGCTCGGTCTTCGGCCTGCTGGGTCCGAACGGAGCGGGAAAGAGCACCCTGGTGAAGGTGCTGCTGACGATCGTGCGGCCCACGGAATGCCGCGGCACGATGCTTGGCGCACGCATCGGCGATCGTAAGACGCTGGCAAAGGTAGGCTATCTGCCCGAGCACGCGCGCTTCCTGGGCTACCTCACGGGGCGTCAGGTGCTGGAGCATTCGGCAGGGCTGGCCGGAGCTTCCGCGGCGGAGACCCGCAAACGCATCCCGGCGCTGCTGGAACTGGTGGGCGCGGCAAGCTGGGCGCATTTGAAGGTGGGCACCTACTCGAAGGGAATGGGCCAGCGCATCGGCCTGGCCCAGGCGCTGGTGAACGAGCCCGAAGTGGTCTTTCTCGATGAGCCCACGGATGGCGTGGACCCGGAGGGCCGAATCGAGATCCGGAAGATGATCGAGCGCATGCGCGCCGAAGGGCGCACCGTTTTCGTCAACAGCCACCTCCTCGCTGAAGTGGAGCAAGTGGCCGATCAGGTGGCCATCCTGGCACGGGGGAGGGTGATCGAGTCCGGCCCGGTCGCCCAACTGACGCGGCGGGCACGGCGCTACGAGATCCGTACCCTGGGACCGGTGCCCCTGGAGCTACGGGACAGGCTGACCTCGGGCGGCCTGAGTGTCGCCGGGGATAGCATCGCCTTGGAGGCCGACGATGCGACCCCCGTGCAGCCGGTGATCGACGCTTTGCGCGCGGCCGGGGTGACGATCCGCGAGATCAAGGAGGCAAGATACTCCCTGGAGGAGATCTTCCTGCAGGCGTTGAAAGGCCAGGGAAAGGAGGCCGCATGAGGGCTTTCACCACGGTCTTGCTGGATTCCTTCCGGCTGCTGAAGGCGCGCGCGCTGTTTTGGATCGCGCTGGGAATTTCCGCCTTCGTGGCCCTGATCTATCTGTCCATCGGCTTCGATGAGAAGGGCATCACCTTCTTCTTCGGCGCGTGGCAGATCGATCAGGAATTCGCCGCGAAGGGCTCGAAGGGTGCCGAATTGATCTACCTCGGCATTTTCAGCAAGTTCATCGTCGGCCTGTGGCTCTCGTGGATCGCCGTGATCATCGCGATCATTTCCTGTGCGCCCGTGTTTCCCGATTTCATGGCGGAAGGCTCGGCGGGGGTTTCGCTCTCGAAGCCGCTGTCGCGGGCAAGATTGTTCCTGTACAAATACACGGGTGCGCTGCTGTTCATGGGGATCCAGGCGCTTCTTTTCGCGGTGATCGTGTTCTTCGCGATCAAGCTGCGGATCGGCCTGTGGATTCCCTCCGTGTTCTGGTCGGTGCCGCTGCTATTGCTCCTCTTCTCCTATCTCTACTCGGTCACGGTGCTGGTGGGGATCAAGACCCGTTCGGTGCTGGCGGCGGTGCTGATGACGATGCTGTTCTGGCTGTTTTGCTTCCTCGCGCAGCTTGCGGAGCAGATGACCTACAATGCCGGCGTCCGGGGCATGCATCCCTTTGAACTCGGGAAGCTGAGCACGGAGGAGCAGCAGCAGTGGAAAGCGGCGCACGAGGTAGCGAGGATCCCTTACCTGATCCTCCCGAAAACCGGCGAGACTACTGCCTTGCTCGACCGCTGGATTGTTCTCCGCGAGGGTCAGGACCTCGGAGGAGCCGCCATTTCCGCCGCCAGGAAGAGTGCCGCCGGGGAGGGGCTCGACGGGAATGCCGAAGACGATCTGAAGCGGAATTCCCCATGGCTGGTCATCGGCAGTTCGCTAGCATTCGAGGCCGCCATTCTCGGCCTTGCCCTGTGGATGTTCAGACGGCGGGACTTCTGAGCAGGGAGCTTTTCACGCCGGCGCAAATACCATCGCCGTGCGCGCGGGGGTGTAAACCGAGAGCATGCCGTCCGCCGAAACGTGATATTCCATGGT